>JAFBAS010000139.1 GCA_019247605.1 Hyphomicrobiales bacterium
TACGCTCGGCTTTTCCGTCAATCCACCCGAGGCCTGGCTCGACGAGCAGACCAAGGAAGCCAGGGGCATCGATTGGGACATCAACAAGGCGGCACTCGATTGGATGGGGGTGAAAAACATCAAGCTCGAATGGATGCCCTGGGAATCGCAGGTCCCGGCACTCCTCTCCAAGCGCACCGATGTCATCGCCGGCAACATCCATCACACTGCGGAACGCGACAAGGTGATCAGCTTTAGTGGCCCAGCTTACTGGTACGGGCCCGTCATCATCGTCGCCAAGGGGAATCCACTGGGCATCAAGTCGTATGACGACCTGAAGGGTAAACAGGTCGGCGATATTTCGGGCTCGGCGGCCGATTTCTATCTGCGCAAGATCGGCGTCACGCCAACCTCCTTCAAGACCGAGATCGACGAGCTCCAGAGCCTCAACCAAGGTCGTCTGCAGGCCGTGCTTGAGGACGATCTTGTCTACCTTGAATTCGCCAAAACGAACCAGAACCACAATCTCGAGCCGCTGTGGAACATCGAGGCGCCCGCCGACATCATCAACGGCGGCGGCTATGGGATGGCTCGCTTTGCGATGCGCAAGGAAGATTGCACGCTGCGTTCCGCCTATACGCAGGCATTGGCGGAAATGCGAGCCAACGGCCATGTCAGCGCGATTCTGAAAAAATACGGGCTCAGTGACCGCAACCTCGTCATGTACAAGCTCAATCCGTGAACTAGCTTAAAGCTCGGATCGGAACCGACCGCGGCGTGTGCCAGCCAAGCTGAATCGCCGCGATGGAAATCTTCAACGTCGAGATCGCGCTCCGGAATTTCGGACCGTTGCTCGCCGGATTGATGCTCACCATCGAACTGACCTTCGTGGTGATCGCGATCAGTCTGGTCTTTGCGTTGCTCGTGGCACTCGGCGGCATGTCGCGTTTCGCTCCCTTGCGCTGGCTCGTCAAAGTCTATGTCGAGGCGATCCGAGGCACGCCGCTGTTGCTCCAGCTCATCTACGTTTATTACGTGTTGCCCGAGATTGGCATCCGCCTCAACAGTTTCACGGCTGGCGTTCTGGCGCTCACCCTCAACTATTCGGCTTATCTTTCGGAGGTCTATCGGGGAGGAATTCAGGCCATCGCACGCGGCCAGCATGACGCGGCTGCCGCGCTCGGCATGCCGCGCATGCTTGCGATGCGCCGAATCATACTGCCCCAGGCCATTCGCGTCGTCATCCCGGCCCTCGGCAATTATTTCATCAGCCTCTTCAAGGATACGGCACTGTGCTCGGTCGTGAGCATTCAGGAAGTTGTCTTTACCGCACAAATTCTCGCGGCGCGGAACTTCCAATATTTCACGCTCTACACCGTGGTCGGCATCATGTACCTCGCGGTGAGCTTTCCGGCCGCGCGTCTCGTCGCCTACCTCGAGCGGCTCACCAAGGCCGGCTATCGGCGGAGGCGTTCGTGAACGACAGACGACCGACCCGGCCGATGATTGAAGTCGAGGGGCTGCACAAGCATTTCGGCGACAACCATGTGCTGCGCGGAATCGATCTCGCGATAGCCGCAGGCGAGGTCGTCTGCGTTATCGGACCTTCAGGCAGCGGGAAATCAACCCTCCTGCGGTGTATCAACCATCTTGAAGTTGCCGAGCAGGGTCGTATTCGAATCGATGGGGAACTCGCCTACGCAACCGAAAAAAGGGGCGTGTTCAGGCCGCACTCCAATCGCGCGATCGCCGCCGTGCGCGCCCAGCTCGGCATGGTTTTCCAGCACTTCAATCTCTTCCCGCATCTTACGGCGATGGGCAACATAATCGAAGCACCAGTCCATGTATTGGGAAAGCCGAAAGACTTGGCGCGAAAACGAGCCCGCGAGCTCTTGACCCAGGTCGGCCTCGCCGACAAGGAAGATGCTTACCCCGAGGAGCTGTCAGGCGGCCAGCAGCAACGTGTTGCGATCGCGCGCGCGTTAGCGATGGATCCAAAGGCCATGTTGATGGATGAGGTGACCAGTGCGCTGGATCCTGAACTCGTCGCCGAAGTCCTCGCGACAATGCGCGACCTCGCTGCGCAAGGCATGACGATGCTGGTGGTGACGCACGAAATGAACTTCGCGCGTCAAGTCAGCTCGCGCGTGATTTTCATGGATCAAGGCATGATCGTCGAAGAGGACTCCCCGGAGCACATTTTCGGCGCGCCGCGCGAGCGGCGCACGCGCGATTTCCTGCGAACCGTCCTGGAAAGGTGATTCAGGCGAACCGGCAAGCTCTGCAAACCGAGTTGCCTGGCAAGATATTGAGGAACCCCGAGCCGGGGGAGACCTTCTTCGACGAAGATTTCCCCAATCCCGGCCAACTGAAACAGATCATCCGTGACATCCAGCGGGCAGATCAGCGCGAAAGGCAGATCGTCAAGGATATGCGCGAATTGCCGAGGCGAAGAGGGAGGTCCGATTTGCACCGGTTCGATCTGAGTTCAACCAGGCTTGGCGCCGGCGATCGCAACCTGCTCAAAACCCATGGCGAAAAAATCTCGGCGGAGAACAAGATTGTCTCTGCCAGCGAAATACGGAAGCAGCGACTTGCGGCTCGCTTCACACGCCCTTGGCCGGCTTGACCAGCTCGAGCCCCTTTTGCGCAACCGAAGCCGAAACAGCCTCGTCGGAGGCACCAGGGGAAACTCCGGCAACCTGCACCGTGGGATAGGCGAATTTGATACCGTTCTTGTCAAAAGCATTCTTGATGAGACCAAGCGCTTGTCGACGTGCAATGAATTGAACGTCCCCCGGACGCGTTTTCATCTTGAGTCGAAGCTGCACGGCGAAGTCGCCAAGGGCCTCGACGCCCTGCATCTTGAGCGGCTCGAGGATGCCGGCGGCGAGTTCGGGCTCGCGAGCGAGTTCCTCGCCGACCTTTTTGACGATCTTGCGGGCCTTTTCGATGTCAGAATCATAAGTCACGCCGATATCCAGCTTGGTAACCACCCAGTCGCGACTCATGTTTTGCACGGCGCCGAGGACACCGAAGGGAACCGTGTACAACGGGCCGTTCTGATGGCGCAGTTTGACCGAGCGCAGGCTGAAGCCTTCCACCTCGCCGCGGTAGTTGCCGCTCTGGATGTATTCGCCGATCCGGAAGGCATCGTCGAGCAGATAGAAGATGCCGCTGAAGATGTCTCGCACGAGAGTTTGCGCCCCGAAGCCGACCGCCACCCCGACGACTCCGGCGCTCGCGATCAGCGGACCGATTTGGATGCCCAGCGAGGCAAGGCCCATCATGCCGCCGAGCGTCAGGATGAACACAAACAGCGCCACGCGAACGATGGGGAGCAGGGTGCGCAAGCGCGCACGTCGACGCTGTTCCTCTATGGGCACCTCGCCGACGCTGTTCGCTTCCTCGATGCGAGTGTCGACAAAAGTCCTAGCGACGCTCCAGGCAAAATCAGCGATCAGGATCACGATGACCGCAGTGAGGATCGCGCGCATGACGCGCGTCACCAAGGTGTTCTGCGTCGCGATATCCCCGATATCGACACTCCATACATGAGCGAGCCAGAGCAGCGCGCCGATGATGAGGATGCCACGCAATCCGCGCTCGAGGCATATGACGGCAAGGCTCGGCACTCCCACCTTCGCTTCTGCCTGCCCGGGGGGCCGGAGCAGGTGGCCAACGGCGCGGTCCGTCAACTTGACCGCCGCAGGCAGCGCAGCGAGAACGACCGCAGCCCAGAACGTTGCCCAGGCACCCGCGACCCAGAGCAGCCATAGCAGAGCAAAGTAGAGGCTCAGGCCGACGGCCCTTGCCCTGCCCTGCTGGTTCTCCCCACTCGGCTCGCCCGTCCCAACATTTGCCATGCGCGGCGCGTGCCACACGGCCTCGATTCCCAGGCCGAGCAAAACGAGGCCGAGCCCATAGGCGAAGAGCTGGACGGCCTCTTTGGTGAAGCCGAATTGTGCGAGCGCCAGAACCGTGACCCAGCCGAAAGAGAACCAACCCACGATTAGGGCAAGGCGCCTCGTCCAGTATCGTGCGGCCCGGGTCGTCATGGGAAGGATACGAAAGCGCGTTTCATCGCCAGGTGTCCGCCCACCGGGTGCCAAAAGGAAGCGCGCGATGCCGAGCGTGAAGCGCAAGGCGAGGAAAGCCGCGAGATAGCCGAGCACGAGCTGCTTCAAGAAGCTTGGCCATTCGAAGGCCAGGAAGGCACAAATGCTGCCGAGCGCGAAGCTGATCAGGCCTCCGATCCCTAGCGCAAATCGCATACCGACGGCCAGCAAACGCTGTTGCACCGTGTCGAGCATGAGCAAATCGATGCGCGCGCGAAGACGAGCCGTAGCGCGCCAGAACAGCCATTCGAGGGCAAAGCCAAGCCCGATGAACAGCGCGAGCAGGAGGAACGCCCGTCCAAAGCTATGCTGCTCCATCTCGCCCTGCGCGATCTTCGCGGCTTGCCCGAACTGCTCGGGCAAGCTCGGGATGACTTGAACGAGGGCGGCGAAATGAGCGCGGATCAAATCGAAATGCGCGGCGAATGCGTTTAGCTCCCCATCCGGCTTGTTCGGCGCCACGACCGGCGCCAGCTTTCCCTCAACTTGCTTTTCCTCAATTTGCTTGGAGAGCCATGCGCGAACTTGCGGATCGTCCATCAGGCCCACGAATACTTTCACCTGCGGCGGCATCGCGCTCGCATCGGAGCTGGTCGCTGGCCCCTCCTTTGCACTCAGGCTTTGCGCAAGAAAGAAGGGCAGAAGCAGGATCGCGAAGTAACGCCCCATCCGAGCCTCCTTTGACCGCGCGGCCCCGACCCGAAGAAGAAAAACTTTAGCTAGCTAGCATGATGCCTGTTTCGCTCTGATTCTCTAAAACAATTCCGACGGCGGAGTTTATCACGTGGAAGCAAAACCGCGACAGACGATGGTTTGAGCCTCCGGTTTCTCAATCGAGCTGCAGGTGATCCGACATTTCTACTCTCCGCTGCGGCGTTCCGCGACAACCCTACCCTACAATCGCGTGCCGCGGTCATTGTACTTGCTGGCAAGGTCGCGAACCGGCCTGCCAAGTCCGCGCCAGAAGCCGAGGTTGAAACAAGGACCTTGGTCCGTCATCCACGGCCCTAAAATTAGCCCACCTGCACAAGCCTTCTCCTCATTTCTCCTCGAGCTTGAGCATCGAGGACCAGTCCTCACCCGGCAGCTCGTCGAGCACCTCCGCGATGCGGACGCGGTAGAAGGCGTAGAGGCCGGCGATCTCAGCGGGGGCGAGGGGCGCGGCTTCCGCGCAACGCGCAAGCGCCTCGTCGAAGGCGCGGCCACGGAAGGCTTCGAGCATGGCCTCATGGCGCTCGGCGAGGGCCTTGAAACGTTCGCTTCGTGCCACCTTCTCGTCCCCGACCAGCGCATAGGCTGTGATCGGCAGACTCTTGCCTTTCACCATCACCTTGTCGATTTCGAGCCAGGCAAATTCGGGTGCCTCGTCACGTGTTGCCTCGTTCGCCGCGATGTCCACCCCGAGCATTTTTGTGGCGCCCTCGAGCCGCGAGGCGACGTTCACGTCATCCCCGATCGCCGAGTAATCGAAGCGCCGAGCCGAGCCGAGATTGCCGACGCAGCAAATACCGGTGTTGAGGCCGACCCCGAAGCGCACCTCGGGGAAGTTCCGGCGCCGCTCGGCCGCCTCGGCCTGCCAGCGCGCGTTCAGCTTGGCGAGCTCGGCTCTCATGGCGAGCGCCGCCATCGCCGAATTGCGTGCATGGTCCGGGTCGTCGAGCGGCGCATTCCAGAACGCCATGATGGCGTCACCCATATATTTGTCGACCGTACCGTTGTGATCGAGAACTACATCGGTCATCGGGGTGAGGTATTCGTTGAGGAAGCGCGTCAGACCATGGGCATCAAAGCCCTCCGAGATGGTGGTGAAAGAGCGCAGATCGCAAAACAGCAAGGTCAGCTCGCGATTCTCGCCGCCCAAGATGAGCCTCTCGGGGTTCTCGGCAAGGCGCTGCACCACGGCGGGCGAGACGAAGCGCCCGAATGCCTGGCGCACGTGTCGCTCCTGCGATTGCTTGAGCCCGTAAAGCGCGAGCACGCCCGCGAGGAAGACCACCCCCGCCGAGAGGCTCGGGAAGACCGGGTCGAGCAGCAACCCCTTTTGCGTGAAGGCCCACCAGCTCCCCGCGCTCAAGGCAAGGACGCAGACGCCACCGATCGCGGCTCCAACCATCGCGGGCACGAAGGGAAGGACGACGATCATGACGAGCGACAACAGCACCATCACGAGAAGTTCGATGCCGTCGGCGATGTCTGGACGCACAAGGCTTTGGCCGTCCAGGATGTGCTCGAGAAGCTGGGCGTGGATTTCGACGCCCGGAACGGAGGCGTCGAGCGGCGTCGTCACCACGTCGCCAAGCGCCGCGGCGCTCGAGCCGATGAAAACGATCTTGTTTTCGATCTCGGCGGGATCGATCTCGTGCGCAAGCAGCCTCCAGGCCGGGATGAATCGGCGCGGCTCATGCCGGGTGAAGCGCACGCGCACATCGCCGCGCGGCTGCGTGCTCACCGCAACTTTGCCGATGCGCACCGCGACGATTCCCGTCTTCGCCCCGAACGCGGTTTCGCCGGAGGCGTTCGAGGATTTAATGAAGTAGCTCCCGCCCTGCTCTTGCGCCAGGCGAAGCGCCTCGGCCGCAAGGCTCGGCACGATCTGGTCTCGAAGCGCGAACAGGAGCGGCACCTGGCGGATGACCCGATCGCGATCCGGTACCCAGTTGAGCGCGCCCATTCCGGCGGCTTGATCGGCGAGTATCTTGATCGGGCCGATGCTCGCCTGGAAAGCGTGCAGAAATAAGAGCGGATCATCGCCGGCGTGAGAGAAGCCCGCCTTCAGCGGAAGCGGTGCCTGATCCTCCGCTTGAGCTTGCCCGCTCTTCCCCTGGCCCGTTCCATTTACGAGCGCAGCCCCGAGAATCACGGGTGCGCCGGCGAGCGACTTCGCGAAGGCTTGGTCATAAGTGCCGTTCTTTTCGAGCTCTTGGGCAATCAAGGCGAGCGCGCGCTCGCGCGGTTCGTTGCGGATCAGCTCGCCGATTCCCATTTGATCAGGCTCGGCGAAAAGAAAATCGAAGCCGATCGCAAGCGCGCCATGTTGTTTCAAAAAATCGACGAAGCCCGCAAGCTCCGTTCTCGGCCAAGGCCATTGGCGTCCGTAGCGCTTCAGGGACTCGTCGTCGATGTCGATGATGCGCACCGGAGAGCCAGGATCATAGATGCGCGGGCTCATGCGTTGATAATTGTCGAAGACGAGATTTTGCACATCGGTCCGCACGGGAAGGGGCGAGATGCCGACCAGGATCGCGAGTACGAAAGGAAGGGCGACCGCAAGCGCGTAAAGACGAAGCTTTCTCATCGGCCAGTCCAGACGAATGATTATCGAAGATGAATGATGAAATGGTAGCTACCTCGCCCGGCGAAGGCCAGCCAACAGGAGGCGAACAGGTTGCCGCGCCCGAGCGCGCGAGCTGCGAACGTTCTTGAGCGAGCTTCCACTGCTCAGGGTCGCGTGCTCGCTTCTCACGCCTCGGACTTCACCGGTGGAAAATTCACGCTCGCATCTTTGTGGGCCAGCCTATGGGGCGTAAGGGCAAAGGATGAGCGAAGCCGCGCTTGCCGCGACCCGGCCGATTCTCGGCGTCACGAGCTCGGTTCTCGGCCGCGCCTGGCAGGCGCGGCTCGACGAAGCTGGCGAACAGCGGGCGATGGCGCTCGCGCAGGCTCATGGCCTCCCCGATCTTTTGGCGCGCGTGCTCGCGTCGCGCGCGATCGGGGTCGAGAGCGTCGCCGGCTATCTCGCACCGAAGCTGAGGGACCTGCTTTGCGATCCCTCGACCCTCGTCGACATGGACAAGGCCGTCGCGCGTTTGGCGCAAGGCGTGAAGCTGGGGGAGCATGTCGCGCTCTTCGGCGACTATGACGTGGACGGCGCCTGCTCGGTGGCGCTGTTCGCGAGCTATTTGCGCGATCTCGGCTGCGAAGTCTCCTTCCACATACCCGACCGGCTCACCGAGGGTTATGGGCCGAATGTGGAAGCGGTCACGGGGCTCGCTCGAAAAGGCGCCACACTCCTTGTCACGCTCGATTGCGGCACGATGAGCCATGGGCCTCTTGCCGAAGCCAAGCGGCTCGGCCTCGACGTGATCGTGATCGATCATCACTTGGCGCCAGAAACACTTCCTCCGGCGGACGCGCTCGTCAATCCGAATCGGCAAGATGATCTTTCAGGCCTCACCATGCTGTGTGCCGCGGGCGTGGCCTTCGTGGTGCTCGTGGCATTGAACCGCGAGCTCCGCCGGCGCAATCTCTTCAGTGCGGAGCGTCCGGAGCCCGATCTCTTCGCCGCGCTCGATCTCGTGGCGCTCGCGACGATCGCCGATGTGATGCCGCTCACGGGGCTGAACCGCGCCCTCGTCCGGCAAGGCCTCGCCGTCATGAAGGCGCGCAGTCGGCTCGGCTTGCGCGCGCTCGCCGACGCGGCAAGACTCGACGGGGAGCCTGCTCCGTATCATCTCGGATTTCTGCTCGGGCCGCGCATCAATGCCGGGGGGCGGATCGGCGATGCGAGCCTCGGCGCGCGGCTTCTCATGAGTCGAGATGAGACGGAGGCCGCCAACATGGCGGCGACGCTCGATCGGCTGAACGCCGAGCGCCGCGTCATCGAGGAGCAGGCGCTCGAGGCCGCGCAGGCGCAGGCGCAAGCGGCTCTGTCGCAAGGCGACGCGCCTGTCATCCTGGCGCATGCGCCCGACTGGCATCCAGGCGTGGTCGGCCTTGTCGCGGCGCGGCTCAAGGAGCGTCATCGCCGGCCGGCTTTTGCCTTCTCGGTCGCGCTGGACGGCACAATGACGGGCTCTGGCCGATCGATCGAGGGCGCCGATCTCGGCCGCGCCGTGGCGGCCGCCGTTGAGGCTGGCTTGGCTCTCAAGGGTGGCGGCCATGCCATGGCGGCTGGCGCCACGCTTCGGACGGATGGCGCCGGCGCGTTTCTGGATTTTGTTTCTCAACGGCTGCGGAGCGCGGTCGAGGCGGGGCGCGCGCGCAGCGCGCTCATGGTGGATGCGCTCGCAACCGCGGCCGGGGCCTCGCCCGAGCTCGTCGCGACCCTCGAGCGCGCCGGCCCCTTCGGCGCGGGCTCGCCGGAACCCGTCGTCGTGCTCGGCGGCCACATTCTGGCGGATGCTGCGGTCGTCGGGACCGGTCATGTGCGGGCGCGGTTGCGGTCTCCGGACGGCGCCAGTCTTTCAGCGATCGCGTTTCGTGCCGCCGAGGAGCCGCTTGGGAAAGCGCTCCTTGCGGCACGTGGCGGCAGGCTTCATATCGCGGGCACGCTATCGGTCGACCGCTGGGGTGGGTCCGAACGTGCCCAGATGCGGATCGTCGACGCGGCAGAAGCATAGCCGGCGCGCTGAGAGGCTTGTCGACAAAGTCATCACCGGACTTGGTCCGGTGATCCACGCCTCGACTTCCCCCTGAAAGTCGGCTATCGATTATGTTGAGCCGGCTTTGATGAAGCTGCGCAAGGCGCGCTCGAAGCCGACACGTTGGGGCGGCGCGCGCCCATGCGCCAAAGAGCCTCGGTGGTGGTGAAATCTCACAATCGGATGGGCCGTCGCGACGCCCAACTTGCGTCCCCTGTGGGTAAACCCACAAAGTCGCCTGTCTCGCTCGTGATGCGCGAAGGAATGCCACGGTGCCTTGTGCCAACCCCTGGGGGAGCATGCCCCGATGAAGCCTGGCGCATCCTCCGATTGGCTCACGCGGTGCCACCGCCCCCAGTGATGATGACGATACGGGTATGGTCCCGGGTAGACGGCGGCGCCTTCCAACCGACCCGCCTCCGCCTGTTCTTCGGCCGACCCCGCCCAGGGCCACCAAACAGCCGAGGCACGGCATCGCCAGAAATTCTCAAAGCCGTAAGTACAATCGTGGTCCGAAAAGGCGAGAACCTCCGGCCCGCCCTCGCGGCCGCCCGTGCCTGCGTTCGACGCGGCGGAACCCACGCCGGACGATCCACCCCCGGCCACGCCGACGCCGCTGCCGGTGCCTGTCCCCGCGCCTGCATTCGCGGACCCGCCCACGTTGCTGCCGCCACCAGCGCTGGGCGAACCCGTTGTTCCGCCATTGCCTGGCGTCCCGCCTGTTCCTGAATTCCCGCCTGTTCCCGGTGATCCGCCTGTTCCTGAATTCCCGCCCGTGCCCGGTGACCCGCCTGTCCCCGGGGTCCCGCCGGTGCCAGGCGTCCCGCCCGTGCCGGGTGATCCGCCTGTCCCCGGCGTCCCGCCCTGCGACTGACCGCCATGCTCGTGCTCATGGCCTTTGTGGTGGCCGTGCTCATGCCCATGCTCGTGGCCGTGTTCGTGTCCCTTGCCCTCGTGCCCCTTGCCCTCGTGCCCCTTGCCTTCGTGCCCCTTGCCTTCGTGCCCCTTGCCCTCGTGCCCCTTGCCTTCGTGTCCCTTGCCTTCCTGTCCCTTGCCTTCGTGTCCCTTGCCTTCGTGTCCCTTGCCCTCGCCATGTTCGTGGCCGTGCCCGCCCTCATGCCCGTGCCCGCCATCATGACCTCCGTGGCCGCCGCCCTCATGGCCATGACCACCACCTTCGTGGCCGCCACCTTCGCGGCCGCCGCCCTCATGACCGCCGCCCTCATGACCATGGCCGCCACCTTCGTGCCCACTACCTTCGTGACCGCCGCCCTCATGGCCATGGCCGCCGCCGTCGTGCCCACCGCCTTCGTGGCCACCGCCGTCGCTGCCGTGACCGCCTCCGTCACCATGTCCCCCGCCATCGCCGTGACCGCCATCGCCATGGGCCCAGCCCGAGCCAGGACCAGCCACCGCCAAGGTCAAGACTGCGACTGCCGCAAACAGTTTTGTTTTGAAACACATGACGATCACGCTCGGTTAACCTTCTGTTAACCTTAACGTTGTGTGGAAGGGCCAGTTCCGGCTAAACAACATGAAAGTTATGCGAATAGATTTTCTCAATCTATACTAAGGCGTTATGGGTCTGGCAGTCCCTAAAGCGGGGAGCCTCGCGTGGCGCGGCGATGCCAGCAGGTGAGACGACCCTTCGGCCGGGTGCTGCGGGCCGTTCACGTTATGGACTTGGATCCCCGTTCCCGCTTTCCGGGAACGCGGCCGCGTTCTCGCGAGCTCGCGTTATTCGGGCGTTCGTCGCGCCGCGGGAAAGCGCGCGCGGGCTTCGAGGGCCCCGAGATCCGAATGGTTGCGTATGTATTCGCGGCTCGTGTCGCGCGGTGGCTGGTAATCCCAGCTGGTTCGAGTGCCCATCGCAAGCGCCGCCGTGACGAGATGACGGCGGTGCTGGCTTTCGCGGACGGCGCGATCGAGGGCAGCAACATCCCAGCGCCGCGAAACTTCGTCGCGCAGGCGAAACCGCAACTCCTGAAATTGCGGCGTCTCGGCGAGGTTCAGGCGCTCGTCCGGATCGGCGGCGACATCGTAGAGCTGGTCCGGATCGGGCGGGCTGAACACGAATTTGTGTCGTCCGCGCCTGATCATCACGATGGGCGCGATTGCGCCTTCGGCCAAATACTCCCCGAGCGCCTCATCATGGCCGGCGCCGCCGGCAAGGTGCGGCAGAAGGCTTCGGCCATCGAGGTCTTGAAGGGATCGAGGCAGGTCACCGTCGCGCCCGATTTCCTCGAGCGTCGGCAAGATGTCGACAAGCGACACCGCCGAAGCGACGCGGCGCTGCGCGAAACGGCCGGGCGAATGCACGATGAGCGGCACCCGAGCCGCGCCTTCGAAGAAGCTCATCTTGTACCAGAAGCCACGCTCGCCCAGCATCTCGCCGTGATCGCTCGTGACGATGACGAGGGTGTCTCGCGCAAGACCGGTAGCGTCCAGCGCCCGGAGCAAGCGGCCGAGATGGTCGTCCACGTAGGAGATCGCTCCGTAATAGGCGTGCCGCGCGCGACGCACATCGTCTTGCGAGATCTTCGCGCCGACCATGTTGCAAACATCACGCAGGCGCTCCTCATGCGGATGGAGCGCGACGCTTTCGGGCAAGACGCGCGGAAGCGGAATCTCGGCGTCGGCGTAAAGCTTCCACCAGTGTTCCGGAATGGCGAAGGGGTCGTGCGGATGGGTGAGCGACACCACGAGGCAGAGCGGACGCTCATCCGTTCCGCGCACATGATCGTAGATCAGGCGCTCGGCCGCGAAAGCGACCTCCTCGTCGTAATCGATCTGATTCGAGCGCAGGCAGGTGCCGGCCTGGATGACCGAGCTCATATCGTGGTACCAGCCCGGCCGGGTATGTGGATGTTCCCAATCGGGTGTCCAGCCGAAATCGGCCGGGTAGATATCGGTGGTGAGTCGCTGCTCGAAACCGTGGAGCTGGTCGGCTCCGCAAAAATGCATTTTTCCGGCGAGCACTGTGCGATAACCCGCACATCGCAGATGATGCGCGAAAGTCGGGATGTCGGAGTGGAACTCGGCGGCGTTGTCGTAAACGCCATGGCGCGACGGCAAGCGCCCCGTCATGAAGCTCACGCGCGAGGGCGAGCACAAGGGGCTGTTGCAGTAGGCGGCATCGAAAATGACGCCCTGCGCGGCGAGCGCTTCCATATGCGGTGCTTTCGCGGGACCCGAATGGAACGGGAGCGCCGACGGTGCAAGCTGATCCGCCATGACGATCAGCATATTCAGGCGACCCTTCATTTTTCCTCCGTTGCCGCCCGACGCCAGAGCACGAGTTCGGCGCTCGCCTCGATGCGGTGGCGTCCGCGTGCCAAGGGATGCTTGGGACAGCCATCCTTCGTCAGCGCAAAGGCGTGGAGCGCTCGCGTGAAGTCGAGCGAAAGCGCGCTCAAAAGGAGCGGTGCCGGCGGCAAGCTCGAGAGAAGCCGGCCCCAGGCGACGATACGCAGAGAAGCGCTTTCCGAGAGCTCGCGGATCAGCGCCAAATTCCGTCGGCGGATCGCGCGGTAATCATTAAGGCGCCGCTCGATTGCATGGCGCCGCCATCGATACAAAACCGCCGGCATGGAGGCGATAAAGGGTTCGGCATTCACGACCGTGAAGCCGCCGATCGGCAAGGGTCGCGCGAGCCTCACAAGGTTCGAGATTGTCGGGTCGTCTCTCTCGGCTCCCGCGTGGCTGGGATTGGCCATGCAGACGAGCGCGCGCGGCCGCTCGTCCCACCACCGATCGAGGCGAAAGCGAAGCGGCCAGCCCCGCGTTTGACTGAATTCGGCGCTGCCATGGATCACGGGCTCGTCAGTGCACCAGCGGACCGTTATGCTTTCGCCAGGCATCGATCCCGCCATGCACATGGCACGCGCTGGTGAAGCCGGCCTTTTGCGCGGCGGCCACGGCCATCGCGGAGCGCTCGCCGAAGGCGCAATAAAACACGATGCGTTTGCCGGTCGCGGCGGCGTATTCGTGCAGCATTCCCCCTTGTGCAAGCTGTCGATTGAGTTGCGGGTAGGGCGCATGCAAGGCGCCGGGGATGGCGCCGTGCTTGTCGCGCTCGCGCTCCTCGCGCAGATCGACGAAGACCGAATCAGGCTTGCCGATCAACGACAAGGCGTCGGCGGCGGTCACGGCCCAGCCGTGCCGGGCAATGTCGTCTTGCGAAAGACCGATGTGGAGATTGGCGGGCACCGCCACGTCCATCATCTTCGGGTTGGGCAGCTTGAGGCTGTTCATCAGGTCTACATACTCGTCGACGGACTTGACCTGGAGGCGCGGGTTGAACGCCCTTTCCTCCGCGATGGTGGAAACCATGTCGCCTTTGTAATCATGCGCCGGATAGACGAGTGTCTCATCGGGCAACTTCAAGAGCCGGCCGAAGATCGATTCATATTGGGCACGCGCATCGCCGTTCTGAAAATCGGTGCGTCCCGTGCCGCGGATCAGAAGCGTATCGCCGGTGAACACCCGGTCGTCCATGCGGAAGCTGTAGGAATCGCTCGTGTGGCCGGGCGTGTACATGACACCAAGACTGACGCCTTCGATGTCGACACGGTCGCCATCGGCAACGCGCATCGACACGACGTCGACGCCTGAATGCTCCCCCATGATGGTGATGCACTGCGTCCGATCGCGAAGCTCGCCGAGCCCGGTGATGTGGTCGGCATGAATATGCGTGTCGACCGCTTTGACGAGCTGCAGATCGAGCTCGCGCATGAGCTGCAGATAGCGTTCGACCCGTTCGAGCACCGGGTCGATGATCAAGGCCTCTCCGCCTCTCCGGCTGGCGATCAAGTAGCTGTAGGTGCTCGATACCGGATCATAAAGCTGGCGAAAGAGCATTCGACCCTCCTCGTCGCGTCGAGGCTCAACGTGGTTGAGGCACGATCCTGAGCCAAGGTCGCGGAGCCTTCCACCCCTGCGGATAGGTCTTCTTCGCTTCCTCGTCGGAGACGGACCCAGCAATGATCACATCCTCGCCCGGCATCCAGTTCACAGGCGTCGCGACCTTGTGCTTCGCGGTCATCTGGAGCGAATCGAGCACGCGCAGCACCTCGTCGAAATTGCGCCCCGTCGTCATCGGGTAGACGATGATGAGCTTGATCGTCTTGTCGGGTGCGATCACGAAGACGTTGCGCACCGTCTGGTTGTCGGCCGGCGTGCGGCCTTCCGAGCTTCCCGACGTGCTCGCCGGCAGCATGCCGTAGGCCTTTGAGATCGAAAGATCGGTATCGCCGATCATCGGATAATTGGGCGCCGCGCCTTGCGTTTCCTCGATGTCCTTTGCCCATTTCGCGTGATTGGTGACGGGATCGACGCTGAGGCCGATAATCTTCGTGTTGCGCTTGTCGAATTCGGGTTTCAGCTTCGCCATATAACCGAGCTCGGTCGTGCAGACCGGCGTGAAATCCTTCGGATGCGAGAACAATACACACCAGGAATTCCCGATCCAATCGTGAAACCGGATACGGCCTTGCGTGGTCTCGGCTTCGAAGTCCGGTGCCTTGTCGCCCAATTGCAGTGCCATCGTCGCGCCTCCTGAGAGCTTTTCGGCCGAAGATTAGCCATCGCGCGCAATAAGCACCAGGGCGAAATTCTGGCAATATAGTCGGGCTGCTTTTCGCAAAAGCGGGATGATGGGAAGACTTCGCTCAGAGCGGCGTAAGCTCGCTTTCCGATGCTGTGAACGCGCCGAAGCCGACTTCGCTTCGAGACTGCTTTCGCGAATCTCGTGCGAAAACGCGACGAGCCCAACCCCGTTCCTCTACCGGCGCTTGGCGGCGGAGCCATTCCTTTTCACTATCTCGAGTTCCTCGTCGAAGGATCGATCAAGGCCGTTGCGCTGTACGGCTCAGGCGTTCGCCTGACCGTGCCGCGTCCCGCTCGCTTTGCCGTGCACAAGCTGATCGTGGCGCAGAATCGCGATGCGGGGAGCGCAGCCAAGCGACAAAGGACCTGCGACAAGCATCTATTTTGTTCGAGGTCCTCGATCGGGCGGCGCCCGACGAACTTGAAGATGCGCTCGACGACGCGGGGTCGTGGTCGCAAGCGGCAACGCGCCATCAATGCGAGCCTGCGGACGCTGAGGATCGATAGGTAAAGGAGCGATGGGGTTTTTCGACAGCGCGTTTGATGTCACCGGCGCTGGTGGGCGCGACAGGGATTGAACCTGTGACCCCTCCCGTGTGAAGGGAGTGCTCTCCCGCTGAGCTACGCGCCCGTGGCGCCGCTTCTATTGGGGCCTCAACGGAGCGTCAAGCGAAGGCGCCGAGCAGGTGGCAATCTCGTTGCCACAACGTGCTGGGACAAAGGGAAGGCGCGGAGCCGGCCTCTTGATCAGGCCCGTGGGACGGTCCCAAGACGGGCAGCTTGGCGTCGGCTCAGTGCAGGCTCACCATGGTGAGGTCGCTGTCTCGCGCATTGACGAGGGCGGCCTCGCGCGAATCCGTGATGAGGATCGGCGAGCCATCCGCCGCGAAGAGGCCGAAAAGATGAAGCCCCGGCTGGATCTTCGGCGCCTGCGGAAAAGCCCGGCTGACATCGTCGGACAGCATGGGTTTTACATAGGCGATCCGCCCTTCACCGAGGACCGCAAGCTCCTGGAGCGAAATGGGAGAATCTGAGTGCGTGGCGTTCATGACCAAACCTCCGTCAGTTTGATTACGCAATTCTCGTGCCTTTTTATTAAGAGTTGGTGGCGCGAGCTTTTATTCCCGTTCATCGATAACGATCCGGCGCGAGACTCGTTCAGTCGCCGGACGCGTTAAATCGATCGACAGCAACCCGTGAGCAAGTTCGGCATTTTGTACCTCGAGGCCGTCCGCGAGTAGAAAAGCTCGCTGGAACTGCCGCGCCGCGATGCCCCGATGTAGAAAGGCCCGACTTTTGTCGTCATGTTGCCGGCCTCTGATGAGGAGCTGCCTGTCCTCCACGAGGATTTCGATGTCCTCGCGGGCAAAACCGGCCACCGCAAGCGTGATCCGCAGCTTCTCAGGCCCTTCCGTGGAGGCTGAGATACGCTCGATATTATAGGGTGGGTACCCGTCGCCGGCCGCCTTGGCGACACGATCAAGTGCCCGCTCGATCTCGTCGAAGCCGAGCATGAACGGCGAGGACAATCCGATCTGACGCGACATTTCGAGCCCTTTTTGGCGCCCAGCACGACCGCTGCGAAGTCTTCGACCAGGAAAGAGAATACGTCACTTCCTGGCCTAGAAACCGCGGAGCCCGGAAATCCAGCACTCCAAGCCGCAAAATCCACATGGGGATTTGTGCGAAATTGATCAAGAGGTGCCGAAACGGCACGAAAACCCCCGTTCAGGGCGAAATCAGCCCTAAGGCGTGCTCGAGCTCTTCGGCCTTCGGCTCGAGTCGTCGCGGACCGTCGAGCTCGACGAGAAAGCATCGGATCCGGCGACCCGGATAAAGGTGGCGCGCAAGGGCCCGATAGATGGCCAATTGAACCAAGGCGCGGGTGAGCGCGGCTCCCGCCGAGGGCAAGTTGGTCTTAAAGTCGGCGATGAGCACGCCCTCCTCGGTCAGCGCCAAACGGTCGACGCGCCCGGCAACGGCGCATTTTTTTCCGCCCGGAAGCTCGATCTCACCCGAGAGGCTCACTTCCGCGAGGCTGTTCTCAGCAAAAAGAGCCGCGATGCTCGGCTCGATCATAAGAGCGAGGGTTCGAGCGATGATCTCATCGCGGTGACGGGCCGAAAGCCCCGTGTTCCGGTCGCGGCCGAGAATCTCCGCCGCCGCGGCGCGTCGTTCCGGGGCGATAGCGGGCAGATGCTCGAGAAGCGCGTGGGCGAAGCGACCGGCAAGCAAAGCGTCGCGTCCTGCGGCAAAACCATCGACTGCGCCCTCGTCGGCAGCGTCCAGCGCGCTCGAAGGGCGCAGCGGTGGGCGCCGGAGAGGCTCTTCCGGCGCGCGACGATCGAGCCATTCGGGGCGCGTCGGCTTTGAGGCAAGCTTTTGCGCCGTGCGTGCGAAAGGTGTCACCTTTGCGCCTGGAGAGATGCGCCATCGCTTTACCGGCTCCGAGCTCCCCTGTTCGGTGAGATCGACAAGCCCTGGCGGGGATTTCAGCTCGAGCGCCTTCTTCACCATGGCATACCAGGAAATATCGGGCACCTTGCCGTTCACCGGGCAGCCCGCCACGATCAGCCGATCGCGGGCGCGTGTCATGGCGACGTAGAGTAGGCGGCGTTCCTCGCGAGCCCGACTGGCGGCTTCATCGCGCCGCGCGAGCGAAGTCGCCGTGCAATCGAGCTCGAGTCGCGGCACCCAGGCCGTAACCCGCCTGCCTGCCTCGACCGGCAACGAAAGGAGCCGCTCGGCCTTCAGGGAGGCCGCGCACGCGTCGGCGAGAAACACGATCGGCGCCTCGAGCCCCTTGGCGCCATGCACCGTCATCACGCGGACCTCGCCGCGTGCGGCCGAAAGGTCGCGCTTGATGTCGGCACCGCTTCTTTCGAGCGCCTCGAGAAAGCGGAAAAGCGAAGTCCCGCCGCTTCGTTCGTAGGCAAGGGCGAGGCGCATCACCTCATCGCTTGCATCCGCCGCCTCGGCGCCTAGGCGCGCAGCGAGTGCCTTGCGCCCTTGCCGGGGGCCCAACAACTCGGCGAAAAAAGCAAAGACGCCTTTGTTCAGTGCGGCCTCGCGCATCATGTCCAGACGCTGATCCGCTTGCGCCAGGCGCGGGTCGCCGGACGCCGCGTTACGCAACGCATGGCGAAGGCTCCCTTTGCGGGACGGCGCGATGCGCTGGAGATCCTCGTCGTCGAGGCCGATGAGTGGAGATTTCAACAGACAGGCCAGCGTGAGATCGTCTTGCGGCAAGAGCGCGGCGCGTCCGGCTGCGATAAGGTCCTCGACCGCGATATGTGTCGAGAGCGACAACCGGTCCGCGCCCGCCACGGGTACACCCGCGCGTTTGAGCGCCCGGATCACGGCCTCGAACATCTTGCCGCGCCGGCGTACCAGGATCAGGACATCTCCGGCTTGCACCGCGCGCCCGAGGTCGCAGCCTTCGCGTATCCACCGCTTCACCTCGGCGGCGATGCGCCGCGCGAGCTTGACCTCGGCGCTCGCCGGCAAGGCGCCAAGCAGGGGCGCCAAAAAAGGGTTGACCTTCGCCGTCTCGTCCTTGGTCATCACGGGCCAGAGATCGACGCTGCCGGGCTCGCCCCGCCGGATGCTGAAATGTTCCGGCGGACGCGCACCGTCGGCGGTCAGCCCCTCGAAATGAGATTCGAGCTCGAAGACGGCATCGACAGCCGAAAGCACATCCTGGGTCGAGCGGAAGGAAAGGTTGAGCGTGATCGTGCGATAGAGCTCGCGGGCTTCTTCAAGCGCGAGCGCGCGATAGTCCTTTGCGAAGAGATCGCGCATCTCGCCGAAAATCTTCGGTTCAGCGCCTTGAAATCCATAGATCGATTGCTTCTCGTCACCGACCGCGAAGATGGTGCGCAATCGTCCCGCGCGGGCGCCGCTCCCGGCCGTGAATTCCGCCGTCAAGGCGCGCAGAATGGCCCAATATTCGGAGTTCGTGTCCTGCGCTTCGTCGACGAGAAGATGCTCGATCGCGGCATCGAGCTTGTAGAGCACGAAGGCCGATGAGGCTCGCACGAACAGCCGGCGGGTCGCTGCGATGAGATCGTCGAAGTCGAGCGAGGCCCGCTCCGTCTTGAGCCTTGCAAATCGCGCCCGGATGGCGTGAACGAGGGTGAAGAGGGCGAGGGTTCGTTCGCGCGTTGCGACCGCGCGGCGGCGATCGAGGTGTCGCGAAAGGCGCTCCGCCTCGGCTTGCAACGCCTCGCCGAGCCCGGGATCGGACTTTCGTGCCGCGGCGCTCGCGAGGTTTTTTCTCGCTCGCAAAGCCCTTTCGCCGCGGTCTTCGGTGAGGAGCAATCTCTCGTAAGCCGTCAAGCGCTCGTCGGTGTCGAGCGTTGCGATCCTGGCAAGCTCCGCGGCGCGCTCCTGATCCTTTTCGCTTCCGCGGCTCCAGGCGGCGCAGGCGCGCCGCGTGATTTCGGCTTGCGCCGCAGACCAGATGTCATCGTCGATTTCCCTGAACGTCAACCCGGGCTCGATCGCAAGCGCGCGCGAGAGCTCGTCGCGAAGGTGGGTGAGGAAATCGGGCTCGCGCGCCTCGTCCGTCTTCCACATGGGCAAGCCGAGGGCCGCATCGACGAGAGGGCCGAAATCCCTCGCCGACACATGCGCGCCGACGCGCGACAAAGCCTCCGCCAGCTCCGGGGTTTCACCAGAGACCGCCGAGGAGAGCACCGCCAGCTGGGCTTGCGCCATGAGCTCGCGGGCTTCCTCGTCCTCCAGCACGCCGAAGCGCACCGGCACATTGGCCTCGAACGCGAAGGACTGAAGGACGCGCGTGCAAAAACCGTGGATCGTGTCGACCCGAAGCCCACCGGGAGTTTCGATCGCGCGCGCGAAAAGACGGCGCGCCTCGCTCCTCCGTTCAGCCGAGGGCCTCTCGCCCGAGATCGCCTCCACCGCCTCGCCGAGCGCCGCGTCATCAAGGCCGACCCAGCGCGCCAGCTCGGTGAAGACGCGGTTCGACATCTCGGCCGCCGCGGCCTTGGTGAAGGTGAGGCACAAGATCCGACCTGGGTCGATGCCGCCGAGCAGAAGGCGCAATACGCGATTGCGCAACACCGTGGTCTTGCCCGCCCCGGCATTGGCCGAAACCCAGGCGCTGACATCGGGATCCGAGGCGTCGAGTTGCCGCCTCTTCGTGTCGGGATCGGGATTGGCCCGGCTCATTCGGTCTCGGCGTCCTCGACGCCCTCGTCGGCCCATTCGGCAAAACGCGCAAGATGATCGTAGTCGCTGAAGGCGGGAGCTTGTCCCGGAAAGGGTTTCGAGGCAAAGCCGCGCCGCCCTTGCCTGTAATCATCCAGCACCACGATCAACCCGGCGAGATGCTCCTCGGCAAGTTCATCGAGCGTCAACGCGGCGTCCTTGGGATCGACCGGCTGCTTTCGTCCGGCCGGGTTGCCGCCGGAAAGCGCCACATGGCAAAGCTCCGCGATGATTCCGGGTGGAACGCCTTCCATGCCTCCCCCGCGAAGAATCGCGGCCTCGAGCGTGAGCTGCGGGCTGAAACCGGAGAGCACGTCGGCGAGCCTCGGCGGCGTTCCGGTCTTGAAATCGACAATGGCGAGGCTGCCGTTTCGCAAACGCTCGATCCGGTCTGGCCGCGCGGTGAGGCGGAAGGTCTCATCGCCCGAAAGCGGAAGTTCGAGCGAAGAGCTCGTCTCGACGATGATCTCCTCGATGTTGGGTCGGCGGGAGCGCTCGAATTCCGTAAACCAATGCGCTACGCGCTGAAAGCGCGGCCAAACGAAGCCCGCCACCTGCGGGTCTTCCATGTAGGGGGCCAGGAGCTCGCGTCCGATGGCGATGAGCGCCTTGCTCGGATGGGGCGGAAGCGCGCGAGGATATTGCCGCACGAAAGCTGCGAAAGCTTCGTGCCAAACCGTGCCCTGATGGCGCGGGTCGAAGGAGAATCCAGGAGAGTCGAGCTTGTCGAGACGCAGCACATAACGCGCAAAGATGGCGTAGGGATCGCGCAGCAAGGTCTCGACCGAGGTGACGCTCAACCGGCGCGGCTGGTCCGCCGCCGGTACCAGGGGCGCGGGACGAGCGACGGGTGAGGTCGCGCCCGCCTCATCCAGCATGTCCGCGAGCGCGAGATAATGCGCGCCGCGCGATTTCGCCTCGTCCCAGCGCCGCTCCCCAACCACGGCCTCGAGCCGTTGCAGGAACCGCGAAGGGATCGTGTCCGCGCCTTGCGCCTTGAGCGGGCGGGTGAGGATGCAGCGCGAAGCGCCACAACCGGCGACGAAGTCATGCGCCATCTGCCCGATGCGACGCTCGGGCGCACTCAAGCCGAGCTGAGCGCGAAGGCCGCGGTTGAGGAAAGGGTCGGTTGCTACTCGAGCCGGCCATGCGCCCTCGACGAGGCCGCCGAGCACCACGAGATCGGCCGCGAGGAGGCGCGCCTCGAGCAGCCCCCAAATCTTGACCCGACGGTGCGCCGGCGAGGACGCCAGCACGGCGCGCCCTTCCATGAGGCCGCGCAGCGCCGGCGCATAGGCTGATCCCTCGAGGGCCGGGCCCGGTTCACGGCATTCGACGAGATCGGCCAAAAAAAGCATCAACGCCTCGGCATCGGGGCCCGAGAGCGCGCTCGATCCGTCCGCATGGCGCGTGACGGCTTCGAGCGTGACGCAATGGGCATCGGCAAGCTCCGGCAAGCGTGGCTCGGCGCCTTCGGCTGCCGCAATGAGCGGCGCGAGCGCGCGGTCGAGCGCCTCGACTACCGCGCTCGCGGCCGCAAAATCGTGGGCGGTGAGCCGTGCAAGCGGCCGTGGCGCGTGCTCAGGCCTTTCTTGCGCCGCCTTCGCCACCGCCTCGCCCAAAGCGCGCAAGCTTTCCGGCAGGCGTTTGCCGCGCGTGAGGGCGAGATCGATCGCGGCGCGACCGCGCTCGAGGATCGCTCGGTCGAGACCAAGATGCGTCAAGGGATGGGCAAGAAGGGCGAGAAGGTTCGATGCCTCGAGCCCTGACCCCGCGAGCTCGGCGAGAATGAGCGCGAGCCGCCCTGCCGAGGAGCGTGACAGCGCCATTCCAGCCGAATCATCCGCCGCAATCCCCCAGCGCGAAAGCTCGATCGAGACGCGTTCGGCAAGCCCGCGATCGGGCGTGATGAGCGCCGCGACAAGCTCCTTCGTCTCGAGTGCTTCGCGCAGCGCGAGTGCGATGGCCAGCGCTTCGCGCCGCTCATCTTGGGCTTCGATCACTGAAAGCTCCTTGAAGCCGAGATCGAGGTCGAAGCTCTCGAGAGAGGCGCCGGCGGTTCTCGCGAGCGCGCCCCAGGCATCGGTGGTCTCGGCCGGACGCATCGCCTCGGAAAAGAGGCGGGCGCGGGCCGCGAGAGCCAAGGGCGGCCTGCCGATCTCCTCGATCTCTTCGGGGTCGATGCCGATGCGATCGAGCAGGCGACGGAGCGCGTATTGCGGATGGCTCGGCGTTTGCGCTTCACCCGCGAGCAGCGACCAGGAGCGCGCGTCCAGCCCGCGGTCGAGGCCGGGCAGGACGACCGCGCCGTTCTTCAAGCGCGCGATGCTCGCGATGAGCTCGGCAGTCGCGGCGATCGAGCCGGTCGAGCCGATCACGATGATGGGATGAGGGGACCCTTCGCGCGACAGCCGTTCGGCGTAGGCACGCATGAGGCGGCCATGACGATCGACTGGGTCGAGCCTGCCGCGCTCGGCGAGCATCTGGGGCCAGTGCTCGCCGGCAATCGCAAGAAAGGTCGCGGAAATGCGCCACGCTTCCTGGAAGTCGCTCGCATCGAGTTTCTTGAGCTCCGCTAGCGGCAAAGCCTCGAGATGAAGCGTGTCGATGAGGCGTGCGAGATCGCCCGCAAGCGAGACGATGCCCGCGCCCCCTGAGGCCGCCGTGAATGCCTCATCCGTTTCGAGCTTCAAGGCGGCGCGATCGATGGCGCGGCTCCACTGCGCGACAAGCTCGGCGAGCAGCAACAGGCGCTGCATCTCGCCGATTCCGGGCCTGATCTCGGGTCCAGGCGATGGGTCGGCGAGCCAACCGAGTTCGAGCGCATCGGTCTCACCGAGCGGCAGGATGCGCGGCAGCACCGTAGTGCGGCCGGAAAGTCGCTCGGCGAGCTTCGCGGCAAGCGCGCGGCCGGCGCGATGCGTCGGCACGTAAAGCGTGGCCCGAGCGAGCGTGAGGGGGTCTCCCGCGAAATCGATCAGCCCGCTGAGCGGTCCATCGAAAAGAGCATCGATCAAGGCGTCGAGAAACCGCACGCCGAACGGAACGTTGAAAACGTTGGCGGGTCGATGAGCCAAAGATTCGATCATAGGCAGCAGTCAGCTACGAATGTGCGGCGATGCATCCTGGGAGAATTCCGATCGACGGCCAAGGTTGACGCTCGGTGCGATGATTATCGCTGGACTGAATTAGGCTCCGGCACGCTGCTGATGCACGCGAACTCGTCCTTGCTCAATGCCCAAGCAAGGGCCCGTCTCGTTTTCCCGCTCAGCTCACGCTTTCAGCGAGCCTCGCATCGGCGCCCGCGATCGCGCTTGGTGTGCCCACATGCATCCAGAAGCCTTCGAGCCGAAGGCCGAAGAGCCTTTCGGCGGCAGCTGCCTTGTCGAAGATGAGGTTGAGCGAGAACGGCCCCTCCGGCGTGTCGGCAAAAAGCGACGGGTTCAGGATGGAGACGCCGGCAAAGACGAAAGGACAAACCTCCCGGTCGCGTCGGCGACGGAGCCGCCCGAAGGCGTCCATGGCGAAATCCCCCTTGCCCTCGTAACCAAAGCTCGTCGCCGTGGGCGCGAGCAGCAAGAGCGCGTCCATTCGCGACACGTCCCAATAATCGATCAGGCGCCTGAGGTTGGGACGCGGGCCTTCGGCCCAAATGTCGTCGGTGTTGACGACAAGGAAAGGCGCTTCCCCGAGATGCGGCAAGGCCTTCTTCACCCCGCCACCTGTCTCGAGGAGGCGTTGACGCTCGTCCGAGATGATGATGCGCGGCGTCTTAGCCCGCCTGCGCCCGACATGGCTCTCGATGAGGCCGGCGAGATAATGGATATTCACCACCGCCTCCGCGATGCCGGCTTGCGCCAAGCGGTCGAGCATGTGGTCGAGGAGCGGCTTGCCGGCGACCTCTATGAGGGGTTTGGGCGTGGTGGTGGTCAGCGGACGCATGCGCTTGCCCAATCCTGCGGCGAGGACCATGGCGCGGCTGGGTTTGGCCTTGGACGCGGGGGACATCGACATGAGTAGAGGGACTGGGGGAGAGGACTGGGGGAGAGCACTGGTCGAGAAGGTTATCGGGCCGCGCCAAACAGGCTCGGCAGATTGGTCTCATACCAGAGCTTGAGATCGCGCAAAGCCGGATGCGCCAAATTCCGCACCAAATATTTCTTGAGGCGAGGCAGGTGAGCGAGATATTGCGGCTTCCTGTCGCGCCGATCGAGACGCGCGAAGATGCCGAGGATTTTCGTCGCCCGCTGGGCCCCGAGCGTCGCATACGCGGCCGCGAAGCTCCCAAGATCGAATTTCGGATCTGCGAGCTTGCGCGCTAGCGTGTAGGCGGCGAGTAATTTGAGCTCGAGCTCTGCCGGCACATCGACGCGTGCGTCCTGGAGCAGCGAAGCAAGATCATAGGCGGGATGGCCGATGACCGCGTCCTGAAAGTCGAGCAGGCCTAATCTCGCGAGACCCGCGCGGTGCGCGAGCCAGAGCAGATTTGGGGAGTGGAAATCGCGCAAGGTCCAGCTTCGCGGTCCGGTGACGATCGGCACGAGCGCGGCCCGCCAATGGCGGGCGAATTCGGCGCGAGCCGAAGCGGGCAGGGCCGAGCCGAGCACATGGGGTGCATACCAATCGTTGAGGAGGTCGACCTCGACAAGAAGGGCTTCGAGGTCGTAGCGCGGGATCGAATGCTCGCGTCCGTCCTCGATCGGCAGGCTCTCCGCGAGATCGCGCCGATGCAGGTCGGCGAGAAGGTCCGCCGCCAAGGCGTAGCGCTCCGCGATCGGCCCGTCGGCATCGAGAACGCCTTCTTGGCCGAGATCCTCGATCAGGAGCACACCCTGGTCGAGATCACGTCCGAGAATCTTGGGCGACGAATAGCCCATTTGGGCAAGGCCTTGCGCGATGGCCACGAAGGCATCGGCTCGCTCCGCGAGCTTGGCGATCGCGCTGTACGGCCGCCCCTCGCGTAGCGGCGGCCCGTCGGGCCTCGGCGGGGAGATCATCAAGATCGCGGTCTCGCCTGCGCGCCGGAGCCGCTCATAGGCTCTCGTCGAGGCATCGCCTTGGATGAATTCGCGCTCGGCATCCTTCCAGCCGCGTGCCGCAATGAGATCGAACGCCGCCTTGACCAGGCGGAGCCGCGAGCGCCAGCCACCGAAGCCGGTGAAGGTGACGATGCGCTCATCGGAGGCTTTCACCACCACGGAAGGAGAGAGCGCCAAGGTGACATCGAGCCGGTCCTGCGCCCTGTCGACGCCGGCGCGCTCGGGCCACTCGACAAGTACGAGCGCATCTTCAGACATCTCCTCCCAGCCGAGAGCCTCGAGATCCGCACGCGATTGCAAGCGAAAAAGATCGGCGTGGATCAGCGGGAAGCGTTCTCCTTCATAGGCCTGCAGCAACGTGAAGGTCGGGCTCGGTACTTCGGTCGCGGGATCGCGCAGGACGGCGCGGATCAGGCCTCGCGCGAAACTCGTCTTGCCGACGCCGAGCCCTCCCGACAAGGTGATGAGGTCGCCGGCGCCCACGAAGCTCGCGAGATGGCGGGCGAGGCGGGTCGTTTCGGCTTCCCCATTGGCCACGACCGTCCAGGTAAAAACCTGCTCGTCGGATTCGGACAGTTGCGTCACATTCACGTCTTGCATGATCAACTCGCGGCACGAGCCGCAATTGCGGCATCGGGAAAGACGCAGGTGACGACGGTGCCGCGCCCCGGCGTCGAGTCGAGCCAGACGCGTCCGCCGTGGAGCTCGACGAAGGAGCGCACGATCGACAGACCAAGGCCGAGCCCGCGATGTTTTGCGCCCGCGGTGTGGCTCTCGAAGCGGTCGAAGACCCGTTCCTTGAGTTCGTCGGGAATCCCGCGCCCTTCATCGGCGATGGTGAACACGATCTCATTGCCTCTACGCTCGGCCTTGAGGCGCACCGTCTGTCCCTTCGCCGAAAAGCCGATGGCGTTCGACAAAAGGTTGAAAAGAACCTGGCGCACCCGTTTCTTGTCGCCGACAAAGGCACCGATGTCGGCCGTGGTCGAGATCTCGAGGAGGATGCCCGCTTCCACGAGACGGTCCTGCACGCCTTCCGCGGCGGCAGCCATCGTCTCGCGCACATCCACCGGAGCGAGCTCGAGATCCATCGAACCCTTGTCGATGGTCGCAAGGTCGAGGATGTCGGTGACGATGGCGAGAAGCGCCGCCGAAGAGCGCGAAATATGGCCGGCGTAATCGAGCTGCCGCTGATTGAGCGAGCCGACCGTCTGGTCGCGCAAGAGCTGGCTGAAGCCGATGATGTTGGTGAGGGGCGATCGCAACTCGTAGGACACGAGATGCACGAAGTCATCGCGCAGATTGGCAGCGCGTTCGAGCGCTTCGTTGCGCTCGCGCAACGCTCTTTCGGCCGCGACCTTGTCCGTCACGTCGGTGAAGGTGATGAGCGTCGCCCCATCCGGCAAAGGCGCGGCCGCGATGTCGAACTGGCTCTGGTCGGCACGCGACAAGCGGCGCTCCAGCGCCTTGCGCCGGTCGCTCAGCCCCGTCACGACGGCGCGCATCGCTTCCCAGGCCCTGGCGTCGGGTGCGAGCGCCTTGCACCTTTCGATGATCGCGTCGATATGCGGAGCCGTCGCAAGAAGCGCGGGGGCAAGATTCCAGCTTGTCTGGAAAGCGAGGTTGTGCAGCTTCAGCTTGCCGTCCGGGCCGAACACCGCGACTCCTTCCTTCAGCGTATCGAGCGTCTCGCTCTGCACGCGAGTGAGCGCCTCGAATCTCGAGGCAAGCTGCATGCGCTCCGTCACGTCGTCGAACAGATAGGTGACACCGCCTTGCGGGTTGGGCGAGGAGACGACGCGAAGCGCCCTCCCGTCCGGCGGGTACCACCAATCTTCACGCGTCTCGACGGATTGGTAGGCGGCGAGAATCTGCGCTTTCCAGCCACGGTAGTCGCCTTGCTCCGGAAGACGCCGCTCGGAGCGCAGCTTGTCGAGTATCTCGCCCTCCGTCGGTGCATTCTCGAGATAGGCATCGTCGAGCTGCCACATGTCGCGGTAGGCGCTGTTCCAGGAAACGAGGTGCTTCATGGCATCGAAGACGGCGACTGCCGTGGGCAAGCGGTCGATGAGGAGCGCATGCGCCTTCGCCTGCCGGTCGAGCGCGGCCTCGAGCGCCTCGATGTCGCTCACATCGAGCGCGACGCCTGCGCTTCCGGCGGTCCCTTGCACGCTCACCACGTCGAACAAGCGCCGCTGGCCGGCCGCCACCACATTGAGCTTCTCGTGAAAGTGTCCACCTTCGCGCAAGAGGCGCTCGCTGCGCTCACGGTCGGCGCGCTCGAGGAGCTCGAGGCCCCGCGCGACGGCATCCTCGGGAGCGGCCGCCTCGACCGAGCGCGCATAGGCCGAATTCACATAGGCGAGCCTACCCAGCCGGTCGCGCCGCCAAGCCGGGCCCGGAAATGATTCGAGCAAGGCGCGAAGGCTATCAGCTTCCTCGGTGACCTTGCGCAAGGCTTCCGATGATCTTTGCAATTCGAGACGATCTCCCGTCGTTTCGCGTAAGCGCAACACGGCACGCCCCGCGACCGCGCGGCCTTGGGCCTCGACAAAATGGCCGCTCGTCGTCTGCATGGCGAGATCGAAGCCCTCACCTCGGCTGCGCAGCCGGTCGAGCGCGGCCTCGATGGCGGCCGCGCGGTCCGGCGCGAGCCAGGCGCCGAAGGCAAGGAGCCGATTGACGTTTGCTTGCGCGCCGAGAAAGCTCTGGTCGCCCTCTATGACTGGGGATTCGTTCTCGCCGGCCCAGACGACGAACACTTGGCGTTCCGCATTGAGGAAGAGCTTCGCGCGGTCGAGCACGGTTTCGGTTTCGGCGGCACGATCGGAGAGGGCGCGCAATCGTCTCGACCAGAAATCGCGGGCGCGAATGTGCAGCACGGCGACAGTGATCGAGAAGATGGTGAGGCCGACCACGAAGGCGGTCGAGAAGATGCCGCGCGGCTCATCCGTGAGCAAGCCGAGATCGGCGAGGCGTGTGAGGTGCTCCCCACTTTCGGCAAAGGCTTGCATCGGGAGGCAAGCGGTGAGGCCGGTGAGAAGCAGAACTCTGTTTGGAAAGGAGAAATTCGGCAGGAATGCCGCGGTGCCGGCGCGTCCGATCGCGGATTTTTTGCCTTTACCCGCGCACGCCTGCAATCTGCCGTCTCCCGCGATGAGCGCCTCGCGGCCGGCCGCCGGCCGGCGCGAATCATCTATACCGTAATTCGCGAAGCCGGACGACTTCGAACCTGTCCGGAACACCCATGCTCAAGGGCGCGTCGTTCGCCTTCGGGCTCAACCACGTTTAAGGGCATGGATCGCGGAGACGGCGCCCGGCCATGACGAGGGTGGGAACCCTTCAAGGCGTCATGCGCGCACTCGGTGCGCGGGCCACGCCTTCGCTCAACCGCGGCGAGAGGCATGGATGGCCGGGTCGGCGCCAGGCCGGGATGAAAGCAGGATCAATAGCGGTAATGGTCCGCCTTGAACGGGCCGCTTTCCGACACCCCGATATAAGTGGCCTGTTCGGGACGAAGTTTCGTGAGCTTCGCGCCGATCTTCGCAAGATGCAGGCTCGCGACTTTCTCGTCGAGGTGCTTCGGTAAGGTGTAGACCTTCTTCTCGTATTTGCCGGCCCGCGTGAACAGCTCGATCTGGGCGAGCGTCTGATTGGTGAAGGAAGCCGACATCACGAAGGAGGGGTGGCCCATCGCGTTGCCGAGATTCACGAGCCTACCCTCGGAAAGCAGGATGATGCGCTTGCCGTCGGGGAACTCGATCTCGTCGACCTGCGGCTTCACGTTGTGCCATTTGAAATTGCGCAAGCCCGAGACCTGAATCTCGTTGTCGAAATGGCCGATGTTGCAAACGATGGCGCGGTCTTTCATGGCGCGCATGTGATCGACGGTGAGCACGTCCTTGTTGCCCGTCGCGGTCACGAAGATGTCAGCGCGCGGCGCGGCATCCTCCATGGTCGTGACTTCGTAGCCCTCCATCGCCGCTTGCAGCGCGCAGATGGGATCGATCTCCGAGACCATGACGCGACAGCCAGCTTGGCGCAGCGAGGCGGCCGAGCCCTTGCCGACGTCACCGAAGCCCGCCACCATCGCGACCTTGCCCGCCATCATCACGTCAGTGCCGCGCCTGATGCCGTCGACGAGCGATTCGCGGCAACCATAGAGGTTGTCGAATTTGGACTTCGTCACCGCATCATTGACGTTGATTGCGGGGAAGAGAAGCCGCCCCTCCTTCTCCATGACGTATAGACGGTGCACCCCCGTGGTCGTTTCCTCCGAAACGCCCTTGATCGAAGAGGCGAGCTTGCCGAACCAGCCCGGCTTTTCGGAGAGCGTGCGCTTGATCAGCGCGAACAGGATTTCCTCTTCCTCCGAACCCGGCTTGCCGAGGAAGGCGGCGTCGCCCTTCTCGGCGCGAACACCCAAATGCACGAGGAGGGTTGCGTCGCCACCATCGTCGAGAATGAGGTTCGGCATGCCACCATCCCCCCATTCGAGGATTTTGCGCGTGTATTCCCAGTAATCCTCGAGCGATTCGCCCTTCACGGCGAAGACCGGGATGCCCATCGCCGCGATGGCGGCGGCCGCATGGTCCTGCGTGGAATAGATGTTGCACGAGGCCCAACGAATGTCGGCGCCGAGCGCCTTGAGCGTCTCGATCAGCACGGCCGTCTGGATCGTCATGTGCAGCGAGCCCGCGATGCGCGCCCCTTTGAGGGGTTTTTTGGGCCCATATTCCTCGCGCACAGCCATGAGGCCGGGCATCTCTGTCTCGGCGATCGCGATCTCCTTACGCCCGAAGCCGGCGAGTGTGATGTCCTTGACGACGTAATCCGTGCTCATGGCGGCTCCGAAGGAAGGGTCGCGGGTTTTGAAAAAGGCGCCTGGAAGTGGCGGCGCGGGTGTAACAGCAAAGCTTCTGCGACGCAATCAGGATATAAGCATTTCTTTATGCCGCTCCTTCCTTGGCGCTTTGCGCGATTCGGAGGCGACGCCATTTCCGCTTTGCGGGCCCACGCTCGGCGTGGTTCAATGAGCCTGTTTTCCGAGCGACACGCCGCAAGCCCGAGGTCCTTTCGTGCCGACAGACTCCTTGCCCGCCAACCCCCGCGTCGGGCTCTTTATCACCTGCCTCGTCGACCTCATCCGCCCCTCCATCGGGTTTGCGGCGGTGCGGCTTCTCGAAGAGGCGGGCTGCAGCGTCGCCGTGCCAAGCCAGACCTGCTGCGGGCAGCCAGCCTATAATTCGGGGGACCGGGTGACCGCACGCGCCATCGCAAGTCAGGTCATCGAGGCCTTCAGCGGCTTCGATTACGTGGTTGCGCCTTCCGGCTCATGCGCAGGCATGATCCGCGTGCATTTCCCCGAGCTTTTCGCCGAAGACCCCAATCTCGTCGGACCGGCGCGCGCGCTCGCCGCGAAGACCTATGAGCTCGTCTCCTTTCTGGTCGACGTGATGAAGGTCGAGCGCGTAAAGGCACGCTTCGACGGCCAGGTCACGTACCACGATTCCTGTTCGGGCCTTCGCGAGCTCGGGATTCGCGCCCAGCCGCGCAAGCTCCTTGCCGGGATGGAGGGGCTCGAGCTCACCGAATTGAAGGATGCCGATGTCTGTTGCGGCTTCGGCGGAACCTTTGCGGTGAAATACGGCGACATCTCCAACGCCATCGTCACCGAGAAAGTGCGAAAAGTGAAGGCGAGCGGCGCCCCCACCTTGCTCGCGGGCGACCTCGGCTGCCTGATGAACATGGCCGGCAAGCTCTCGCGGGAGGGCGAAAAAATCGCGGTCCGCCATGTGGCGGAGGTACTCGCCGGCATGACGGCGGAGCCGCCGATCGGCGCACCAGCGCCGAAGGGTTAGTTGGACCCCCTTTCGTTCGTTCCGCCACGATGAGCGCGACCGAGATTGAGCTTTTGGCCAGCGCGGCCTTGGCGCATCATCAGGCCGGCCGCTTCGATGAGGCCCATTCGCTTTACGAGCGCATCCTCACGGCCGACCCGGTGCATCCGACGGCCCTCGCCAACCTCGCCATGCTGCACCAGCAACGCTTCTCCTTTGCCGAAGCCGAGCGTTGGTACGCCAGGGCGCTTGCCGTTAAACGAACGCCAGAGCTACTCTCCAACCTTTCCGTGCTGCGGCGCGAGCACGGCGATCTCGCCGGTGCCGAGCGCCTCCTCATCGAGGCCTTGGCGCTCCAATCCGGCCGCGCCGAACTACTCTACAACCTCGGCACTACGCGGATCGAAGCCGGAAGGCCGGCCGAGGCTGTTGCGCCGCTCCTGCAAGCGACGCGCGATCCCGATGCGAGCCCTGAGGTCTTCGCCAATCTGGCGCGCGCTTATCTTTCCATCGGGAGACGCGAGGAGGCACTTCGCCACGGGGAAGAGGCCTTGCGGCGCAAGGATCGCCACGCCCGTGCGGCGTTCGCGGCGCGTGGCTTGCGCCCGCTCGCACCGATCGACGTCCCGCCCCTCGATCCAAGCCGCCCTGAACAAAACATCATCGCGTTCAGCCTCTGGGGCGCGAAAACGACCTATGTGGAGGGCGCGATCGCCAACGCGGATTTGACGCGAATGCTTTATCCTGGATGGACCTGCCGCATCTATGTGGACGCCACGGTCCCGCAAGACGCGCTCGAACGGCTGCGCAAAGCCGGTGCGCAAATCGCCATGATGGATCTCGCGCAACGCCATTACGGCCTGTTCTGGCGTTTCTTCGCGGCGGATGACCCGCAAATCCATTACTTTCTTTGCCGAGACGCCGATTCGCGGCTCAATTCGCAAGAGGCACAAGCAACGAAAGCCTGGCTCGAATCGGGCAAACCGTTCCACGTCATGCGTGACGCCCCTTACCACATGGAGCTGATGCTCGCCGGGCTTTGGGGTGGTGTCGGCGGAAGCTTACGCGGGATCCGCGAGTGGATCGACCGGTTCTACCGCTCGACCGAGCATCGCTGGATCGATCAGGACTTTCTGCGCCTCGAGGTCTGGCCGCGGATCTGCGAGCAGGTGTTGATCCATGACAGCAACTACCCGCTTTTCGGCTCGCGCCCCTTCCCGCCCCAGGGGCGCCTCACGCCGCCGAACCATGTGGGAGCCGGCCATCATTTGCCGGACAAGGAAGATAGTGGCGAGGCCGACCCGGAAGGCAAGAGGCGCTGAAGAGCTTATCTTCCGGCTGCAGCGCGGCGCAGCCGGTCGTTGATGGCTTCGCCGAGCTCTCGCGCCGGAATCTGTGAAACTGCAATCGTTGGCGATTTTCTGCCGGCCAATATGGCATCGAGCCGGCGCAAATATCCGAAAAGGTTCGCCGCGGCTTCGGTGAGGCTTCCCGTTTCGCTCAGGTTTAGCACTGCGATCGCATGATCGAGCCCGCGCGGCCGAAACTCCCCGAAAAGCAAGGCTGCCTCGTGCGGCTTGATCGCTCGCGCCTCGAGCCTCACCCTTGCCCGCGGCGCATAATGGGAGGCGAGCAGGCCAGGCGAGAGCGGACGAACAACATGTTTTGCGATCGACCGCCGCTTCGAGCGCTCGGCGCTGGGCGCGGAAACCGTCCCCCTTTCCCCTTCGTCCCCAAGCTCCCCGACGACGCCTTCGATCGCCTCGCGCGGAACACCCCCCGCACGCAAGAGGATCGGCGTTGACGAAAGGCACGCGATGATCGTCGATTCGAGCCCGATCGGGGTCGGTCCGCCGTCGAGCACCGCGTCGACGCGCCCGTCGAGATCGTCCATCACATGGGAAGCCTGCGTCGGGCTGACATGGCCCGAACGATTGGCCGAAGGCGCGGCGACGGGCCTTGCCGCCTTGTCGAGAAGCTCGTGGGCCAGCGGGTGCGCCGGTACGCGCAGCGCCACCGTGTCGAGTCCGGCGCGCGCAAGCTCGCACACGGTTCCTCGCGCGGCGAGCGGGACGACCAGGGTCAGGGCGCCGGGCCAAAAGGCGCGGGCAAGCGCGCGCGCCGAGGCATTGAAGCAGCCTTGTTCCAGGGCGGCGTCGAGATCGGGGAGATGCGCGATCAGCGGGTTGAAGGAGGGCCTGCCCTTCGCGGCATAAAGGGCAGCGACCGCCCTGGGGTTCGTGGCATCGGCGCCGAGCCCGTAAACCGTCTCGGTCGGAAAGGCGACAAGACGGCCTTCACGCAAAGCACGGGCGGCCCCATCGATTCCCGCAAGGTCGGGCCGCAGGAGCCGCGTTTCGCGAAGCGCATGGCCGGCGCGGCGGATTGACGGAGATTGCTTCATCGCTCAACTATCGTCTCCAGCGGATGCCGTCCTTCGCCGGCATCGATGATCGCCTTCCGCTCCGCTCGCTTGTCTTGTCAAGGGACGGAGCCTGATATGGAAGAGGAGGGCCACCTGATATGACATCGAGTTATCGCGCGCCCGTCGCCGACATGTTGTTCACGCTTCGTCATGTTGCCGGCCTCGATCGAATGATCGCCGACGGCCTCGCGCCAGGGCTCGAGGAAGATGTGAGCGCCGCGATCCTCGAGGAAGCGGCGAAATTCGCCGCCGAACGCCTCGCGCCGCTCAACCGCGTCGGCGATCAAGAGGGGGCGCGATTCAAGGACGGCTTGGTCACGACCGCCCCCGGCTTTCGCGAAGCCTACCGCGATTGGGCCACGGCCGGATGGAATGCGCTTCCAGGCCCGACCGAATTCGGCGGCCAAGGGCTGCCAACGCTCATCGCGATCGCTTGCGGCGAGATGTGGAACTCGGCCTGCATGGCGTTCAGCCTCGGTCCGCTCCTCACCTTCGGCGCGATGGAAGCCCTGCGCGAACATGGCACGCAAGAGCTCAAGGAGACCTACCTTCATAAGCTCGTCTCGGGCGAGTGGATGGGCACGATGAACCTCACCGAACCGCAGGCAGGTTCGGACCTCTCGACCTTGCGCACCCGCGCGGAGCGAGCGGGCGACGGCTCCTACAAGATCACCGGCCAGAAAATCTTCATCACCTATGGCGATCACGATCTCACCGAGAACATCATCCATCTCGTGCTGGCGCGCGTCGCGGACGCGCCTGCCGGCACGCGGGGCATCTCGCTTTTCCTTGTGCCGAAATTCCTCGTCGAAGCGGATGGCTCGATCGGCGAGGCGAACGATGTGCGCTGTCATTCGATCGAGCACAAGCTCGGCATTCACGCTTCGCCCACCTGCACCATGGTGTATGGCGACAAGGGTGGGGCCAAGGGCTTCCTGGTCGGCGAAGAAAATCGTGGCCTTTCCTGCATGTTCACCATGATGAACAACGCGCGCCTCAACGTCGCGACGCAAGGGGTCGCGATTGCCGAGCGCGCCACGCAGCAGGCGCTCGCTTACGCGCTCGAGCGGCGCCAGGGGCGCGCGCCCGATGCCAAGGGAAACGCGATGAGCCTCATCGCCGAGCAGCCTGACGTGCAACGCATGCTGCTCACCATGAGCGGGCTCACGCAGGCGGCGCGGTCTCTATGCTATCTGACAGCGGAGGCGATCGACCGGGCGCAACGTTCCGAGACACCCGAAGCACGCAGCGCGGCTTTCGAGCGCGCCTCCCTCTTGACGCCGGTCGCCAAAGCGTTCTCGACCGACATTGGTGTCGAGGTCGCTTCGATGGGCGTTCAGGTGCATGGCGGAATGGGCTTCATCGAGGAGACGGGCGCGGCGCAGCATTTGCGGGACGCACGTATCGCGCCGATTTACGAGGGCACGAACGGCATCCAGGCGATCGACCTCGTCACCCGCAAATTGCCGCTTTCGGAAGGTCGGGCGATCGCTTCGCTCATCGCCGGCATGCGCTCGACGGCGCAAAAGCTCGTCGGCATCAACAACCCGGCATTCGGGCAGATGGCGGCGCGTTTGCGCGACGCTGTCGAGGCGCTCGACCGCGCGACGCAATACATGCTCAGCGCACTGCGCGACGCTCCCAGGGACGCGCTTGCCGGCGCCTCGCCCTATCTTCGTCTCTTCGGCCTTGCGCAAGGTACGGCCTCGCTCGCCGAGCTGGCGCTCGCGGCCCATGGCGATGTCCGCAACGGCGCAACCGACCCGGCATCGGCGCGTCGGATCGGCGTTGCGCGTTTCTTCGCCGAGAATATCGCCACCGGCGCGACCGGCCTCGAGGTCGCCGTCACGGCGGGCGCAGCTTCGGTTCACGACGCAGCTCCGGCACTCGCCTCTTGAGCGTCCCGACCGGCCGTTCTCTCGCCGGCCACACCTGCCTCGTGGCAGGCGCCTCGCGTGGCGTCGGGCGCGGCATCGCGCTCGCGCTCGGCGAAGCGGGCGCGCGTGTGATCGTCACAGCACGCTCATCGGAAGCTGCCGCCGCAACGGATGGCCGCCCCGAAACCATCGAGGAGACGGCGCGCGAGGTGAGCGCGCGCGGCGGAGAAGGATTGCTGTTTCGCTGCGATCACACGGTGCCGCGCGAGGTCGACGCGCTCATGGCCTATGCGCGGCGGGCGGCGCCCATGCTCGACGTCGCGGTCCTCAACGTCTTCGGCGGCAATGACGGCTTCGACGGTGAGCGCTACCCTGACGGCTCGTCCTACGGGACGCCATTTTGGCGCCGACCGGCGGCCAGGCTGGGGCGGCTTATCGAGACCGCCGTATACGCCAATCTCCTCACCGCGCAGGCGCTTGTCCCTTTCATGGTGGCGGCTCGCAAGGGACTCGTCGTCGTCACCACTTTCGACGCGGGCGGCGCCTATCTCGGAGATACGTTTCACGATCTCGCCATGGCTTCGAGCGCGCGCCTGGCCTTCGTGATGGCGAAGGACCTCGCGCCCCATGGCGTCACCGTGCTTTCGCTTTCGCCCGGCCTCGTGCGCACCGAGCGTGCGCTCGCGGCGGGGCTCGGTGACGAGGCGACGGAAAGTCCCCTCTATGCGGGACGTGTGGTCGCGGCGCTCGCGGCGGACGAGGATGTGGCTCGTTATGCCGGGCAGGTGCTTCATGTCGCCGATCTCGCGCGCCATTATGGCGTGCGCGACGCGGATGGCTCGCAACCCGGCCGATACGAGCCTTGGAAACCGAAAGAGAGCATCACATGACGATGGTCGACGTGACGATCTCGCGCGAGGATTTCGTGGCCGTGATCGCGATGACGAGACCGGCAAAAAAGAACGCGCTGACGCACGCCATGTATGAGGCGATGCGCGCCGTCTTGGAAAAGAGCGGGGCGGATGGGACGATCGGTGCCGTGCTGCTCACGGGTTCGGACGGCGTGTTCACGGCGGGCAACGACATCAATGATTTCCTCTCGCGCCAGGGCGACCCTTCCGAATCCGCGGGCTTGCGCTTCATCAAAACCCTCGCCGCTTTCGAGAAGCCGGTCGTCGCGGCGGTCGACGGGCTCGCGATCGGCATCGGGACCACGATGCTGCTCCATTGCGACCTCGTTTACGCGAGCTCCTCGGCCTTACTCAGGATTCCCTTTGTCGACCTCGGCCTCACGCCGGAGGGTGGCTCGTCGGTCCTCTTGCCGCGTCGCTGCGGCATGGCGCGAGCGAGCGAGCTTTTGCTTCTCGGTGAGGCGGTCTCGGCCGAGCGCGCCGAAAGCTTCGGCCTCGTCAACGCGGTCGTGCCGGCGCTGGAGCTTCGTGCGCATGCCCTGGCCAAGGCGAAGGCGCTCGCCGGCAAGCCAAGGGAGGCGCTCGCAGCCTCGCGTCGAATGTTGCGCGGCGACGCCAAGGAGCTGCTCGCAACGATGGATGCGGAAGGGCGCGAATTCGGCAAGCGCCTTGCGATGCCCGAAGCACGCGCCGCCCTCACCGCCTTCGCGACCAAGAAGCGCCAGGGCTAATCGCGAAGAGGTTTATTCACGACATTGGGTGCGCTTGCTAAAAGCCAATAAGAACGACAAAAAGAGAGGCGATTAACAAACCTCCTATGTCCGTTCAATCCAAGCGAGCCGTCGAATGCAAGTTGGTCAATGGCGCTTCTGCGTCTTCTATGTCGCCATAGTTTCCCTCATTGTGCATCTGGCACCGCCGGCTTCCGCCGGCCCTGCGCAGAACGATGCTGCCACTGAGGAGCTGATGCAAGTCTTCAATGACATCTGCCTCAGGAAGTTCCCGGACGACGCCAAGATCGCAATCTATGCCGAAGAGCGCCATTTCACTCCTTTGTCTCGCGACATGGTGGCCAAGATGCTCGGCAAGGATCCTGGTGTCGGTTGGATTCAGAAGGGTGGCTTTGGCGGCTATGTCATCACGATCGAGCAGCCACCCTTTCACACTTGCGCGATCCGTAAGCAATTTGCGCAATCGCCGGACATCCACGAGCGCTTTGCCGGCACGCTCGAGACCTGGCGCACCTCGCGACCGGGCGCTAAAATTGCCGAACGACCCGGGCAATCGGCGGCCGTGGGCGGGATCGTGTCTCAGGTCTACCCGTTCGAAATGAGCGTTTCCAGCAATCGGAGTGAGTCGCTGATGGCGATAATCACGCCCCGTGGGGACATCACTGAAGTGAGGCTAGTGCGTGCTATCGGCGGCCTCTGAACTGAGCGTGATCCCTTCTCCGATATTCTCCCGATAGGCCCTCATCTCAAAAAGTTTTCTCGCCACGGGCACGAGGCTCCTTGGATCGACCCGGCTTTGGGTAAAGCGCGGCGTAAGCCGCAAGGCCGATCGCCAGGCTTATCGCGACGACCGCGAAGGCCGCCCGATAAGCGGTGTCGGGACGACCCTCGGCACCGGCCGGGAACCACCCGATCACCATACCGCTCAGGATCGGTAGCACCGAAGTGCCGACAACCTGGAAGAGATTGACCGCCGTCGCCCCTCGTCCGGCGATGCGCGCCGGGAAGCGGCTGTTGGCGTCGGCCACATTGACGACTCCGAATGAAGTGACCGCACTGAAGACGACCAGCATCAGGACCGCGACAGTCGCTGGAGGGTGGGCGAGAAAGATCAGCATGGCGAGGGCCGCGATGCTGGTCGACGCGGCGAGCATCACGATGATTCGGCGCGGCAGAAAGCGATCGAGCGGCCCGAAGCCGAGCGTCGCGAGGATTTGGGCCGTCGCCATGGCGACGAGCACGTTGCCGCGCGCCACGGGATCGAAGTCGTAGACGTCGTTGAGATAAGGCCCCGCCCAGACGCCGAACACCGTGAGGAATGCGGCGTAGGAGACGAAATGCATGGCTAGGATCGGGACGAGTCCGCTGGTTTGCCATACGTCACGAAAGCCGCTCAGAATTTCGTGAAGCCTCTCGGGCCGCATGGCAGGTCCATCGCCCGGATGATCCCGCGCAAGGGCGAAGAAAAGGAACGCCGTCGCGCCCGCGAACAATGCCGAGACCGCGAATGCGGAGCGCCAGCCGATCCAGGCAGCGAACGCCGCCCAAGGGCTTCCGGCCAAGAGATAGCCGAGGCCGCTCAATGCGAAAACGCGGGCGAGCATGGTCGAGAAGTTGCGCCCGGCGTACCAGCGCACGCATAAGACGACCGCCGCCATGAAGCTGCCGGCGCAGCCGAGCCCGACGAGAAAGCGGGCGAAGACGAACAAGGCCTCGGAACGCGCCAGAACGTGCAGTGCCGCGCCGAGCACTGTGAAGACGTTGAGCCACGTGACCACGAGCCGCGGGCCGAAGCGGTCGAACAACATGCCGATCGGAATTTGCGCGGCCGTGAGCGAGACGAAGAAGGCCGCATTGGCAAGGCCGAGCCCTTCCGGGGAGAGCGAAAGGTCACGCATCAGCTCCGGGCCGAGCGCGCTCGTGGATGCCCGGAAGAATTGACTTGCGAGCGTGATGGTCACGACCGCGACGAAGACGCGCCGGCCGGAGATCATCCTGTCCAAGGGGGGCGTCGCGGTCGCCGTCTCAAAGTCGCCGTCGCTCATGCGTGTTACCAAACCGTCGAGGAGTAGGGACCTGCGTGATCCGCGTTGCCCATCGGGGAGATGTCAATTCCTTTTGATCGTTCCGAGCGGAGCCCAGGTTTTCGAGCTTGCGTCACAAACCCGGATTCCGCTGAGCGAATTGCATTTGATCTCATGAAGCATGCTCTGACCGCAAAGCTACGGCGCTGGCCGAAGCATTGCCTCGCAAAAGGTGCCAACGCTTCGTATCTCCAATCCAGCAATCTCGTGGAAACCATGACCCAGGTTCTCGATCGTGCGGCGGCGCATGCGGTTCAATTTCTCGAGGCGGTCCAGAAGCGACCGATTGCCGCGAGTGCGACGACTGCCGAGCTACGCTGTCGCCTCGCAAAACCCCTTCCCGAATACGGCACGCCGGCCGAGTCGGTGATCGATGATCTTGTGCGCGATGTCGAGGGCGGCATTCTCGGATCCGCCAACGCAAGATTTTTCGGCTGGGTCATCGGCGGAACGCTACCGGCCGCGATCGCGGCGGATTGGCTCACTTCCGCCTGGGATCAGAACGCGGCTTCGAACACCACCGCGCCGGCCGAAGCGGTCGTCGAAGAAGTTTGTGGAGAATGGATCAAGGAGCTCCTCGGCATTCCGCGAAGCGCGTCTTTCGCTTTCGTGACGGGTTGCCAGATGGCGCACACGACGGCCTTGGCGGCGGCACGCAACAAGCTCCTTCACGATCGCGGCTGGGATGTCGAGGGAAAAGGACTCGCTGGAGCGCCGCCGCTGCGCATATTGACGACGCAGAACCGGCATGAATCGATGTTGCGCTCGGCCCGTCTTCTCGGCATCGGAACCGAGGCCATCGAGTATGTGGCCGCCGACAAATTTGGGCGCATCGAGATCGGAGAGCTGGAAAAGGCGCTTCGCGCCGCCGGGCGAGATCCGGTGGTGGTCTGGCTGCAAGCCGGCGAATTGAACACGGGCCTCTTCGACGATTTCACGCGCGCCTGTCCAGTCGCGCATGCGGCGAAAGCGTGGGTGCATATCGATGGCGCCTTCGGGCTTTGGGCGGCCACGAGCGAGCGCTACCGCCATTGGCTCGACGGCGCCGAACAGGCGGATTCCTGGGCGACGGACGGACATAAATGGCTCAACCTGCCTTTCGAGTCAGGGCTTGTCTTCGTTGCTCATCCGGTGGCGCATCGCGCCGCCTTCGCGCAGGTCACAAGCTATGCGGTTCCGCTGGAAGAACTCCGCAATCAGAAGGATTGGAATCCCGAATGGTCGAGGCGCGGTCGCGGTTTTCCAGCCTATGCGGCGATCCGTGCGCTCGGGCGTGCCGGAATAGCCGACATCGTCGAGCGCTGCTCGGCGCTTGCGCAGCGTCTGGTCAAGGGCATCGGCGAGCTTCCAGGCACGCAGGTCCTCGCCTCTCCGATCATCAATCAAGGCTTGGTGCGCTTCCTGGCGAAGGACGGCGACCATGATCGTGCGACCGACGAGATGATCCGCCGCATTCAAGAGAAAGGCGTGGCCTGGTTCGGTGGCGCGACCTGGCGCGGCATGCGGGTCATGCGCGTCTCAGTCTGCAATTACCTGACGCAGGAGAGCGACGTCGACCGGACACTGGCGAGCGTGCGCGAGGCGCTCGAGTCCGGCGCCTGAGCCCCCAATTTCCGTCAGCGGATCTCGCCGACGACCTCGTAGCCGTATTCGGCCGCCGAGGCCGAAAGCCAGGCCCACAGACTCTTGGCGAGCGAGCGCGCGACGGCGATCTCGTAAGTGGGCGTCTCGTCCACCTGCCAAAGCTGCACGCCGATATGGGCCGCAAGCGTGAGCGCGACGTCGCCGGTCTTGAAGGCTCGCGGATGAAGATCGATCGCGATGCCCTTGGCGAGCACCTCGCGCGCTTTCGGTCCACGCAGGCGCAGAACCGCGCGAGCGTCGCTCTGGTCGGCGATCGAGGCGCGCTTGCCGAGGCCCAATGTGAGCTCGCGTTCGAACTCCTGCGCGCCTTCGATGAGCGCCAGCCATTGCTCGAAGCCGGCCCACAGGAAGACGAGAAAGCGCCCGTCGGGAAGCTGGTTGCCGGCGAAGCGAGGTGTCGAAGGAAGATCGATGCCGTAGGCGCTCTTTACGAGCTCGGCTAGCGCCCGCGCTTGTCCCTTGCGCGCAATAAGCGTTGCGGCCGAGAGCTCGGTGCGCTCGCAGAGGATGAGGCCGGGCGCGCCGTCCGACGCTCCGTGGCGTCCATTGCGGAGAACATCGGCCAGCGCGGCGCGAGGGCGCACGAGAAGATCAGCCACGCAATCTTGCTCCTTCAGGGTCGAGGAAACATGTCGGGCCCACCTCGACGCGAATGTCCGTGCCGCGCAACGCGTCCACCGCACGCAGCTTCTCGCCCAGGCGTTCACGCCCACGCCTCAAGAGCCCAAGCCCGATCGAAAGGTTGAGCGATGGCGAGAACGCGACCGAGGTGATGTGCCCTTCGTCATTTTGAGGGATGACCGGCGCATCGAGTGGGACCAAATGCGCCCCGGCCGTGAGCCTTGCGCTCGGGTCGAGCGGCTTCACGCCCACGAGCACTTGCCGATCGGGATCGAGAAGCCCCGGGCGCTCCGACATGGCGCGGCCGATAAAGTCCTTCCCCATCGCCATCAGGCGCGACAAACCGAGATCATGCGCGGTCGTCTGGCCGTTGAGCTCACCGCCTGCCGCGTGCCCTTTTTCGACGCGCATGACGTTGAGCGCCTCGAGACCGTAGGGCGCCGCCTCGAGCGCTTCGCCGGCCCGCATCAAGGCGCGGATCACCGCGTCGCCATAGCGGCAGGGCACGCCGAGCTCATAGGCGAGCTCGCCTGAAAACGAGATGCGGAAAAGGCGCGCCCGCAAGCCTCCGAGGATCGTCACTTCGCCGCAGGCCATGTAGGGGAAGGCCGCGTTCGAGATGTCGTGCCCGCGGTCGACGATCGCTTCGAGAAGCTCGCGCGATTTCGGACCGGCGAGCGCATATTGCGCCCATTGCTCGGTCACGGAGACGAAGCCGACATCGAGATCGGGCCAGAGCACCTGGTGGCAGAAATCGAGATGCTGCATCACGGCCGCGGCGTTCGCCGTGGTGGTGGTCATGAGATAATGATCCGGACCCAAGCGGGCCGTGGTGCCATCGTCGAAGACGAATCCGTCCTCGCGCAGCATGAGGCCGTAGCGGACCTTGCCGACGGGAAGCGATTTCCACGAGTTGCAGTAGACGCGCTCGAGGAATTCGGCGGCGTCGGTCCCCTGGATGTCGATCTTGCCGAGCGTCGACACATCGCAAACGCCGACGCGCGAACGCACCGCGATCACTTCTCGATTGCAAGCGTCGAACCAGCTCCGGTCGCCCTCTTGCGGAAAATATTGGGCGCGCAGCCACAGGCCCGTTTCCACGAAGACGGCGCCTTGCGCCTGGGCCCATTCATGGGAAGGCGTGAGGCGTGTCGGGCGGTGCTCCTTGCCGCGCGCATGCCCCGCGAGCGCGCCGATCGCCACAGGCGTGAACGGCGGACGGAAAGTGGTGACGCCCGTTTGCGGGATCGAGCGCGCGGTGATCTCGGCCATGACGGCGAGCCCGTTGACGTTCGCGGTCTTGCCCTGGTCGGTCGCCATGCCGAGCGTGGTGTAGCGCTTCAGATGCTCCACGGAGCGGAAGCCTTCGCGTTCGGCAAGCTCCACATCCTTGTCCGTCACATCGTTTTGGAAATCGATAAAGGCCTTCGCTTTATGCCCGCGCACGCGCCAAAGCGGCGTCATGGCGGCACTCTGCGGATCGACTTGAGGCGCGGCGGCAGGCCGCGTCTGGAAGCCTGCCGCATCTGCGGCCTGCGCACCCGCCTTCGCGCCTTCCGCAAAACACCGGGCCAGATCGTAAGTGCCGCGCGCGGCTCCGGCGACCGTCATCGCGCGCGGCGTGTCGCCCGGCACAAATCCCGCGATCGTGTCGTCCCAGACAGGGCGCCCACCGAGATGGGTGGCAAGATGCACATTGGGGCTGAAGCCCCCCGACATGGCGACGAGGTCACAAGCGACGCGGCTCGTTCGGCCATTGGCTTCGCGGATATCGACGGCACGAACGGCGTGCCCGCCGATCGCGCGCGTCACCACGCCGCCCGCGATCAAGCGCGCGCCGGTGCTTTCGGCGAGCGCTGCGATCGAGGGAGCTGTTTCGGGCCGAGGGTCGACGAGCGCCGCGACCGTGACGCCGGCGGCGTGGAGATCGGCGACCACGCCCGCCGCATCGTCATTGTTGGCGAAAACGACAGCGCATCGGCCCGGTCTCGCGGCAAAACGGTTGAGATAGGTGCGCACCCCTCCCGCGAGCATCACGCCTGGCCTGTCGTTATTGCCGAAGACGAGTGGGCGCTCGATCGCGCCCGCTGTGAGGACGCAGCGCTTGGCGACCATCCGCCAGGCGCGCTGGCGCGGCTCGAAAGCCGGAGGGAGCGCGACATGGTCGTTGACGCGTTCGAGCGCCCCATAGGTGCCGTGATCGTAAGTGCCGAACAAGGTGGTGCGGGTCATCACCCGCACATCGGGGAACGACCGAAGCTCCGCCTCGATGCGCCGCACGAAATCGGGTGCCGTCTCGCCTGCAACCATGCCGCGCTCGGAAAGGAGCCGCCCGCCGAGGCGGAAATCCTCTTCGCAGAGGATCACGCGCGCGCCCGAGCGCGCCGCGGAAAGCGCCGCCATCAACCCCGCCGGGCCCGAGCCGATGACGAGCACGTCGCAAAACGCGAAGGCCTTCTCGTAATGGTCGGGGTCGACACCCTTGGGCGCGCGCCCCAGGCCTGCGGCCCGCCGGATCAGCGGCTCGTAGACCTTCTCCCAAAAGGCAGCCGGCCACATGAAGGTCTTGTAGTAGAAGCCCGCCGCGAGGAATGGCGAAAAGATGGAGCCAGCAGCCATCAGGTCGAAGGCGAGCGAGGGCCAGCGGTTCTGGCTTGCCGCCTCGAGGTCGTCGAAAAGCTCGATCGCGGTCGCGCGCGTATTGGGCTCGCGCCGCGCGCCCGAGCGAAGCTCGACGAGCGCGCTCGGCTCCTCGG
>JAFBAS010000066.1 GCA_019247605.1 Hyphomicrobiales bacterium
CCGTCGACACGATGATGAGGGCGGCACCGGCCCGCAGTGCCACGTCGAAGAGGAGATAGATCTCTGCTTTGGCGCCGACGTCGACGCCTGCGGTGGGGTCCTCGAAAACGTAGAGCTTGCCTTCGAGGTGCAGCCAGCGCCCGACCACCGCCTTTTGCTGATTGCCGCCAGACAGGAGATCGATTGGGAGGTTAGGGTCGTTCGGCCGCAACCCGACGCGTTGCCCCAAATCCAACGACGCCCGCGTCTCCCGGCCGGATCCCACAATGGAGAAAAAGCTCAATCCGGCCGCGATCGGGTTCAGGAATAGGTTCTCGCGCACGGTCAAATTGGTCACGATGGATTCGCCCGCCCGATCCGCGCAGACAAGATTGACGCCCGATTTCATCGCCTCGCGCGGCGAGGCTGGGACCATTCTTTGTCCATCGAGCAGAACGCTCCCTCCGGTGCTCGGAAGGACGCCGAACAGCGCGCGGCCGACGCTTTCCTGCCCTGCACCACGCAGGCCGACAAAGCCGACGATTTCACCTGCATGAATTTCGCAATTCACCGGGCCGACCGCGTCCACCATGAGTTGCTCGAGTGTCAGGCGGGGCGAACCCCGCCGCTCAGCCGGCCGTCGGAAAACTTGCGACGGCTCGCGTCCGACAATCAGCATGATGGCTTGGTCGGGAGTGGTTTCAGCCACGACGCGCTCGCCGGCGACCCGCCCATCACGCAGCACGACCATCCGGTCGGCGATTTCAAACACTTCATCGAGGCGATGCGAGACGTAGATCATGCCGACGCCACGCGCTCGTAAGCGGCGCAAGGCCTCGAACAGGCGTGCGACCTCATCGGCCGGCAGGCTAGCGGTGGGCTCGTCGAGCACCAGGATTTGCGCCTCGGCCGCAAGCGCGCGCGCGATGGCGACGAGCGACTTCTCGGTTCGGCTCAGATCCTGGATGCGCAGATCGGGATCGATCTCCGCACCTACCTTTTCGAGTGCCGATGCGGCGCGCCGGCGCGCACCCTGCCGATCGACCAAGCCGTGTCGCTTCGGAAAGCCGAGCGTAAGGCAGATGTTCTCGGCAACCGTCATCCAATCGATGAGACCGAGATCTTGATGGATAAAGGCGATGGGGAGTTTGCGCAGCGCCGCCGTCACGTCGGCGCCGCGAAAGCTCACGCTTCCGGCGTCGAGCGTGTAAACGCCCGCGAGGATCTTGATGAGGGTCGACTTGCCCGCTCCATTTTCACCGAGGAGCGCGAGGATCTCGCCCGCGTTCAGGCACGTGCCGACGTCTTTAAGCGCCTGGGTTCCGCCAAATTGCTTGGAGATACCGCGAATGATCAGAAGCTCGTTGCCGGAAGGCGCTTCTTCTCGCGGCTTATGATCAAATTCGGACGTCGCAAAGGGCGGCCGATCGACATCCATCGGAATTCCTCTCGCGGAACATCCCCTCCGATCGTCCTCCTGCATTGCGAGCCGTTATGAGCGACACCGCCGCGCCTCGGCCCTGCACGTGTCAGGCCTCTGATCATCGCGTGTGGAATTGTGTAAATCAAGAGACGATCTCGCAAAACACGCGCGTCAAAAACCAGGATTGATAACCTACAAGTTTTTTTATCTCAAATGCGAGAACCGGATCAAAATAGATTCACCAGATCTTCTTCCGTTTTTGTTGAAAGAGCGCGAGCTCTTGTTTGATAAGTTCGCGATCGGCAAGGCGAAGCGCTTGAAATGCTTCAAGGGCGATGAGCCGTTTACGCGTTTCCCTTGAGTCCTGCCCGCCTCGTTCGAGTTTTGCGATCAGCTCGCAGAGGCGGCGCATTTGCTCTTCGTTCGCGGCGATCTCGTCATCGACGAGAGTGAGATGTTGCTCCAACCTCGTGCGATCCACCGCCCCGCTCCTCACCGACGCACGTCGGAAGCGGGCTTGTCCTCTCTCAAGCCCTGATAGACGACGGCACGCAAAAGCCCGTCCTTCGTCCAAGTAAGATAGGTGATTTCGGCCACGAGATCAGGGCGAACCCAATGCACGCGCTTGAGCTCGAGTGGCGCGCCGAAACGATTGTCCCGCGGCGGGGGTGCGGCGAGGGGCATACGTTTCACCGCGAGCGGCACAAGCTTTCGATGAAGGCTCGCCAGAACACGCTCGCTCATTCCGGTCCCCGCTCGGCCCGCATAAAGAAGACGGCCATCCCGCGTATAATAGCCAAGCAGCAACGAACCGAGATAGGGGCGCGTCCCCTTGGGATCGGTCCAGCCCACGATCACGAATTCCTCGCGATTGAGGCATTTGCACTTGACCCAGAGCCCACGGTTCCCGGGCACATAGGCGCTCTCGGCGCGCTTCGAGACAAGGCCCTCGACGTCGAGCTTGCAAGCGGCGCGAAGGATCGCCTCGCCGTCACCGACGAGGTGCTCATTGTAACGGATTGCAGGACTGACGCCGTCGAGCAAGGCTTCGAGTCGCGACTTACGCGCGGTGAGGGGCTCTGCACGCAGGTCCTTGCCATCGATGTAGAGAAGGTCGAAGGCGAAATAGATGAGCCCCGCCACGCTGTGCCCATCCGTCGCGGCCTGCATCTCGGCAAATGACGTGAGGCCGTCCGGGCCAACCGCGCAAAGCTCGCCGTCGAGATAGGCGCGCTGGGCGGGCACGCTCCGCAGGGCTTCTACGGTCGGCACATAGCGCTCGGTCCAATCGAGCCCGGTGCGGGTCAGAAGGCGAGCCTCTCCATTTTGAAGGCGCGCATGGATGCGATAACCGTCGAGCTTGAGCTCATGAACCCAGGAACTACCACGAGGCGGATTCTTGACAGCGAGCGCAAGTTGGGGCGCGACGAAATTTGGGAACTCCGCTCCCGGCGATGTCGCCGAAGATGCCACCCTTGCCCGTCTGGGTGCCGATCTCGCCATGGCTGGAAGAATCACACGCAGGCCGGCGCGACGCGACTCCTCTCACGGTACGATTAAACCCGGCTCAGCTCATCGACCGTGATCGGAACTGGTCAGCCGCGCAAAGGCCCCGAAGCCATAGTTGGGTCGGACCCGGCGCCCCGCGAAATAAAAGGGATGACGCGCATGGCCATTTCGCGCATGCCGTGTCCCTGAGGTGAGGTGGCGAAGCCAGCGCTGATCGCTCGTCGGCGATGAATCGCCATTGATGGCAGCTTGACGGCTTGCACCGTCGTCGAACGCTTCCGATCCAGCCGACTCGTTCGCCGAAGCCGACGTTTGGCTGGTTGTTGCATCCCCGCCCGTGTCCTGCGCTCGAGAGCTCGCCGTGCCGCTTAGGGAAGATGTGATTTTCGCCTCGCGACGTTGAGGCGAGTGAAAGATCGGCGAGAGGTCGCGACCCCGATCCGCCAAGCCCCTTCCATGACCAGGGACGGATTGTCCATCGAGCGTGTCGGGGAGAATCACCCGAACCGATTTTGCGTGAGCGACGCCCTGCCCGTCACCACTCGGTCCGATTTTTTCCGGCGCTCCCCCATGGGCAACCCAGATGCCGAGCGAGAACGCGAGCAAGGCCGCCGTCGCGCAAAAAAGTGAGAATTGGAATCCACGAACCCGCATGCGTCGGCTTTCCAAAAGCAGATGCCTCAAGAACGATCCGGCCGCGGACGAGGTTCCAGAACGATATGGGGATTTGAGGATATTGCGTTGGGTCGCGCGTACTTTAAAGAAATGGGGGTTTCTAGAGAGGAGCCAGCGCATGTCCAGCCAGGAAAAGGATATCGGAACGATGTTCGGCAGCCGTGATACGGGCACGTTTCTCGGGGTTCCGGCTTGTCGCGATCTCAAATCCGCCGACGCTGGTGTCGCGATCCTGGGCATTGGCTGCGCCACGCCTTACGCGAGCGTCGGCCCTTATTGCGCCGATGCGCCAGCAGTGGTCCGCGCCGCCATGGCGCGTTATTCAGCGATGGCGTCGCATTATGATTTCGATCTCGAAGGCCCCCTGCTCGCCCGTTCAGGAAAGACTGTGATCGATTGCGGCGATTTGGATGTCGATGAAGCCGACGCAGCCGGAAATCGCCGCACCATCAAAGCGGCAATCTCGACGCTGCTCGACCGGGGGGCCACGCCTGTCGTGATCGGCGGAGACGATTCCGTACCGATCCCGATTTTTCAAGCCTTCGAGGGTCGAGGCCGATTCACCATCCTTCAGCTCGACGCCCACATCGACTTTCGTGACGAGGTCGACGGCGAACGCCTCGGCCTGTCGAGCACCATGCGGCGTGCATCCGAGCTTGCGTTCATCGAGCGCATCATCTCGGTCGGGCAAAGAGGTGTCGGCTCGGCACGGCCCGCGGACCGCGAGGAGGCTTTGGCGCGCGGCGTCAACTTCGTCTCAGCGCGCGAAATTCACGCGAAGGGCGCAGGGGTCGTCCTCGAGCACGTCGCGCCAGGCAGCAATGTGCTGGTGACATTCGATTGCGACGTGCTCGATCCTTCGATCATGCCTTCGGTGATCGGCCGTGCGCCGGGCGGATTGACCTATTGGCAAGCGCTCGAGCTCATCGATGGCGTTCATCAACGGGGGAGGATCGCTGCCTTCGATCTCGTGGAGCTCATGCCGTCGCGTGACGTCTCCGGGCTGGGTGCGCTCACGGCCGGGCGCATCCTCGCCTACGTTACCGGTCTTTTGTCGCGTTCCTGAAGCATCGTGTGCTTGGTCTAAAGTCCCTCGGCGAGCTTGATGCGCGCGTAGCTCGCCGCGATCAGGTCGCTGCCGTAAAGGCGCTGAAGCCTGCGAACGATGAAATGACCCTTTGCCATGGATTGGAAATGGGACATGAAGGCCGCATTGATCGCGGCGCCTCCGACGGCGCCGATGACCGGCACGGCTTGCGCTGCGAATTTCTGCGACACGGCGACGCCGAAGCGCTGCGCAACGCTCGACATCACGCGCGCGAAAACCGGGGCGCTCTCCTCAACAAGGCCGCGTTCCGCGAAATACCGACCAAGACTGGCAAGCGAATGAGCGAGCGTGGCTTTAACCGCGTAATAGCCTTCCCCTGGTCTTTCCGCCCCGTCCCCGGCGCCAAGTGCAAGCACCTCGACGCAGGCGAGCACGCCCTCGGGAGCGGATAAATCTTCCCCCTCGTCCCGCGCGATTTCGGCGATGGCATGCATCAGAAGGCTCGTCGTGACCGGCAATTCGGCAACGAGTGCCGGCAGGCCCAAAGCCCCACCCGTCGCGCCAGCGAGCGTCGCCAGCGCCTTGTGCCAGCGGCCTGTTTTGTCCCGCAAACGAGAAAGGCTCGGGCTCAGCGCCAATTTGAGGGAGGCGCGCAATGCCGACTGTGTCGCAAACGACGCCGCGTCAGCGACCGCGCGCGGCAGAATGCGATCGAAGAGGCCCGCCGATTTTCCGGCGAGTTGCGCAAAGCGCGTTGACAGGCTTTCGCGCTCGAGGCGCCGGACCGCGGCGCGTAAGGCTTCGAGATCCTCCGCTGCAAGCTCGCTCGGCACGATTTCTCCTTCGAGGGTTGCCACTTTCAGCTCCGTCTCGCCTGGCTTGAAGTGAAGAACGCGCCCGCTCGAGCACAAGCGGGCCCTGGGTGGTGCACCGCGGCAATCTCTCAGATGGGCTTGACGCCCGAGATTTGCGAATCGACATCGCATAATGTCGAAGCTTGGGCGAAAGCTTTTAAGAACCATCGTTCGGATTGCGGGCAAGGCACTTTGCTGATTTGCCGGAACCAAACTCCTTGAAAGCCAGTTCTGCCTCCACCTGTTTCGATGGAGGCTCCTATGAAAATTACGATGGTTGTTGCGACACTTGCACTTGGTTTGCCGATGGTGATGGGCGGTATGGCCAAAGCGCAAAACGCTTGGAACGGCACCCAAATCCGGATGGCGCAGGCCGACGAGGACGTGTCAGTGAAGAAAAAAGAGACGCCGTACGGCACAAAGAAGGTCGTCAAGAAGAAGGTTGGCGAAGGTATGGGAACCCGATGCAAGAAGGTCAGCGTGACCCGCTCCAATGAAATGGGCAGCGAGAAGAAAACAGCAATGCATTGCGGTTGAGTCCGTCTGAAGCAATCCGCTTTTATCGCGCAACACCGACTTCCAGGGCTCGCGGATCTCATGCTTTCATGCGTGGGAGGCGCGAGCCCGTGCTAGCTTTGCCGAAGGAGCACGAAACGCCGCTTCCGCCGCGGCATTTCGCACGGACCTTTGACGTTCGACGCTATTCCTTGACGGGGCGCATGTAGCGGCGGCACTGTGCGGCCGCTGTCGTTTGAGCGCCGGCGACGATCTTCACTGAAGAGCCACCGGCGGCCCTCGACAGCGTGCGCGAGAGGTCGCACGTGAACGATATGTCCGAAGCGCCAATGCCGAGCCCCTTCGGCTTGTGGAACCAGACGGCCGCGCCGCGGCCAAGCTTTTCCGAGCTGCAAGATCATTTTAGCGCGGAGACGGCCATAGTCGGTGGCGGCTATTGCGGCCTTTCCGCGGCCCTGCATCTTGCGGAAAGCGGCACGCAGCCCGTGCTTCTCGAGGCCGAGGAACCAGGTTTTGGTGCATCGGGCCGCAACGGCGGACAGGTGATCGCCGGCTTGAAGCTCGATCCTGGAGAGATGATCACGAAGTTCGGCCGAGAGCGTGGCGAAGCCTTGCACCGTTTCAGTGCCGGCACCGCGGACCTGGTTTTTTCACTGATCGAGCGCTTCCAGATCCAATGCGAGGCCCATCGGGACGGCTGGATCCAGGCTGCTTATTCACCGAAGGTACTCGCCGGGATCGAGCGCCGCGCGGGCGAGCTCAGCGAACGTGGCGAGAATGTCGAGCTTCTCGGCAAGGGCCGCTTGGCAGACCTTCTGGGGACGGATTTTTATCGCGGTGGCTTGCTCGATCGCCGCTCGGGCATGGTACAGCCCTTCAGCTATGCGCGCGGGCTTGCACGCGCCGCGGCGGCCTCGGGCGCGATGCTTTTCGGCAATTCGCGTGTTCGGCGGCTCACGCGGGAGGAGGGCCATTGGCGCCTTGAGACCGCAAAAGGCAGCGTGACCGCGAAAGAGGTTCTGCTTGCCACCAACGCCTATTTGGGCGACCTCCATCCTGCCTTGAAGACCGCGATGATCCCGGTGGCCAGCTATCAAATCGCGACCGATCCGCTTTCGCCCGAGCTCGACCGCGCCATCTTGCCGGCGCGGCTTCCCGTGTCGGATCTCATGCAGCTCGGCGTTTATTTTCGACGCGACGATGAGGGCCGGTTCATCATCGGTGGTCGCGGCAGCTTCACGGAGCGCGAGCGGCCTGATCTCTTCGACCGCATTCGTCGCCATGCCCGCACATTGTTCCCGGCACTTCGCGCGATCAATTTTTCGGCGCGCTGGGGCGGCAAGCTCGCGCTCACCTTCGACCATCTGCCACGCCTCGTGACGCTCGAGCCAGGGCTGCACGCTGCCTATGGCTGCAATGGACGTGGCGTGGCGCTTCAGACCCTCATGGGCAAGCTCGCAGCGGATCGCTTGCGAGGATTGCGCCACGACGATCTCCCGATCGCGACCTTGCCGCCGGCGCATTATCCATTCCACTCATTGCGCTTGCCCGCGATGATCGCGATCAGCAACATACGCTCGCTGCGCAGGATCTTCGCCCGCGATTAGGCGAACGCGCGCAACGAAAATCGACCGGCTTACACCCGCTGCAAACGCGCGGCTTGCTGTCCGGCCCTGCGTCCCAACACGGTCGCGGTCAAGAGGCCGTTGCCCGACAGATAGCCCGCGGCCGTTGAACCCGAGACACCCGCGGCCGCTCCACCGGCGGCGAGCAAATTCGGAAGAGGCGAGCCGTCGACTTTCAGCACGCGGGCCTCCCGATTTACCACCAAACCGCCTTGCGTATGGAAGAGAGCGCCCGTGACCTTCACAGCCTTGAAAGGTGCCGTAAGCTCAGGCGACCCTGAAAAGCTTCGGCCGAGGGGATCGCCGATCAGCCCACGCTTCATCGCCGAGACTTGTTCGAAAGTCCTCGCGAGGCCGGAGTGCGGCAGGGCGAGACGGGTGGCGAGCTCGCGGATCGTGGCAGCCGAGATCACGGCACCGGCGGCCTCGGCGTTGCGAAAATCTTCGAACTGCCGGGCGATGCCCGCGATCCGCTCATCGAAGATGTCGAAGGCAGTCCCCTGCACATTTCCGAGAACCGCTTCGGCTTGCTCGGAATAGCCGCTTCCCTCATTCGCAAAACGGCGCCCTTGCGCATCGACTTGAAAGCCGCCCTCGGTGATGACAGCCCAGGTGATGAGAATTCCGTGCGGATGCGCGACCGAACCATGCCCTTGGAAGCCCGACATGAAGGCGAGCTTCGCTCCGAGCTTTTCGCCCCATGCGACGGCATCCCCGCGATTTCCCGCATGGCCGAAATAGGTGGCATTCGCCATTTCCGGAATATGGCGGGCCACGAGCTCGCGGTTGGCGCCAAAGCCGCTGCAGGCGAGCACCAGGGCCTTGCACGCGATAGCCTCGCTCGAACCGTTCGGCCGCTCCAGTGCGACGCCCCGCACCCGGCCATTCGCCTCGGCAAAAAGCGTGGTGGCTGTCGCGCTCGTCAGAATCGGGACGTCCACGTGCTCGACGGCACGTCGCAAGCGATCGAGAAGCTCGGCACCGGACCGCGAGGGCAAGCCATGCATGCGCCGGACGGAGTGGCCGGGGTAGTCGAAATCATCCACCACCGAGAAGCAAAGCCCATAAGTGTCGGCGAGCCATTCGATTAGTGGCGCCGCACCCTGCGCGACGAGATCGACCATCTCGCGCGGCGGCTCGTCCTTGGCCTTGTGCAAGATGTCGCGGGCGAAGAGCGAAGGCTCGTCCACGACGCCGCGCTCGCGCTGAAAGCGCGTGCCGGCCGCCGGTATCAACCCGGCCGACAGCGCGGTCGAGCCGTGCGGCACCGCGTCGCGTTCGAGAACGACGCACTCGGCACCTGCTTCATGAGCAGCGAGGGCCGCGCAAAGCCCCGCCGCGCCCGCCCCCACGATCAGAACGGGCGCCTCGCTCGTAAAGGCACGGCCGGCCGCATCAACCACGCTCACGGGATGCCGATTTCCGCGATGGCCGCGGCGATGGTGATCACGGGGCAAAGCGAGCCCAGCGAGGCGAGCGCGGCATCATGGGTTTCGCGCGAGAAGGCGGCGCAGCCGTCGGCGAGCACCGTGACGTCGAACTCGCGCAGATGCGCGTCGCGCACCGTCGAGGCGACGCCGCCATTGGTGACGATGCCGCATACGTAGAGTTTTTGGATGTCTGCTTTGCGCAGCACCCATTCGAGTCGGGTCATGTAAAAGGCCGAATAGGCAATTTTCTCCACGGCGAAATCGGTCGGCTGGAGAATGTCGACAGTCCGATGTCCCCAGGTGCCCGGCTCAAAATCTCCCTTGCCGAGGAATGGGCGCAGTGCCTTGAGGTGGGGCGAGATGAGAGGCTCCCGACCTTTTCCGGGAACGAGCGTGAAATGCGTGGAAACGATTGAGCCGCCCCTCGCGCGCATGATGTCGGCGAAAACCCTCACCCGTTCCGGGATCGCCGCGATCTCGGGCGCGCAGAGGCCTGCGCGGCCATAGGCGCCTTTCGGATGGATGAAGTCGTTCTGCAGATCGCAGAGGAGAAGAGCCGAGCGCGACGGGGGAATTTTGCCGCTCATGCCGCGCTCCGCGTCACGATGAGATTGCCATAGGAGTCGACTTCGGCCACGAGCCCCGGATCGACGATCGTGGTCGCGTCCGGCTGCTCGAGAATGGCGGGCCCAGCCACTTTCGCGCCGGTCGCAAGGTCGAGCCGCGAGAAGATCGCGGTCTCATGCCACCGATCGTCGAACCAAACCCGACGCAGGCCACGCTGCGCATTCTCGCCGCTCGATTTCGGCGCGAGCGCCGCAAGATCGAAATGTGGGCGCAGGCCGATCGCGGCGGTGCGCAAAGTTACGATGCGCACGCGGACGCCTGGCAGGAGCCGGCTGAACTGCGTGCGATAGGTGGCCTCGAAAGCCGAGCGAACGGTGCGCTCGTCTGCCAGCATAGACTCGCCATCGAGCTGCGCCGGAAGCCGCACCTGCACCGTGTGCGTTTGCCCGACATAATGCATGTCGAGCTCGAAAACCGTGTCGATGCGCAAGACCGCGACCCCGGCATTGGCGACGACGGCACGGGCCGCGCGCCCAGTCTCGGCGAGGTGACGATTGAGGAGCGCCGCGTCGAGCCCGTCTAGTTCGAGATTCACGGTCAGCACCTGATCGTGGCGAAGATCGGCGATGACGCAACCGAGCGCGCTCGTGATTCCTGGAAAGCGCGGCACGAGCACCGATTCGAGGCCGACTTCGCGCATCAGCGCACCCGCATGCAAGGCGCCGCCACCACCGAACGGCATGTAGGTGAAGTTCGAAGGATCATGCCCACGCTCGATCGAGACGAGGCGGATCGCACCCGCCATGCGCGCATTCGCGACCTTGATGATCGCCTCAGCCGCGCGCTCGGCATCAAGTCCGAGCGGACGCCCGACATGCGCGAGGACGGCTTCGACCGCCGCCTCGACATCGAGGCGCGCGAGCTTGTCTCCGATCGGCCGCTGAGCATTGATGCGCCCGAGCACCACATTGGCGTCAGTGAGGGTCGGGCGCGTGTTGTCGCCGCCATAACAGGCCGGCCCCGGAAGCGAGCCCGCGCTTTCCGGTCCCACCTGGAGGAGGCCGCCCTTGTCCACGCTGGCGATCGAACCGCCACCCGCTCCGATTGTCGTGATCTCGATCATCGGCGTGCGGATGACGAGGCCAAAATCGATGGTGGTCTCGGCCGAAAGCGCGGTGTGGCCGTCCGCGATCAGCGACACGTCGAAGGAGGTGCCACCGAGATCGCCAGTGATCACGTTCGGCCGACCCGCCGCGCGCGCGAGCGCGCTCGCGGCGATGACGCCGGCCGCCGGTCCCGAAAGCGCGGTCCGCACCGGCAGGCGCCGCGCGGTCGAGGTTGCCATCACGCCGCCATTCGACTGCACGATGTGGAAAGCGCCCTTGAAGCCGCCCTTGGACAAGGCCGCCTCGAGTTTGCCGAGATAGGAGCCGACGACGGGTTGCAAATAGGCGTTGAGCGCCGTCGTCGAGCTGCGCTCAAATTCGCGGATCTCCGGCAAGATTTCGCTCGAGGTCGCGACATGCTCGTTGGGCCAGACCGAACGGACCACCTCGGCCGCATGGCGTTCGTTCTCAGGGTTCGCGAAGGCGTTGATGAAGACGATGGCAATGGCCTCGGCGCCTTTTTGCATGAGTTCGCGTGCGGCCGCTCGCGCCTCTTCCGGATCGAGCTTTTTGCGAAGCGTGCCGTCGGCCAAGACCCGCTCGTCGACCTCGAGCCGCATCGAGCGTTCGACCACTGGAACGAATTCGCCCCAAAGCCCCCAGGTATGGGGGCGGTCACGGCGGCGCATCTCGAGCACATCGCGAAAACCCTTGGTGGTGATCAGGCCGATGCGTGCGCCCTTGCGTTCGAGGAGCGCATTGGTGCCGACCGTCGTGCCGTGGACGATCGCGTCGAAATCCGCGAGGGCGCCAGAACTCGTTCGACCAGCAAGACTCGAGAGCCCGGCAAGAAAACCCGAGGCCTCATCGCCGCGATGGGAAGCGACCTTGGCGGTGCGGAACTCGCGCTTTTTCTCATCAAAGAAGAAAAGGTCCGTGAAGGTACCTCCGACATCGACGCCGACGATGCTCGCAGCGCCAGGAAGGATCATGCCGGACGCGCTCACGCCGCCTTGCCTCGTTTCGATGAAGCGAGGAATTTGCCTTCCGGTGCGCCGTTCGTTTCGACATAGCCTTCGCGGATGTCACGCTCGATCCGCGCCTTCCCTCGCTTCGCAGGATCGCCCCAGCCGCCACCTCCCGGCGTTTCGAGACGCACCTTCTGGCCTTTGCGGATGCGAACGCCCGTGATCTTTGAGACGAGCGGCGCGGTGACTTCCCCTTCGTCCGTTACCCAGAGAAAGCGATTGAGCGCAGCCTCTGCCCCGCCCGCCACGCCGAAAGGCGCGAAGCGCCCGCGCTCGCCGAGCAGGAACACCTCCGCGCCGTTCTCGTCGAGAGCCTCGATTTCGTAGACCGCGCCGAGCCCACCGCGATGCCGACCGGGGCCGCCGCTGTCGGGACGCAGCGCCCATTGCGTGAACATCACCGGATAGGCCGCCTCCAGGATTTCGAGGGGCGGCATCGTCGCGGTGGATATGGCGTTGTTGCCATGGTTGAGACCATCGCCTTGCGGGTTGCCGCCGAGCCCTCCGCCGAAGAACATCGACATCACCCAACGCGTCCCGTTTGAGCGGTAGCCTGCGAGTGAAAGCGCATTGATGGTGCCGAAGAACGCGGCCGTCGCGCGCTTGGGGTCTGCCTTGGCGATTGCGCCGAAAACGACGCCGATCATGCGCAATATCGTCTCCGTGTAGCCGCCGACCGGTTTCGGCGCCGATACGCCGAGAAGCGTCGTGTCGGGGATCACGAAATCGATCGGCACGAGGCAACCCGAATTGGCGGGTACATCGGTGAAGATGTGCTTGAGCGCCACGTAACAGCAAGCGACCGCGGTCGAGCGTGCGATGTTGAGCGGGCCGGCGCAGGGCGGGGAAGAGCGCGAAAAATCGAGCCGCATCCTGTCGTCTTCAATCGTCAGGTCGAGCGCAATTGTGAGCCTTCCTTCGCTCACCCCGTCATTGTCGAGATAATCCTCGAAGGAATAGGTGCCGTCGGGCAAAGCGCCGATGTTCTCGCGCATGAGCGCCTCGGCGCGTTTGCCGAAGATGTCGAGCGCCATTGTGACCGTTTCCTCGCCATAGTCGTCGAGGAGGGCATGGACCCGCCGTTCACCGAGATCGAGCGCGTTGATTTGCCCGTTCAGATCCCCGTAATTGGATTGCGGCACGCGGGTATTGGCGGCGAGTATCGCGAGGATGTCCGTATTCATCCGTCCCTTGGCGATGAGCTTCACGGGGGGAATGCGTACGCCTTCCTGGAAGCTTTCCGTCGCCGAGGCATTGAAGCCTCCGGGCACATTGCCGCCAATGTCGAGCCAATGACCGACGGAAGCGAGCCAGGCAAAGACCCGCCCCTTTCGCCAGATCGGCCGCACCAGACGAAAATCGTTGAGGTGCGTGCCCCCTTCGTAAGGGTCGTTGAAGAGAAAGGTGTCCCCTTCCTCCAAGCCGCCGTCCCTTGCGACCTTGTCGATCACGGCCTTAACCGCAAACGACATCGCCCCGACGAAGATGGGCAGGCCTTTGGAGCCTTGCACCAAGGTGGCACCCGTCTGTGCGTGATAGAGACCATGGCAAGCATCGCGCGCCTCCGCGATGATCGGATTGAAGGCCGAGCGATAAAGCGTCGCGTCCATCTCGTCGGCAATCTGCTCGAGCCGCCCCTTGAGAACGGCGAGCGTGACGGGATCGATCGCGATCACGCCTTTGCCCCCACCCGCCGGGTGACGCGCGGGGGCGCCGACCCATCGTAGGAGCGGCCGCGTTCCAGAATGGCCTTGGTCCCGAGGAGATCGTTGAGCGCCTCGAAATCGAACATGCGATCGCGAAACGCGTCGGTCACGCCGTCGCGCGCCAGCACTTCATAGAAGGCCTGCGCGGTGCGCGCGATAGCGCGCACAATCCCGCCCGGGAAGATGACGAGGCGAAAGCCGAGCCTTTCCAGCTCTTGCGCCGAGAGGATCGGCGTGTGCCCGCCCTCGACCATATTGGCCATGAGAGGCAAGCGATCGCCGAGCGCGGACTTGAGCGCGCCGAGCTGCTCGCGCGTCCTCGGCGCCTCGACGAAAAGCACATCGGCTCCGGCATCGGCGTAGAGTCGCGCGCGCTCGATCGCCATCGCGAAACCTTCGCCCGCGACGGCGTCGGTGCGCGCGATGATCAGCGTCTTTTCGCTGCGTCGCGCGTCGACGGCGGCCCGAAGCTTGCCTGCCATCTCGGTCGCCGAGATCAGGGTCTTGTCGGAAAGGTGACCGCAACGTTTTGGGAAAGTCTGATCCTCGAGCTGAATTGCCGAGGCGCCGGCCTGCTCAAAAGCGCGAACCGCGCGCGCCACATTGAGCGCATTGCCATAACCCGTGTCGCCGTCGACCACGATCGGTGCCTCGATGCGCTCGCGCACGAGGCTCAGTGTCTCGGCGACTTCAGCCATCGAGACAAGGCCGATGTCGGGCGCGCCGAGCCGCGTATAAGCGAGAGCGGCGCCTGAAAGATACACGGCCTCGAATCCCGAACCTATGGCAAGCGAGGCGGTGAGCGCATCATAGACGCCAGGTGCCACGACGATGCGCCCTTGCGACAGGCGATGCTTGAAATCGATGGTCATCGGTCCTCCTTGACGGGTCCGGTCGAGAAAGTTTCGAAGTCAGCGCCTACGCTCGCGTCGGTGGCTGCATTGCCGGCGAAGGCTTTATCGGAGGTGACGATGGCACGCGACATTGAGCTCTCCATCGATCACATCCCGAGATAGGTTTTCTGAAGCCGCGGATCCCCCATCAGTTCCTCGCCCTTGCCCGAGAGCACGACACGCCCGTTCTCCAGCACATGCGCATGCGCCGCGATCGCGAGCGATTGCACGACATTTTGCTCGACGAGCAAAATCGTGAGACCTTCGCCGCCAAGCCGCTGGATGAGCGTGAACATCTCCTCGACGAGGAGCGGCGAAAGTCCAAGGGATGGCTCGTCCAGAATGAGGAAGCGCGGCTCGGCCATCAACCCACGCCCGATCGCGAGCATCTGCTGCTCACCGCCCGACAGCGTGCCCGCCCGCTGCCGGCAGCGCTCGGCGAGACGCGGAAAAATGGACATGACGCGCTCGCGATTACGCGCCCTGTTCGCCTTGCCACGCCGATAGCTGCCGAGCACCAGGTTCTCCTCGACGCTTAAGTCCGGGAAGATCCGCCGACCTTCGGGCACATGCACGAGGCCTCTCTCGACGATCTCGGCGGGCGCGGCACGCCCGAGCAGGTGACCGTCGAAGCGAATGCTGCCGGCGCGCGGCCGAAGAATTCCGCTCAGCACGTTGTTCAGCGTCGTCTTGCCGGCCCCGTTCGAGCCTAGAACCGCGACCATCTCGCCCGCCGCGACCGCGACATCGATGCCCTGCAAGACGTCGGCTGCCCCGTAACCGGCGACAAGGCCCTCGACCTCGAGAAGCGCGGCGTCAGACATGCGCTGCCTCGAGCCGCGCCGCCGCGCCTTTTCCGAGATACGCTTCGATAACCCGCTGATCGCGCGTGACCTCCCGCGGCTTGCCATCCGCGATCAGGCGACCTTGATTGAGCACGACCACACGCTCGCAGAGATTCATGACAGCCTGCATGACATGCTCAACCATGATCACGGTAATGCCGACGTCACGGATCGCGCGGATCACCGGGACGATATCGCGCATCTCGGAAGGGTTGAGGCCGGCGAGCACTTCATCGAGGAGAAGAAGCACAGGCTCGGTGGCAAGAGCGCGAGCAAGCTCGAGCCGCTTGCGAGCGGCGACGGTGAGCGAAGCCGCCGGTTTTTCGAGTATCGGCCCGAGACCAAGGCGCTTGGCGATCTCTCGGGCACTCCTGATCGCTTCGTCACGTGAGCGGTGTCGTAGATGCGCGCCGACCGCGATGTTCTCCGCAACGCTCAACTTGGCGAAGGGCTGCACGATCTGAAAGGTCCGCGCAATGCCGAGCACCGCCCTGCGATCGGCGGGAAGAGCCGTGATGTCTTCGGCTCGAAACATGACGTGGCCTTGGCTTGGCCGTTCGAAACCTGAGATGAGCGAGAAGAGCGTGGTTTTTCCCGCGCCATTCGGGCCGATGAGGCCGGTGATACTGCCTGCTTCGACCGCCAACGACACCTCATCGACCGCGGTCAATCCACCGAAGCGCTTCGTGACACCTTGGACCTCGAGGATAAAGGTCACGGGCGGGCCTCGATCGGCTTTCCGGGGACGCGCCACCGGAGGGCTTGTACCAGGCTCAACACTCCTCCACGCGCGAACGCGATTACCAAAATGAGTGAGAGGCCGAACAGCGCCATGTCCGCGCCCGGAAGTCCCCCAAGAAGTCCCTGCGCGAATTCGCCGAGCTCATGCAGAGCGATCGCGCCCACGAGCGGGCCGAAGACGGTGCCGAGACCGCCGATGATCGGGGCGAGCAGCGCCTGGATGGAAACGGAGGTGCCGAATCCGAGCTCCGGATTGATGAGCAGGAAATATTGCACATAGAACGCACCGGCCGCCGCCGTGAGCGCAGCCGATAGCGAGATCGCCTTGAGCTTTACCTTGAACGTGTCGACGCCGAGCGCTCTTGCGGAATTCTCATTCTCACGGACGGCGACGAGATAGGCGCCGAAGCGCGAGCGTTCGACGGCGCGCGTCGCCACGAGGGCGATGCCGACGAGCACGACCGCAAGCTCGCAATAGGAAGCGCGGCTCGCGAATTGAAGATTGCCCGGGCGCGTATCCAGCTTGAGCAGGACGCCGGCCGCTCCGTTGAAGAAGGGAGAGGCGTTGACGACAATGCGGAAGACTTCGGCGAAAGCGAGCGTGACCAGGGCGAAATACGAGCCGCGAAGCCCCGAGCGGAAGCTGAGATAGCCGATGCCGCCACCGACCGCCGCGCCGAGCGCGACGGCCGCCCCGAACGCGACCCAGGCGTTCAGGCCATAATGCTGTTGCAGCAGCGCGCAGGCATAGGCACCGGTGCCGAAAAAGGCCGCATGGCCGAAGGAGAATTGACCTCCATAGCCGCCGAGGAGATTCCAGCCATAGCCGGCGAGAGCCACGATCAGCGTGACCACCATGCCGTTGAGTAAAATGTTGGAGGAGGTCACGAGCGGCAAGACGGCGCCGAGCGCAAGCACGGCGAGGATCGACGCGTAGGGGCGCGCGGCGCTCACGCCCGCGCTCCGAAGAGGCCGGTCGGACGCAAGAGAAGAATCACGATGAAGAGCACGAAAATGCCGAGCTGACCCAGGCTCTCGCCGAAGAAGAGCCCCGTGATGCTCTCGATTACGCCAACGAGCAGTCCTCCGATCAGTGCGCCGGGCACCGAACCCATCCCGCCGAAGACCACGACAGTGAAGGCCACGAGCACATAAGCCTCCCCGACGCGCGGATTGACGTAATAGCTCGGCAGGAGAAGGCAGGCTGCGACCGCGAGGCAGGCCGTGCCGATGCCGAATGTGACAGCGTAGACATGAGGGACGTCGATACCCACGAGAGTCGCGCCGTAGCGCTCCTTGGAAACGGCGCGGATGGCTTTGCCCGTGTCGGTGTGGTGCAGAAAAAACCAGAGCCCAGCCGAGACGAGACAGGCGACCGTGAACGCGAGCACGCGTGGCAGCGGCAAGAAGACGAGGCCGAGATCGACGCTTGCGAAGCCGTAAGGAACGTCGATCGAGCGGGTGTCGGAGTGGAAGGCGGTGAGCAGCGCATTCTCGATCACGATGGCAAGGCCGAGTGTAACGAGGAGCACGTTCTGGTCCTCACCATGGCTCGCGGGCGAGATGACGAAGCGCTGCGCCGCGTAGCCCAACGCAAAAAATACCGGTGCAAGAACGATGAGCGCGACATAGGGATCGATGCCCGCGGTCCAGGCGAAATAGGCGGCGAACAAGGCAGCCGAGAGGATCGCCCCATGGGCGAA
>JAFBAS010000071.1 GCA_019247605.1 Hyphomicrobiales bacterium
CCACCTCCTGCGATTTCGGGCTGGATACCAGCGCGTCAGCAATTTCCACAACATGGCTTCCGACCGAAGTTTTGATGCCGGTTTCGGCGTTCCTCACTGACGCGCTGCCTGGTCAAGATCGGAGAATGCACAAGATCGGAGAATGCACAAGATCGGAGAATGCAAATGACGCCGATGGACGCTTGTCCATCGGCCGTTTTGTCTACTTATCCTGTCTTCCTAAAAACAGCATAAGTTATTTCCGCAGAGTCCCGCCCCCCGGGGGACATATCTTTACCGCCGGCGCTTCGTCCGCGTCTGGCCGAGGCCCATTTGCTTTGCGAGGCGCGAACGAGCCGCGGCGTAGTTCGGCGCGACCATGGGATAGTCGGAGCCGAGGCTCCACTTCTCGCGGTATTGCTCGGGCGAAAGCCCGTATTGCGTGCGCAGATGCCGCTTCAGGGATTTGAACTTCTTCCCGTCCTCGAGGCAGATGATGAAGTCGGGGGTGATGGACTTCTTGACCGGTACAGCCGGCTTCGCATTCGTCGCAGGCGAATTCGCTTCCGGGTTGGTGACGCGGGCCAAGGCGCCGTACACGTCCTTGATCAGAATCGGAAGCTCGCCAGCTCCCACCGAATTGTTGCTGACATAGGCAGAGACGATATCGGTCGCGAGCTCGATGAATTGGGTTGAGCTCTCATTAGTGTTCAGTTCCATTGTTAGCCTTTCCGGGTGTGAAGGAACATTGGACGAGCCGGCGCCGTCCAATTCTGTCGGCTGGAGACAGAGATGGCGCGATTCGTCGATTCTAACTCATCACGATTTCGTGGAAAGCGGCGCCACGCGCCCGCGGCGTCGCCGGATGCTCATCTACTCTTTGTATTCTACGATTTCAACTGACGGATTCAGCATTGCGGAGAAACAATCGTGCAAAACGGGCAAAAACATCTAAAATGGATGCCGGTGCAACACTTCTTGCGACAGCCCTCCGTCCACTCCACTCTATTTCCAGGCCTTGGGAGATTTGCTGAAGAATGGCGCTTTGCCATGCTGGAATTCGTCGCAAATAGCGAATAAGACGCTTGCCAGAAATCATTGGGGGATCGACTTGCAAGATGGAATACATGCTATTTATCAAGGACTTATGCAGACCTAAATACCCGCGAAGCGGCCACTCCAGGCGCTTTTGCGCGGCCGGCGTGAGGTTTTCAAAATGAATGCGCCGCTCCTCGCGCGTGGGCCGAAAGGGCCGTTGGCCGCGATGCGTCCGCGCCAGTTTTCTCATCACGGTATTGTTATCGAGGACTCGTACTCTTGGCTAAAAGCGGCTAATTGGCGCGAGGTGCTGCAAGATGCCTCGGCCCTGCCGTCCGACATCCGCGCTCATCTCGACGCGGAGAACGAATATGCCAATGCGATGCTTGCCCCGCTTGCTCCGCTGATCACCGAACTCGAACACGAGCTGAAGGGCCGCGTAGAGGACGAGGATGCGACAGCACCCGTGCCCTCCGGACCTTTTCGATATTACCGCCGCTGGCTCGCCGGCGCGCAGCATCCCCGCATCGTTCGCCAACGGTTGGCGGGAGGCGAGGAAGAGGTGCTCGTCGACGGCGAGGCGCTCGCGCGCGGCCATCGCTTCTTCCAACTTGGGCCGGCGACCCATTCGCCCGATCACTGTCTCCTCGCCTACGCGGTCGATGAAGCGGGTGCGGAGTTCTTCACCATCCGTGTCCGTGATCTCGTCACCGGCATCGACCTCCTGGATGAAATCCCGAATGCGCGCGCCGATGCGATCCTGAACCTGCACGGCGACCCTGTGGTCTTCGCGAGCGACGGCAAATCATTCCTTTATGCAAGGCTCGATCAGAACCATCGCGCGCGCTCCATCTGGAGTCATCGCATCGGCACGCAGGCTCACGAGGATGGGCTCATCCTCGAAGAGGCCACGCCAGGGTGGTTTGTCTCGATCCGCCGTGAGCGCACGGGGCGACACGCGACCATCGCGGTGCGCGATCACGAGACGTCGGAAGCGTTCATCCTCGATCTCGAGCGGCCGGACACGGCGCCCCGCCTCGTCGCCGCGCGCCAGACGGGAATCCGCTACGAGGTCGAGATCGGAGGGGATGCGGTTTTCATTCGCACCAATCGCGACGGCGCCGAGGATTTCAAGATCGTCGAAGCGCCGCTCGCGGCGCCTCGCCCTGAGAATTGGCGAGACGTCGTGGCGCATCGGCCGGGCGTGATGGTGCTGCGCCACGCGATCTTCGCGCGCCATCTCGTCTGGCTCGAGCAGGAGGATGGGCTGCCGCGCCTCATCGTCCGGGCGCTTGAAAGCGGTGCAGAGCATGCCGTCGCTTTCGATGGCGAAGCCTTCGCGCTCAGTCTCGATGCGGGAGAGGAGTTCGACACCGATCTCGTGCGCTTCACGCTTTCGACGCCGGCGCGGCCCGCCGAGACTTACGACTACGACATGGAAACCCGCGAGCGCATCTTGGTGAAACGCCAAGCTATTCCTTCGGGCCATGATCCCGATCGCTATGTCGTGCGCCGCATTTGTGCGACCGCGCCCGACGGAGCCGCGATCCCGGCGACATTGCTTTATCGGAAAGGCCTCGAGCTCGACGGTAGCGCGCCTTGCCTGCTTTACGGCTATGGCGCTTACGGCTCTCCGGTGCTGCCGAATTTTCTCGGGCACCGTCTGTCACTCGTGGACCGCGGCATGATCTACGCGCTCGCCCATGTACGCGGCGGCAGCGAGAAAGGCTGGGGCTGGTATACGACCGGCAAGCGAGGCGAAAAGAAAAACAGCTTCTCGGACTATCTGGCGGTCGCGCGCATGCTCATCGAGAAACGCTACACATCCGCCGGGCTCATCGTCGCCAATGGCCGCAGCGCCGGTGGCATGCTCATGGGCGTCGCGGCCAATCGCGCCCCTGAGCTTTTCGCCGGCATCGTCACCGAAGTGCCTTTCGTCGATGTGCTCGCCACGATGCTCGATCCCGACCTTCCCTTGACGCCCTCCGAATGGCCCGAATGGGGAAACCCGCTTCTGAGCGAGCGCGATTTCAAGACCATTCTCGCCTATTCACCACTCGAGAATATCGAGGCCCGGCATTATCCGGCGGTCCTCGCGATCGCCGCCGTCGCGGACCCGCGTGTCACCTATTGGGAACCGGCCAAATGGGTTGCCAAGCTTCGCGCCCACACGCTTTCCGGAAAGCCGGTGCTCCTGCGCACCGAGATGAGCGGCGGCCACATGGGAGCACCCGGCCGCTTCGATCGCCTCGGCGAGTTCGCCTTGACCCACGCCTTCGCGCTGTGGGTGTGCGGCCTTGCGCAGGCCTCTTCCGACACGAAACCGGCACCCCACCCCTTAGCCGCGAGCTGAACCATGCGAGCCGCTCGCATCCGCGGAGACGGTTTGCGGCTCGCGTAACCAAGGCGAACGAAGGGCCCGGAAGAAACGCTGGAACCCTGCGATTTGCTGGCCCGCCCAGGAGCGCTCGTTGTCGGCGTCCACGTCCGGATCGTCGACGCCGCAAGGGCGCGGCTCCTCCCCGTAAAGCGCGGCGCGGAAAATGATGTCCCAGATCGGCAGCACCAAGTCCGGAGCGGGGCCTTCTGTGTTTGTCACGTCGGCTAATTCGTACAGCAACGAACACGCACGGCCCGCGCAGATCTCCGGATTACCCAGAAAGAATTAATCGCCTTTGCTTAAGCTTTCTGACCCGCTAATCCAAAAGCTAAAAATCAAGTACTTCGATTGCTACACGAATACATCCAATTTATGGTTAACCGTACACTTTTAACCATTACGGCTGCTATTCGTGGGTCTTCACAATGCTTTATCACAATATTGCCGTCGAGGCTTACGCCCCGCGGGAGCCGAAGATGCCGGGCCCGTTATGCGCCTTCACGGTCGACGTCGAAGACTGGTATCAGTCGAGCGTGGATTTCGATGCGCCGATCTCCGATCGGGTGCTCCGAAATTGCAACCGTCTTTTGGCCCTGTTGGACGATTGTGGGGTGAAAGGGACATTCTTCGTTCAAGGACTGGTCGCGGAGGCATTTCCGGCCCTCGTGCGCACGTTCCTGCAGCACGGGCATGAGGTCCAATCGCACGGACACAGTCATCGACCGCTATTTGCGATGAGCCGCGCGGAGTTGCGACGCGAGCTCGACTACGCGCGCAAGACCGTCGAGGACGCCGGCGGCGTGAAGGTCACGATGTTTCGGGCCCAGGATTTTTCGATCCGTCGAGAAAATCTCTGGGCACTGGAGCTGGTGGCGGCAGCAGGATTTGAGATCGATTCATCGATCTTTCCTATGCGCACCAAGCGTTATGGGATCGCGGGGTGGCCCGCCGGTCCCTCGCAAGGGCGGCTGCGGAACGGGGCGGTTCTCCTCGAGGTGCCGGTTGCGGTTACGCGCTACGGAGCGCTGTGGCTGCCGGTGGCCGGTGGCGGCTACTTTCGCCTTCTTCCGCAGGCTCTGTTGGGTTGGGCTCTGGCTTCCATCACGGCCGCGGGCCGGCCCGCGATCGTCTATTGTCACCCCTATGAAATCGCACCCCAGGAGACCGACGATTTCAAAGGTCGCGTCTCGCCCATGTTTCTGCGATCGCAGCGCTTGGGTCGACGACACTTTGCGCCGCGTATGAAGCATCTCTTCAAGATGCTGCCATTCGGGCGTATGGACTCGGTCCTGGCCAACTGGCGCTTCCTATGAATATTTTTTTCCTCACGACTGAAGATCCGCTCTACCTCCCAAGTTTTTTCGAAATCGTGCTTCCGGTTTTGACACGCTCGCATCGGGTGCGGGTCGTTTCTGTGCCCCCGCTCTACAAGAACCAAAGCTCGACACAGGCGGCGAAGCGCTACTTGGCGACGTTCGGCGCCGCAGCCACCGTTCAGTTGGCCAAGCGCGTATTGCGCGCAAAGCGGGCCGGACAATCACTCAGATCGGTCTGTCGCCGTGAGAGCGTGGGCTATGAGTTGATCTCTGACGTAAACGCACCAGAATTTCTCGAGCGCTTGCGCCGAGAACAGGCGGACCTCTTGGTCTCAGTCAGTTGCCCTCAGATATTCCGCCGCCCGCTCATCGATCTCCCGCCACACGGAATTTTGAATATTCACGGCGCGATCCTTCCACAATACAGGGGTGTGATGCCGAGCTTTTGGATGATGGCAAACGGAGAGCGACAAGCGGGTGTCTCGATTTATTTCGTCAACGAGGACATCGACGCCGGCGAGCTTTGCGGCCAAGAGGTCTTCCCGATCGATCCCGAGGAAACCCTCGACACCTTCATCTTGCGCTCGAAAAAAATCGCAGCCGACTTGCTCTTGCGTACGATTGACGGTTTGGAGAGCGGCTCCATCGAGCGCCGGCCGCTCGACCTCACTGCAGGCTCGTACTATCGCTGGCCCGATCGGGAAGCAGTCCGCCGATTCCGCGCTTCCGGACGGCATCTCTGGTAGTTTCTCGCCAACCCGCTGCATCGAAACTCTGGCGCCGGCACGCTTACCCCTGCCACCAATCAATCGCCTGCTTCAGGGCAACGCAAAAAACCGACAGCCCAGTCGCCAGGGCGGCCCATCTATTCATCTCGGCTGCTCGCGCCAAGGCTAAACCGAAGTGGTCATCGGGCGGCGGGCCGTCGAGATCCCAATAAGTCCGCATGACTGGGAACGCCAAAGCGGATCTGAACCACAAAAACGCGGCGGCAATTCCGAACAGGGCAGCACCGAAATCGAGCCAATTCATTTCGCCCTCCCGCTCGGGCGAGCCAGCAGGCCTCGCGTAAGCTCGACCGTTTCGGTTTTTTTCCAGATGCTCGTCCTGAAGGTCATCGCGGGCCGCACTCCCGTGCCTGAACGTCGCGTGCATCCGATCTCGTCGGAGCCCTGGGGCGAGATTGGCGGCGACGATTGTCCTCGCCCGACACTCAAGGGCCTCGTATGCGCCCTGCGATCCAAATCATGGATCCGCGCAAACCGACCACGAACCCTAGACCAAATAGGCGCAACTGAAAATGACTCCGAGGAATACGTTGGGAACTCCCTCTGGAGTCCCTTCGGCATCACTCTTCCTCGGTACCTCCGCGAATTCGAGGCCTTTGCGACGCGACGTTTTGCGCCCAATTTCAGAACGGCGGCATTTGGACCTGCCGCGAGTCGGCGTGAAAATCCTGCGCTTTGAGCGCGAGGCGCGCGCCTGCTAAGCTGATCTCTCGCTTCGCTCGCCCGCTCGGTGTCATTCGCACGGGCGGCAATTCGGGAAGTGTAAAGCATGTCCGAGATCGCGTTCCCCGCGCCCGACCGCAAAATCCTCGCCCGGCGTGCCGAGATCGTCGCGGGGCTTCGCCGCGTCTTGCCCGAGGGCGGTGTGATCGAGAAGCTCGATGAGCGCCGCGCCTTCGAGACAGACGCGCTCACCGCGTATCGAAAAGTGCCGCTCGCTGTCGTGCTGCCACGCTCGACCGAGGAAGTCTCGGCCGTTCTGGCTTACCTTCATGAGCAAGGCGTGCCGGTGACACCGCGGGGGGCGGGCACCTCGCTTTCGGGTGGCGCCATCCCGCAAGAGGACGCGGTCGTCGTCTGCGTCGCCAGGATGAACCGCGTGCTCGAGATCGATTTCCCCAATCGCGTGGCGCGGGTCGAAGCCGGCGTCACCAACCTCGCCATCTCGAACGCGGTCGCCGATGAAGGTTTCTTCTACGCGCCAGACCCTTCCTCGCAGCTCGCCTGCAGCATCGGCGGCAATATCGGCATGAACTCGGGCGGCGCCCATTGCCTGAAATATGGGGTCACCACCAACAACCTTTTAGGCGTGCGCCTCGTCCTCGTCGACGGCACGATCGTGGATCTCGGCGGCGCGGCGCTCGACGCGCCGAGCTATGATCTTCTCGCTCTCGTCTGCGGCGCCGAAGGCCAGCTCGGCATCGTGACGGAGGCGACAGTGCGCATCTTGCGTTCCGCCGAAGGCGCTCGGCCGGTTCTCTTCGGCTTTTCCTCGAGCGAGGCGGCTGGCGCTGCCGTCGCCGCCATCATCGGGGAGGGCATCGTTCCGGTCGCGATGGAATTCATGGACGCGCCGGCGATCCGCATCTGCGAGGATTTCGCCCATGCAGGTTATCCGCTCGACGTGGAGGCGATGCTGATCATCGAGGTCGAAGGCTCGCAGGCCGAAATGGAGGCGGAACTCGACAAGATCATTGCGATCGCCAAACGACACGCAGTGACGGTGATCAAGGAAAGCAAATCCGCTATGGAGACCGCGCTCATCTGGAAAGGCCGCAAATCGGCTTTCGGAGCCACTGGCCGGGTCGCCGACTACATCTGCATGGACGGCACCGTGCCGACGGGACAGCTCCCTTACGTACTTCGCCGCACATCGGAAATCGTGGCGAGCTACGGCCTGCGCGTCGCCAATGTGTTTCATGCAGGCGACGGCAACATGCATCCCTTGATCCTCTACAACGTCAACGACCCGGCCGAGCAGCGAAAGGCGGAAGACGCGGGCGCCGATATCCTGAGGCTTTGCGTGGAGGCAGGGGGCTGCCTCACGGGCGAGCATGGCGTCGGCATCGAGAAGCGCGAGCTCATGGGGTGCCAATTCTCGAAGATCGATCTCGATCAGCAAATGCGGGTGCGTCAGGCGTTCGATCCGGCCTGGCGGTTGAATCCGGCGAAGGTGTTCCCGCTCGATGCCCGAGCCTGACCGATGCGAGCGACCAGGCCGCGAGCGATGAATCTCAGATGACGACCCACACGCCTCAAAACGAAGCCGAAGCCGCTTGCATCATCGCCGATGCCGGCGAACGCCGCGTGCCGCTCTCGATCGTGGGCGCGGGAACGAAGCGCGGTCTGGGGCGCTTCACGCAGACACAGGACGTGCTCTCGAGCGCCGCGCTCACCGGCATCACCTTGCATGAACCGGCCGAGCTCGTCATCGCGGCACGTGCCGGAACCGCGCTTGCCGAAATCGAGCGCAAGCTCGCCGAAGATCGCCAGCGGCTTCCTTTCGAGCCCATGGACTACCGCCCTCTTCTCGGCACGAGCGGTGAGCCGACGATCGGCGGCGTCGCGGCTACGAATCTTTCCGGCCCTCGCCGCATCAAGGCTGGCGCCTGCCGCGACTCCTTTCTTGGAGCGCGCTTCGTGAACGGGCGCGGCGAGGTGGTGAAATCGGGCGGGCGGGTGATGAAGAACGTAACCGGCCTCGATTTGACCCGGCTGATGGCAGGCGCCTTCGGTACGCTGGGTTTCCTTACCGAGGTCACCTTCAAGCTCGTGCCCTTGCCTGAGACCGAGTCGACGCTCGTCATCCCCGGGCTTTCCGATCGGCGCGGCATCGAGGCGCTCTCGGCCGGGCTCGGCTCGCCTTTCGAGGTGACCGGGGCGGCCCATCTTCCCGCAGGCATCGGCGACGAAAAGGCACGCACGCTTTTGCGTCTCGAGGGCTTTGAAAGCGCCGTTCGCTATCGGGTGAGCGCGCTCGCCGAGACGCTACGCGATTTCGGCAAAGCCAGCATCCTCGAGACGCAAGAAAGCAAGAGGCTTTGGCGCGAGGTGCGCGATGCGACCTTTCTCGCTTCGCCAACCGACACCGCGATCTGGCGCATCTCGGTCGCGCCCAGCAAAGCACCATCGCTCACCGAAGCGCTCGGCCCGAAGCTTTCGGCGCGCTGGTTTCACGATTGGGGCGGCGGCCTCGTCTGGCTCTCCTGCTCGGCCGCGCAGGACGCAAGCGCGGCGCTTGTGCATGAGGCCGCAAGATCGGCCGGAGGGCACGCGCTTTTGGTGCGCGCGCCAGAGGCCGTGCGTGCCGCCGTCGACGTGTTCCAGCCTCAACCGGCGGCCATCATGAAGCTTGCGCAAGCGATCAAGGCGAGCTTCGACCCTTCGGGTGTGCTTGAACCCGGGCGCATGCACGCGGGGACGTGACGGCAAAACATGCAGACTTCCTTCACCCCGGCCCAGCTCGCCGATCCCGCCAACGCCTCGTCGGAGAAGATTCTCCGCACTTGCGTGCATTGCGGCTTCTGCACCGCGACCTGCCCGACCTATCTGCTTCTCGGAGACGAGCTCGATTCGCCGCGTGGGCGCATCTACCTCATCAAGGACATGCTCGAAGGACAGAAGCCGGCCACGCCGGAAGTAGTGACCCATATCGATCGCTGCCTGTCGTGCCTGTCCTGCATGACCACCTGCCCTTCGGGCGTGCATTACATGCACCTCGTCGATCATGCGCGCGCTTACATCGAGAAGACGTACCGCCGCTCGATGAGCGATCGCCTCTTGCGCGCTCTCCTCGCAGCGACCTTGCCATATCGAGCGCGGTTTCGATCGGCGATCATGTTCGCGCGCCTCGCAAAGCCGCTCAAAGGCGCAATGGGCTCGCTCCCTCTTCTCGGAGCGCGCCTCGCGGCGATGCTCGAGCTTGCGCCCGCATCCGTGCCGCGGGGGCCGGCCCGGCGCCCCCGCGTCTTCCCGGCAGAAGGCGCACGCAAGGGACGCGTCGCGCTTCTCGACGGTTGCGTCCAGCCGGTGCTCAAGCCTTCCATCAACGAGGCCGCGATTCGATTGCTCAATCGGCTGGGCATCGAAGTGGTTTTCCCACAAGGCGAGGGCTGCTGCGGCGCGCTCGTGCATCACATGGGGAGAGAGGCGAGCTCCCATGCGTTCGCGGCGCACAATATCGAGGTGTGGCACGCCGAAATCGAGAAGAGCGGGCTCGATGCGATCCTGATCACGGCTTCCGGCTGCGGCACCACGATCAAGGATTACGGCTTCATGTTTCGCAACGACGCGCGGCTTGCGGCGAAGGCCGCGAAAGTGTCGGCGCTCGCAAAGGACATCAGTGAATATCTGACGAACCTCGATCTGCCGGCTCCGAGCCGCCCGATGGGCCTCACCGTCGCTTACCACTCTGCCTGCTCGATGCAGCACGGCCAGAGGATTATCGAGGACCCCAAGAACCTCTTGCGCAAGGCGGGTTTCAGCGTGAAGGACGTTGCCGAAGGCCATATCTGCTGCGGCTCTGCCGGCGTCTACAACATTCTTCAGCCGGAGCTCGCCGAAAAATTGCGCGATCGCAAGATCGGCCATATCGCGCGCACGAAGCCGGACATCGTCGCCACCGGGAATATCGGCTGCATCACTCAAATCGCGAAAGGGTTTCTGAATCGCGAGCGCGCGGGTGGGTCGGCAGCACCGCCCGTCCTGCACACGGTCGAGCTTCTCGATTGGGCGCTTGGCGGGCCGAAGCCCAAGAACATTGCGAAGGCTGTTTTGACGCGGGAAATGGCAGGCCCGCTATGAAACGCCTCTAATCGGGCGAATGCAGTAAAAGTGGCGGCTTTGGCGTTTGAGGTCGCCGAAGCGGTGGATTCGGCGCCACCGCAGGTGCGGCCGGCACCGCGATCTCGGGTGGCAAGGGCGCGAGCTGCGGCGATCCCGGCGCGGCCTCGATTGACGGGACCAAGTTCGTCCGGGTGGGCGGTTGGGGCGCACGCACGAGCGGGGGCGGCACAGCGGGAGTTTCGGAGGGCGCGGGCGCGCCCGATAGTGTTGGTGCTGCCGCGGGTGCTCCCTCCCTGGCGGCGGTTTCCCCTTCGGCGCCGCTGCTCGAAGCGGACGTGGCGGGTGGCGAGGGCGAGGGCGAGGGCGCAGGCGAGGGCGCGGCGGTGTCCGCCGGCTGTGCCGGCAAAGGCATCGCCTTTTGTCGACCGGCTTTCAGCCGCCGATTGAACATGGCCTCCTCGCGTTGGTCGTATTCAAGGAGCTCGATACGCTCGAGCTCGATGCGCAGCCGCTCGACCGAGACCGCCTGAAGAAGCGCGTTCGCGTCAGCCTCGCGCTTAAGCGCATAAAATGGGCCTTTCCAGGTGATCGCCGCCGCGAGCGGCACGGGGTTCTCGGGCTTGTCGGTCGAAACCGTCGAGAGCCCAAGACGTGCATCGAGCGTAACGGTTTTGAGGTCGAGTGCCGCGCTCGCCTCGGCGCCGTCCGTGTCCGAGAGGGCGAGACGAGGGATGGTCGTTCGCAAAATGCCGTTCGTCGCGACGACGGGCGCCTCGAAATTGACGCCGCTCAGCGCGCCGCGCGCTGTCTCCGCGGCGACCACGGCAGAAAGCCGCGCCTTATCCATGAGATTGTCGTCGGCAACCGCACGCGCGAAACCGCGCCGCAAGCCGCCGATCGAGGCCTGCTCGAGCCAACCGTCTGCGATCCGCAAGCTGCCGCTGCCGCCCGAGCTCGCGACGATCTGCGAAAAAGTTTCTCCGGCGCCGGCGAGCTCGAGCCTGCCCGACAGCTTGCCCGCGAAACCCGCTCCGGGCGCCAGCGTCTTGACGTCGATACCATCCACCGACAGGCGCAGCGAGGAGCGCGCGAGCCCACCGTCGCGCTCGATGCGCCAGTCGCCATCGAGCTTGCCTCCCGCCAGGTCGGCGCCGACCGAGGCAAGCTCAAGCCCACGCCCATCGAGATCGAGGTTGAGCTTCCCGTCCCGTCCCGCAAGGCCGCCACCCACATCGATCGACGCGGAGGTCAGGCGAAGCGAGACCGCAAGCCTGGGCGGCTGATAGGGTGGAAAGCGTGCGGCCGCCCAAAAGCCTTGCCCAGCCTGGATGGGGCCGAGCGCAAGCGCCGCGAGCGCGGGAACGGAGAGAGAAGGGGCACGAATTGCACCTGTGAGCCGAGCCTCGCCCTGAAGGCTGAGATTGAGATCACCGTTCAGGCTCATACCGAGGAATTTTGCGTTCAGGCGCTCGAGCGCGAGAGCGTCGGGAGAAAGCGTGAAGCCACCCGCAATGTCGAGGCGCTGGTCGCCGTCAAGGCTGCGGCTGAAGCCGAGAAGCCGTTGCGCGAGCGCGAGATCCGGCGCCGTGGCGCTCAAGCCGCCATGACCTTCGGGAACGCCTGCATCAAAACGAAACGTGCCGTCGCCCGCGAGTTTCGCGGCGCCCGCATTCAAAGCGGCCGTGATCGCCCAGGACCCGGGGTCGGTCGGTTTCGCCGCGATCCGCAACTCGCCGCGCCCAAGAGAATCGCTTCTTGAAGGGTCGGGCCTCGTGATCGTAACGCCGAGCTGTTCGAGGAGCGTGGAGGCGTCCGGTGCCGCCAGTGCGACTTCCCCCGCGTTCGGCGCGAAATCGGGATCGAGCGTGGCCTTGGCGTCGAGACGGGAAGTTGCGGCCGTGCCCGAAAGCGTCACATCGACCGCGGGGCTCGTGGCGCCGCGACGCGCGGAAAGGACGAGCGTGAGCGGCTCGAGCGAGGCGCGGCGAGCGTCGAGGGCATCGACGGCACGCTGCGGCAGCACAAGCCGGGAAAGCGCGACGAGCGGCGCGGCCTTTGGCGCCGCGATGCGCGCGTCGAACCTTGATCCACTCCCCCCGATCGAACCCCCACCCGAAAGCGAGAGCCCCTCGAACCCATGCAGCTCGAGCTTTTCGATAGATGTATCGCTGTCGCGGCGCGATATCGACATGTCGAGCGCCCCGACATCGCCAGCTCCCTTTCCGGCGCGCAAGCGATCGACGTGGATCTGCACCCGCCCGGTGAGCGAGGCCGGAACGACCCGCGTAATCGCGCCCAGCGGCCAATTCTCGAGGTCGAGATCGCGGCTCGCGAGCTCTGCCTCGACGCGCACCGCGCGGCCGTCAGGCGCGGCGTTCAGGGCGAGCTTGCCGGTTATCCGCGAGCCGGCGAGCGTGAGATCGAGCCCCTCGATGCTCGTGCCCTTTGCGTCCACGTTCAACTCGCCGGCGAGCATGAGCGGGATGCGCGCATTGGCGCTCTCGCTCGCGAAGCCGAAACCCTGAAGGAACGCCGCGGCATCTTGCGCTTTCACGTCGACATGCCCGCGCGCCAGAGCCTTGCCGGCACCCGCCGCATCCCCGGAGAAGCCGACCTCGCCTCGCCCGATCCAATTCGCATTCGCGCTCGAGATCGAGAGTTCGTCCGCGGTCGCCGCCCCCTTGAGTTGTAAATTCCCGAAGCTCTCATCGGCGAGTTCGACCGTCTCGGCGCGCAGGTTGAAATCCACGCTCAGCGCGGGCGGCACCGATGCGGTCACGAGGCCCGCAAGCACTTCTAGTGCGTGGCCGAGGGGAAAGGCACCCGTCGCGCCGAGCGCCTTGAGATCGAAGCCGTTCGCTTCCACGAGCGGATCGAGCGCGAGGCGGCGCGCTGAAAGTTCGAGCGTGAGCTTCGGATCGCCCGCAAGATCAAGTCCGCCCTGCCCAGTCAGGCGCAAGGGCGTCGCCTCGCCGCGCGTGATTTCGATCTCCTCGAGACGCAGCGCGCGGAGCTCGCCACGCGCCTTCGCTTGCGCCCGCCACAAAGGCTTGTCGTTTGCACCGCCAGCCCCGGCGCGCAGCTTCACGCCGTCAATTTGGGCCAGCAGCACGGCCCCGCCGAAATTGACAGGGGAAGGGCCATTCTCGAAGGCTTTCTCGAAGGCTTGGCCTTCGAATGTGAATCGCCAGCCTTTATCGTCGCCTTCGCTGTCGCTTTCGAAGGCGAGGGATACGTGCCGCTCAAGCTTTTCGTCAGGTGGCCCGATGGCGAGGCGTCCGCGAGCCGCCAAGGCGCCGAACATGCCGTCGGCGGCGAGCCGCAAGACACCGGCGCGTGACGGGAAGCTCGCTTCCCCATGCTCGATGGAAGCGACCGGCGTGTCGTCATCGACGCGGGTGACCGCGATGGTGTTGAGGGTGATCGTCTCGATCTGGAGCGCATCTCCCTTCGACAACAGGTGGAAGAGAGCGGCCGCGGGATCCGTGGCCGTTTCCTCGGTGAGCTTGACGACCCCGCCGTCGAGCTCGAGTGAGAGGAGACGCGGTGCCTTCGCGAGGAGGCTTGCGACGGACACTTCGGCGCGCAGCCGCGCGGCGCTTACCTTCGCCTCCTTCGCGTCGATGATCACATCCTGCGCATTAAGGGCGAGCTTCGGCAGGATCTCGATCCTGAGCGGACCCGCCAGCATAATGTTGACGCCGGTTGCCTCACGCAGGCGCGTCTCGATCCTGTGCTTGTAAGGTGTCCAGTCGATAAAGCGCGGCACCGCAAATGCCGCGAGCAGCACCGCGATCAACAGCGAACCGACGATGACGAAAAAGTCGCGCATGGATCAGGACGCGCCTTCCGCTCTCGAGTATCGAACGGCGCTCTCGATGCCTCGATCATGTCTCGCAACGCATGCGCCGCCGCATAAAGACACGGGAGCGTCGACGACGCATCGCACCCTGGGCGAGCGCCGGCGAGCCGCCGATCCGAGACGACAGGGTCGCTGAATCCAAGGATCGCGAAAAGCTTGCTTCAAACCAGGACCATCTTGCCTGGGTTCATGATGTTCAAGGGGTCGATCGAGCGCTTCAGCGTCGCCATGAGCTCGACCGCAGCCGCACCATGCTCCCTTTCAAGATATTTCATCTTGCCTTGCCCTACGCCATGCTCGCCCGTGCAGGTGCCGCCCATGGCGAGCGCGCGCTCGACGAGGCGCTCGACGAAAGTCTCGACCCGTTTCATCTCATCGCGATTTTCGACATCGAAGAGCGGGGCGGTATGGAAGTTGCCATCCCCGACATGGCCCACGATGGTCGCCAACAGGCCAAGCTCCGCGATGTCACGCTGGGTCGCTTCAACGCACTCGGCAAGACGGGAGATCGGCACGCAGACATCCGTCGCGAAGGTCGTGGCACCGGGTTTCAAGGCAAACCCCGCCCAATAAATGTTGTGGCGCGCCTTCCAGAGTCGGTTGCGGTCTTCCGGTTTAGTGGCCCAGGCAAAAGGCCCGCCGCCGAGGTCCTCGGCGATCTCGCCAAAGCGCTCCGATTGCTCCTTCACGCCGCTGTCGCTGCCGTGAAATTCGAGAAAAAGCACTGGGGTCTCGGGAAGCTCGAGCTTTGCGTGCAGATTCACGGCTTTCACCGAAAGCGCATCGAGAAGCTCGATGCGGGCGACGGGAATTCCCGATTGAACCGTCAGGATGGTCGCGTCGCAAGCCGCCTCGACGCTGGGGAAAGGGCAAACGCCTGCCGCGATCGCTTCGGGGATGCCTTGCAGCCGAAGCGTGATCTCGGTGATGAGGCCGAGCGTGCCTTCCGAGCCGACGAAGAGGCGCGTGAGATCATAGCCCGACGAGGATTTCTTGGCCCGCGTGGAAGTGGTCAGGATCGTGCCGTCCGGCAGCACGGCTTTGAGCGAGAGCACATTGTCCTTCATCGTGCCGTAGCGCACCGCATTTGTGCCCGAGGCTCGCGTCGCCGTCATGCCGCCGAGCGACGCATTGGCGCCCGGGTCGATCGGGAAAAACAAGCCGTCATTGCGAAGATGGGTGTTGAGGTCCTCGCGCGTGACGCCGGGTTCGACGACGCAGTCGAGGTCCAGCGCATGCACGGCCAGCACCTTGTTCATGCGCGAAAGATCCACCGAAACGCCGCCATAAGGCGCGTTCACGTGGCCTTCGAGCGAAGTTCCCGTGCCGAACGGAATCACCGGCATGCGGTGCGCGGCGCAAAGCCGCACGATCTCGACGCAATCCTCGCTGCTCTCGGCAAAGACCACGGCATCGGGCGGCTCGTTTTTCTGCCAGGTGAGCGTGTTGGCATGTTGCTCGCGCACCGCTTGCGACGTGACGAGGCGATTGCCGAAGCGCTTGGCGAGCTCCTCTGTGACTTTCGCCACGGTCGCGGCAGCGGGCCTCACGCGGAACGGCTCGGTCTTCGGCATCATTTCGGCCTTCATCTCAACCCTTCTCGAGGTTATCCTGTGCAGCGAGAACGTGTTTTTGCCAAGGCCGGCCGCCTCGGCTCGAGCGAGCGCGACCCGGTTCCCTGACCTTTTCATAGGCGGTCGTGCTTCACGACATCTTACCGGCAAGGAACGAGGCCTGGAACAGCCCTTGGGACGTGGTTTCGCATGGCACCGCCGGCCCTTTCGAGCTCCTTCGGCTCTGCCATGCCGTTTGACGATCCTTTGGCGTTGCCTATTCTTGGCTGAGCCTGCGAAAGCCCGCTTGACGTCGAGAGGGCATCGGATGGGGAGCCTGAGAGCATGGCCGAAAAGCGCGAGGCGCCGATCGTCTTTTTCGCGCCCTTCGTCTCCTCGGCGATGCGGGTCGAGCCGCAATGGATCGACTACAACAACCACCTCAACGTCGCCTATTATTCGCTTCTCTTCGATCGCGCGGTCGACGAATGCTACGCCCTCCTCGGGATCGGCGAGGACTATGTGCGCAGCCGACAAGCCTCACTCTTCACGGCCGAGGCCCATATCGGCTACCGCCGCGAGCTCAGCCTCGGCGATAAGGTGCGCATGACGTTGCAGCTTCTCGATTTCGACGAGAAGCGCCTTCACTATTTCATGGAGATGCGCCATGCGCAGGATGGCTGGCTCGCCGCCACGTCCGAGCACATGTCGCTGCATGTCGACATGACGCAGCGGCGCGTCGCGGCTTTCCCGGAGGATGTGCTCGCCACACTCGGCCTGATGAAGGCCGCCCATTCCCGCCTTGCTTTTCCGGAAGGGGCAGGCCGGCGCATCGCCATGCCGAGGCAGCGGGCGGAAACCGCGAGCCAAAGGCGACATTGATCCTCGAGAGGCGGCCAACCGCTCTGCTCGCGAAGGCAGCGTTCGCAGGACCCACACACCAAGAGCGGAAATTCACGCCTTCGCAGAGAGCGGATATGCGAATTTGCGTTTAGCGGACGGCTCGCGCCATCATGGCGCATGAGTGCGCCTTTGCATGACGAGGCCTTTTTGGCCCGCGCCATCGACCAGAGCCTCGGCAATGCCGCCGCTGATCTGGTCATCAAGGGCGGACGCATCTTCAACCTCATCACCGGAGCGCTCGAGGCGCGCGACGTGGCGGTGTGCGGAGATCGCATCGTCGGTGTGGAGAGCGGGTATCGTGGCGCGCACGAAATCGATGCTTCCGGCAAGATCGTCGTGCCCGGCTTCGTCGACACGCATTGCCATGTCGAATCCTCGCTCCTGACGCCCACCGAATTCGACCGCTGCGTTCTGGCGCATGGCGTGACGACGGCGATCTGGGACCCGCACGAGATCGCGAACGTGCTCGGGCCAGAAGGAATGCGCTACGCGCTTGCCGCTGCGTCCGAGACCGTCATGGATCTTCGCGTGCAGCTTTCGAGCTGTGTGCCAGCGACCGACCTCGAGACGTCGGGTGCAAGGCTCGAGATCGGTGATCTCGAAGAGTTCATCGGCCACCCGAAGGTCATCGGTCTTGCGGAATTCATGAATTTTCCGGGTGTCCTGGCGAAGAACCGCGATGTGCTCGCGAAGCTCGCGGCTTTTCAGGGCGCGCATATCGATGGCCATGCGCCGCTTCTGCGTGGGCGGAAGCTCGACGCCTATCTCTCGGCCGGCGTGCGCACCGAGCACGAATCGACCACGGCCGAGGAGGCGCTGGAAAAGCTCGCGAAGGGAATGACCGTGCTCATTCGCGAAGGCTCGGTATCGAAGGATTTGCACGCCCTCGTCCCAATCCTCACCGAGCGGCATTCACCTTATCTCGCCTTTTGCACCGACGATCGCAATCCGCTCGACATGGCCGAGGAGGGCCATCTCGACTTCATGATCCGCACGGCGATCAAGCTCGGTGCGACCCCGCTCAGCGCCTATCGCGCGGCATCGCTCTCGGGGGCGCGCGCCTTCAGGCTCTTCGATCGCGGCCTTGTAGCGCCGGGGTATCGGGCCGATCTCGTTCTTGTCGCCGATCTCGACCATTGCGCCGTGGCGTCGGTGATCGCGGCCGGACGTCCGGTCGATGCGGCTTGCTTCGCGACGCGTCGCGAGATCGCACCCGTCGGGCGGGGCAGCATCAAGGCGGAGCGCGTCGCGCCTGAGGATTTTGTGGCGCCCGGAACGACCGCCTCGACGCTTGTCATCGGCATCACGCCGGGTAAGATCATCACGCAACGCTTGAGCCTCGAACTGCCCTTCCGGCAAGGCGCAAGGCAGATCGATCTCGCGCAAGATGCGGTGAAAGTGGCGGTGGTCGCCCGCCACGGCGTCAATCGCAACATCGGCGTGGGATTCGTGCATGGCTTTGGTCTTGCGCGGGGCGCGCTCGCCTCATCGGTCGGCCATGACAGCCACAACATCTGCGTCGTCGGCGCCGATGAGGGCGACATGGCGGTTGCGGTCAATCGCCTCAAGGACATCGAGGGCGGCTTCACGGTCGCGCTCGCCGGAAAAGTCATTGCCGAGCTTGCCTTGCCGGTGGCGGGGTTGATGAGCCTTGTTGGCTTCGAGGAGGTGCGCGCGGCGCTTTTGCCCTTGCGCCAAGCCGCGAGAAGCCTTGGCTGCGTGCTTCCCGAACCTTTCCTCCAGGTTGCCTTCCTGCCGCTTCCCGTGATCCCGCACCTCAAGATCACCGACAAAGGCCTCGTCGATGTGGACCGGTTCGAGCTCGTGAGGGAGTAGGGAAATCCCAATCGCAACGATCCCCTAGATAAGTTTTTCTTTTGGGCTACACTCCCTCACGCCTCGCTTCTCACCTTCTGCTCGGCGACGAACTCCGCCGGCCTCGTGAAGCGCACGGCTCGGTGCGAGGCAAGGAAGCCCAGCAATTCCTCGACGAAACGCCACACCCAAGGGTCGTGTTCGAGATGATGCGTGAGAAGCCCGATCGGCTCGCGGTCCTCCGGCTTATGCGCGACGGTCTCGAGCGCGAGCGCCGCAATATCTTCGAGCATGGCGGCCTCGTCGCGCAGCCCGCCATGTCCGCGCCAGAACACCGGGTCGACATGCGTGTTCACCTGCAACACACCCGGGGCCGCCTCCCGGGCGCGCCGCCGCTTGAACGTGGAAAGTGCCGTAAACCCCACTTCGTGGAGGCGCTCGGCGAGATCCATGCCGATGCGGTTCCACGGCGGAGCCAGCATGGCTACGGCCTTGTTGCCGAAAAGGCGGCGCAAGCGCTGATGCGCGCCGTAAAGCGCCGCCATGCGGTCGAGAAGGGGTTGCCCGATGCCGAGCTCGGAGGAGGGCTGGCCTTGCGGCGAATGATTGCGATGCGCCAGCCCGTGCACGATGATGTCGACGCGCGCCTCGCCCGCAAGGCGCTCGGCAAGCGCCTCGGTCGCAAGAAGTGGAATGGCGGCGAGTGCCACGGGCGCGTCGAAGCGTTGGCTCATGGCCAAAAGCCGATCGAGTGCCGGCGAAGGCGCGACCACGTCGTCGTCGCGCCACCAGACCGCGAGGGTCTCGCCGGTTTTGGCGATCTCCTCGAGGGCCATGTGCAGCTTCTCCCAAGCGCCAGCGACCGCGAGGGCGCGAGCGGATGCGGCGGCAATCTTCCTTGCGGCCACGCCCGCCCCGTCAAGCATGATGGTCGCGGCGGAGCCTGGCTGCGGCAGCGACATCACCTGGTCGAGGGCCCGAAGCAGCGTGGATGACACAAGCGCGTTCTCGCGCACCACGATGGCGCGACCTTGCGCTGCGAGATGTTCGGCGCGCATGCGCTGCTCTTTCTCGCCGCCGTCCTCGAAGGGCACGAGCACGGCACGCGCGCCGGTCGCCAAGATGTCGGTGACGGTGTTGTAGCCCGCCTGGCTCACGGAGACATCGGCGACGCTGAGGAGGGAGGGAAAATCGCGCCGCGCGCGCTCGACATTCGCATTCGCGGGCGCCTTAGCGACAAGCTCGCCGAATCTGTTCTCCTCGATCCCGTGGCCGACAAGAATGTGCCAGCGTCGCCCGTCACCCTTGGCCGCCTCCAGCGCGGCATCGAAGAGGCGCAGCGCCGCAGCGGAACCGCCTCCCGACACGACGATCTCGCCGCCATTTTCCGCGTCGAGCCGCAGGGCCTTGGCGCGCCCACGATCCGCGATGAAGCCCGTATAGTCGAGGCGGCGCGCGAGCGCCTTGTCGACCGGCCAGGAAGCATCGAGCGAGATGACGCTTTCGTCGGCGTGCACGAGCACGCCGTCGTAAAAGCGGCCGAGGCGTTCGAGCGTCTGCGCGGCGCGCGACGGCTTCGAGGGCGGCTGGAGAATGTCGCGAATCGAGCACAGGATTGCCGGGCGGGGGCTCGTGGCGCGAGCCGCCTGAAGCAGCGCCATGAATTCGGGGGCGAGCTGTCGTCGTCCGAACGGAAAGAGCTCGGTGATCAGGACATCGGGCTTGAATTGCGCGTACGCGTCGAGCAAGGCGTCTCGACGTTTGCCGAGATAAGCTTCGTCGACGATGCCGCCATTCTCGCCCCACAAAGTCTTGAAATCGGCGCCGACGCAATGGACAGGCGCGAGCTGCACGACATCGAGGCCCGAAAGATCGACGGTCGCGCTAGGCCTGCCGCCGGAGACGAGCCGCACGCTCGCGCCTGTTTCGTGGAGAGCGCGAGCGATCAGGGCGACGCGCGCGAGATGCCCGACGCCGAGTAGATGCGTGACCGCAATGAGCACGCGGGGTTTCACGCGCGCGCGCCCCTTGCCGCCGGCGCGAGAAGCGCCACTTGCCGCAAGGCCTCGCCCGCGATCATCGCGGCGGCGAGCGCGACGTTTAGGGAACGCAGACCCTCGCGCATCGGCACGCGGATTCGTGCATCGGCGGCCGCATGCACGGATGGCGGCGCGCCGGCGGATTCGCGGCCAAAGAGGACGATGTCTTGCGCCGCAAAGGCAAACTCCGTGTAGGCGACATCGGCCTTGGTGGTCGCAAGCACGAGGCGATACGCGTTGGTGCGTCGCCAGGCGTCGAAGACTGAAAAGCTCATATGACGCGCGATCTCGACCCGCTCGAGATAATCCATGCCGGCGCGGCGAAAGGCACGGTCGGAAACCGGAAAACCTGCCGGCTCGATGATGTCGAGCGCAACGCCGAGGCACGCCGCGAGGCGCGCGATCGCGCCCGTGTTCTGCGGAATGTCCGGCTCGAGGAGCGCAAGCCGCATCTCTCGGTCAAGCGCGCAGCGGTGCCTTGGCCAAGGCACCCGCCGGATAATCCGGAAGCGCGCTCGCAAGCACGTTTGCGGCCGTCGGCCAATCTTCCCTTTCGGCCGCTTCGGCGAGCGCCGCCATCCAGCCCCGCACCTCGTCGACCGCGCGGAAAACGGGGCGAGCCGAGAGCACGCCCGGAATGCCGATGTCGACGGTCTTCTCGTCGTCGCCGAGCACGATCTCGCGCAGGCGCTCGCCGGGACGAAGCCCGGTGATCTCGATCTTGATGTCGTCGCCGGGCTCATGGCCGGCGAGACGAATCATGCGTTCGGCGAGCTCCATGATGCGGATCGGCTGGCCCATGTTCAGCACGTAGACCGAGGTGCCGTGGCGTTCGTCGTGCATCGCGTGCGAGGAGGCGGTGAGGACGAGATCGGACGCTTCGGGGATGGTCATGAAGTAGCGGACCATGTCGGGATGGGTCACGGTGACCGGCCCGCCCCGCTCGATCTGCTCGCGGAATTTCGGCACCACGGAGCCCGCCGAGCCGAGCACATTGCCGAAGCGCACGGCCAGAAGGCGGCTGCGCTCGGGGCGCGCGTCACGCGCCTGGAGCTCGGCCTCGAGCGCTTGCACATACATTTCCGCGAGCCGTTTCGTCGCGCCTAGGATCGAAACGGGGCGAACCGCCTTGTCGGTGGACACCATGACCATGGCGCGCGCGCCGCAGGCGAGCGCCGCATCGGTGACGTTGATCGAGCCCGTGATGTTCGTCTTCACGCCCTCGACCCAATCGCGTTCGAGCAGGTTGACGTGCTTCAGCGCCGCCGCGTGGATCACCATGTCGGGCGCAGCTTCCGCCATCACGGCGAAGACACGTTCGCGATCGCGCACATCGCAAATTCTTCCGAAGATGCGTGTCTTCGGCGCGCCGAGCGACAGGGCCTCCATGATGGCGTGCAGCGCCGGCTCGGAATTCTCGATGATCACGACTTCGGCCGCGCCGAAAAACACGAGACGCCGCGCGATTTCGCTGCCGATCGAGCCGCCGCCGCCCGTGATGGCGAATTTGCGCCCTTGCGCGAGGCGCTCGAGCCGGGCGCGATCGATGGCGACCGCGGGGCGCAGCAAGAGGTCTTCCATGGCGACGGGAGCGAGCTTCGGCGTCGCGTCGGCACCCTCCGTCCCGACGAGCGGCTGGGTCTGGCTCACCGCGATTCCATGGCGTCGAGCGAGCGCGTATAGGTCTTCGGGATGAGCGGCCGAGTCGAGTGCGCTCGCGCAGAGCACCATCCGTCTCGGCGTGCGGCCATCCGCCGCGAGGCGTAAGATGACGCCTTCGAGATCCGCATACGTGCCGATGATCTGCACGCCGCGGATGCTGTGGCCGAGATCGGTTTCGCGCGGCGAGATGAGGCCGATCGGGCGAAGCCCCACCTGCCCGGCCTGGATGGCGCGCAGCACCGGATCGGTCTCTTGCGCGCGCCCGAGGATGAGCGCGGTCTCGGCGGGAGCCGCGCGGTGCGCGACGGCTTTTTGCCAGCGGTCCTTCCACCAGCGGTAGATGAAGCGAGGCCCGCCGAGAAAGAATATCTGCAAGCCCCAATAGACGATGACGAAGGCCTTGCCGAAATAGAACTGGCCGAGCACCTGCGGTGACAGCAGCACGTAGTCGATGACCAGAAAGCCGAGCGCCAGGAAGCTCGCCGCTCGCACGATGTTGACGAGATCCGGCATCGAGGCGAAGCGCCATTTCGACTGATAAAGGTTCGAGGCCCAATAGATGAGCGCCGCGCAAGGCAGCGTGAGCGCGAGGATGAGCGGCAGATGCTGCAGGAATCCCGCGAGACGCGCCTCGTCGAAGCGCAGCTCGAGCGCCACGAACACGGCGAGCGCCGTCATCACGAGATCGTGGACGACGATCGCCATCTTTTTCGTTTCGTTGAGCTTTTTTTCCGAGATCATTTCGAATCGAGTTTGGCGGCGCGTCCCCGGCCGCAGCGCTACACCTTGCCGGGGGGAGAGACAAGGATCAGGCGCTTTCACCATCCCCGCACGCCGGCTCGTCCGCGCTGGCTCGCGGGCGCGCTCGAATGCGCAATTTCGGCCAAAATCACGGGCCAGGGCACGAAAATCTAAGCGCTTGCGCGGTTTCGCCGGGTTTTGTAGGCACTATATGAAGGATGCCGCTTACCCTCTTCTGGCCCGCCGGGCTGCAAACGAGAGCTTGAATGACCTACGTCGTCACCGACAATTGCATCCGCTGCAAATACATGGATTGCGTCGAGGTGTGCCCCGTCGATTGTTTTTACGAGGGCGAGAACATGCTCGTGATCCATCCGGATGAATGCATCGATTGCGGCGTGTGCGAGCCCGAATGCCCCGCTGACGCCATCAAGCCTGACACCGAGCCCGGACTCGAATCCTGGATCAAGCTCAACGCCGATTACGCGAAAACCTGGCCGAACATCACCATCAAGCGCGACGGTCCTCCGGACGGCAAGGAGTTCGACGGGAAGCCGAACAAGCTCGAGCAATATTTCTCGCCCAATCCCGGCGAGGGCGACTAGCGCAAGGTCATCGGCGCGCCAGCGCCTCAAAGAGGGCTCGTGATCCATGATCAATTTCATCAACCCGGCCGAGGTTTCCACGCCGACCGGCTATTCCCACGTGGCGGAAGTGCGTGGCGGACGCCTCATCTATGTTTCGGGCCAGATCGCGCTCGACTCAAAGGGAAAGCTCGTCGGCAAGGGCGATCTCGAGGCGCAGGCCGATCAGGTCTTCCGCAATCTCGGCGCGGCTCTGGCCTCGGTCGGCTGCACGGTGCGCAACATCGTGAAATTCACCGTGTTCATGCGTGATGTGAAGGACGTGGCGGCCTATCGCCGCGCGCGCGATCGCTTCATGGGAGATGGGCCGCGGCCCGCAAGCACCTTGGTCGAAGTGTCCAGTCTCGTCTCCGAGGATCTCCTCATCGAAATCGAGGCCGTCGCAGCCGCTTGATTTATTCGGGCTAGGTTGTACCGAGCCTCGATCCTCACTTTGGCGGGAATGAGCGAAAACCGGTAATCCCCTCATCCTCGCGAAGGCAGAGATCCAGATCGTCTCGGCCGGAAGTGGCCGGTCAGGTTGCGTGACCGCCGCCCCTCAATAGATCACTGGCTCCGGCGTCTTTGCATTCCCTTCGAGGAAATCGAGGTCGCAGCCCTTGTCGGCTTGCGTCACATGCTGCTGGTAGAGCCGCACATAGCCTCGCTCATAAGGCGTTTCGCGCGGCTTCCATTCTGATTTGCGACGCTCGAACTCCTCATCCGTAACGTCGAGGTGAAGCTTGCGCGCCTCGATGTCGAGCTCGATCATGTCTCCCGTGCGCACGAGCGCCAAAGGGCCGCCGATCGCGGCTTCGGGCGAGATGTGGAGCACACAGGCGCCGTAATGGGTGCCGCTCATGCGCGCATCGGAGAGCCGCACCATGTCACGCACGCCCTGCTTCAGAAGCTTCTGCGGGATCGGCAGATTGCCCCATTCGGGCATGCCCGGGGCGCCGACGGGCCCCGCATTGCGCAAGACCAGCACGGTGTTCTCGTCGGCATCGATATCGGGGTCGCGCATCGCCGCATGCATCTGCGCATTGCTGTCGAAGACAAGCGCGCGGCCGCGATGCTTGAAGAATTTTGCCCCGAAGGCCGAGGGTTTCACCACCGCGCCGTTCGGCGCGAGATTGCCGCGCAAAACGGCAAGCGCGCCTTTCGCCGAGACCGCGTTTTTTACGTCGCGGATCACCTCGTCGTCCTCGCAGCGCGCCTCGGCGATGTTCTCGGCGAGCGTCTTGCCCGTCACCGTCACGGCAGAGAGATTGAGATGCGCCTTTATTTTCTTCAACAGTGCCGGCAGGCCGCCGGCGTAATAGAAATCCTCCATCAGCTTGTCGCCCGACGGGAAAAGATTGACGAGCACCGGCACCTTGCGGGCCATCGCATCGAGCTCGTCGAGCGTGAGCGCGATGCCGGCGCGCCCCGCCATCGCGATGAGATGGATCGCGGCGTTGGTCGAGCCGCCGAGAGCGAGATAGGCGGCGACGCCGTTCATCACCGACGCCTTCGTCACGATCTGCGATGGCTTCAAATCCTCGCGGATCATCTCGACCATGCGGGCGCCCGCCGCCGAGGCCATGCGGGCATTGCCGGAATCCATCGCCGGAATCGCGGCGGCGCCCGGAAGGCTCAAGCCCATCGCCTCGACGATGTTGGTCATGGTCGAGGCCGTGCCCATGGTGTTGCAGGTGCCGGGCGCGCGCGTCATGCGCTGCTCGAGGCGCGTCCATTCGGCCTTGTCGATATTGCCGGCTTGGTATTCGTCCCAATATTTGCGGCTATGCGTGCCGGCACCCACGCGATTGCCCTTATAGCGGTCGTTCAGCATCGGCCCCGCCGGCACGAAGAT
>JAFBAS010000076.1 GCA_019247605.1 Hyphomicrobiales bacterium
AACCCGTGACCGCAGCTTGGACCGACACGTCGAGCGCCGAGACCGGCTCGTCCGCAATGACGATCTTCGGGTCTCCGGCAAAGGCGCGGGCGATGCCGACGCGTTGCTTTTGCCCGCCCGAAAGCTGGCGCGGTCGGCGCTTGGCGAAGTCACGCGGCAGCTTGACGATGTCCAACAGCTGATTGACGCGCTCCTCGACCTTGGCGGGGTCCCGCTCGACGCCGAATTTGCGGATCACCCGCGAAATCTGCGCTCCGATCGAATGGCTCGGATTGAGCGTGTCGAACGGATTCTGGAAAATCATCTGCAGGCGGGAAATAACCTTTTCGTCGCGCTTCTGCACCGGCAGATTGGCGAGATCGACGTCCCCGAGCTGGACCTTTCCGTCCGTCGCGCCCTCGAGGCCCATGAGAACCTTGGCGAAGGTGGACTTGCCGCAACCCGATTCACCAACGATGGCAATGGTCTCGGCTTCGCGCGCGCGAAAGGTGATTTTTTCGTTCGCCTTAACTGTCTTCTTGGCACCAAGCAGAATAGCGCCGCTGCTTTCGATCGTATAGTGCTTCGACATGTCCGCGACGTCGAGGACGATGTCGCCGGTCGCCACCGGATCGTGCTGCTCGGTCTTGGCCGGGCCGACGCTCCAATCGATCTCGTTGAACCGCACGCAACGCACGAAATGGGATGAGCCCGGCTCGACGGCCAGCATCGGCAAAATCCCCTGGTCGCAACGTCCGGCGACGAAGTGGTCGCAGCGAGGCCCGAAATAGCAGCCGGTGGGCCGCGCATAAGGCAGCGGCAACTGGCCTCTGATGGCGCGCAGAGGTCGCATGTTCTTGTCGGCACCCGGCACCGGGATCGAGCTGAACAGGCCGCGCGTATAGGGATGACGCATCCTGGTGAAGACGGTTTCGATATCACCGCTCTCCACGGCCTCGCCCGAATACATCACCGTAATGCGACTGCAGGTCTCGAGGATGAGGCCGAGGTTATGCGAGATGTAGATGAGCGAAGTGCCGAATTTTGCCGAGATCTCCTTGATGAGCTCGACAATGCCGGCCTCGACCGTCACATCGAGCGCGGTGGTCGGCTCATCGAGCAAGAGGAGCTTCGGGTTCGACAGCAGCGCCATGGCGATCACCACGCGCTGCTGCTGACCGCCCGAAATCTGGTGAGGATAGGAATTCATAATCCGCTGCGGATCGGGCAGGCGCACCGCCGCAAGCATTTTTTGCGAGCGCTCGAGCGCTTCCCCGCGCGTGACCCCTTCATGATAGATCGGCACCTCGGCCAGCTGTTCGCCGAGCTTCATCGAGGGGTTCAAGGACGCCATCGGCTCTTGATACACCATCGCGATTTTCGAGCCGCGGATGCGACGCAGCTCCTCCGGCGACATGTTGCGCATGTCGCGCCCCTCAAAAAGGATCTCGCCGCCGACAATGCCGCCATTCTTTCCCATGAAGTTCATGATGGCGAGGGCGACCGTGGATTTGCCGCAACCCGATTCACCCACGATGCCGTGGGCCTCCCCAGGCATGAGCGTGAGGTTGAAATCGACAACGGCGGGAATTTCTCCGGCGCGCGTGTAATACGAAATCGAGAGGTTACGGCATTCGAGAACGGGGGTCACATCGCTCGCGGCCATCGCAGTTGCCTCCCACTCTTTCAATCTCGCAGGCTCATTTCGCGCAAACCGTCGGCGATGAGATTGAAACCAAGAATGAGGCTCGACACGGAGAGCGCCGGTATGAGAAGCATGTAGGCGAACTGCGGGGACTTCGCGACATTCGCCGCTTCCTTGATCATCAACCCCCAATCGGGGTCGGGCGGCTGAAGGCCAAGACCGAGGAACGTCAACGTGGTGATGGCGACCGTGGTGTAGCCGAGCCGCAGGCAGGCATCGACGATGATTGGGCCTCGCGCATTCGGCAAAAGCTCATAGAGCATGATGCGCAACGGGTGCTCGCCGCGCGTCTGGGCCGCGAAGATGTAGTCGCGGTTCTTGGTGTCGAAGGTGAGGCCGCGCACGATGCGCATGATCGCCGGCGCGGAGGCGAAGGTGACGGCGATGACGATGTTGAAGCCGCTCGCACCGAGGTAGTTCATGATCAGGATGAAGAGAACCATCACGGGAAAGGAAAGGAGCACGTTGGCGATGAACGAGATCGCCTGGTCCCACCAACCTCCGAGATAGCCCGCCAAAAGCCCGAGCATGCAGCCCACGACGTAGGCGACAAATGTCGCCGTAACGCCCCAAACGAGCACGCGCTGGCAACCCCAGAGCGTGCGGGCCAGCATATCCCTTCCCTTGAAGTCCGCGCCGAGAACGAAATAATGGTTGTTCTTCACGGCTCCAATCGGTGCGAAAGGCGCGATCGGCTTGTCCGGATCGACAAGCGGCAAGAACGGCACCGTGACCGCGATGATGAGCCAAAAGAAAATCAAGGTCAGCCCGATGACGGCGATGGGAGATTCTCGCCAGGACGTGACGGCGATGCCGTAAAGCAGAAAGGCGGCCGGAATGGCCGGCAGGAGCAGATAAGGCCGCACCGTCTCGCTGATCGCGCCGGCGAGCATCACATACAAGGTAAGTGGAATCCACATCAGCAACACGAGCGCGATCAGCGCGCGCGGTTGCTGCAACGTCTTCAAGAGAGAGGGCGCGCTCGGCGAGACGGGGATGGAGGTAATTGCGGCCATTTCGCTCTCCCTCAGCTGAAGCGGATGCGCGGATTGAGGAAGGAGTAGCCCACATCGGAGATGATCTGGGAGAGCACCGCCACGAACACCGCGACGAGGGTGGCGGCCTGGATGACGTAAATGTCGCCGAACAGCGCAGCATCGAGCAGAAGCTTGCCGAAGCCCGCATACTGAAAGAAGAACTCAACCACCACCACGCCCGACAGCAGCCAGTTCATCTGCAGCACGATGATCGTGAACGGCGCGATGAGCGCATTGCGCAAGGCGTGACGCAAGATCACGCGCTTGTAAGGCAAACCTTTGAGGATGGCGGTACGAATATATTGGGAGGTCATCACCTCGGCCATCGAGGCGCGCGTCATGCGCGCCACATAGCCGAAATCGTAGAGCACGAGGGTCATCACGGGTAGGACCAGCGCCAGCCAGTTCCAGCCGCCGACCATGGCGGAATTGGCCGGAAACCATTTGAGCCAGAGCGCGAAGACGGACATCAAGACCACGGCCGTTGCGATCTCCGGAAGGGACGTGGTCACGATCGAGATGAACGAGGTTATTCGATCCTGGGCCGAGCCTTCCTTCATGCCGGCGATGATGCCGCATGTCAGCGAGAGTGGAATCATGAGCGCGAACACCCAAAATCCCAGGATGCCGGTCTTCTTCAGCCGATCGGCGACGAGCGTCGCCACCGGCTCGTTCGTCTGGTACGATTTGCCGAGATCGCCTGTCAGGATTCCGCCGACCCATTTGGCGTAGCGCTCATAGAAGGGCACGTTGAGGCCCTTTCGCTCGAGCCAACCCTGATAATCCTGGTCCGAGAGTGCCGAGACCGCAAAGCCGCCGAGCTCGGCGACCGCGATTTGCTTCTTGAACTTGTCGCTATCGAAGATGAAGAACAAAAGGGCTGAGACCACCCCCATGATGAGCAGCATCTGCAGGAGGCGGCTGGCGATCAGCTTGAGCATCGGCTCGCTCCACAATGACTCGGGCCCGAAGGCGACTCTTGCCTCGAGGGCGTGACCATCTCGCGCATGTGAAGAATGCTATTCTCCTCGGCCAGGGCGAGACCGCCCCGGCTTGTTCTCGCGAGGATCGGGAGCCCCATGCCTATCGGTGCCGGGGCCGCACGATCGGCGGCCCCCGTTCGGGCTTGCAGGTTCGCCTCCAAGAAGCTCAGCTCCCGGAGCGATCGAAGGGAATCAAGTCTTCCATACCTTGTTGAACTGGTGGTACTGGGTCGGGTGGCCCTCGTAGCCGTTCACATTCTTGGTGACGATCGTGTAGACCGGACGGAAGAGCGGCAGGATCATCACCGCGTCGTCCTGCAGAATTTTTTCCGCCACCGCGAGCTTTCCTTTGCGTTCATTGGGATCGAGAACTCCCTCGGCAGCATCGAGCGCCTTATCGAATTCCGGATTCGAATAGCTGCTCTCATTCCAGGGAGCACCCGTGCGGTAGCCGAGCGACATCACCATGGTGCCGAGCGGACGATGAGTCCACGCCGTGCACCCAAACGGCGTCTTGTCCCAGATCTCCCAGTATTTGGCGGCCGGCATCACGTTGATCTTCATATTGATGCCCGCCTCCTTCATCTGGTCGCGCATGGCCTCGCACGCCGTCTGATGCCAGGGTCCATCGGTGTTGCCCACATCGATGGTCACCTCCAGCCCGTTTCCGAACCCGGCTTCCTGAAGAAGCTGCTTCGAGGCCGCGACGTCGCGCTTCAGCGGCGGCAGCGGCGCGTAATCAGGGTGGATCGGCGCGACATGGTGATTCTCGCCGACATCACCCCCTTGCGTGTAGATTAGCGACTTCACGGCCGCGTTGTCGACAGCCTTGACGATCGCCTGACGGACGCGCTTGTCGGTGAACGGCTTTTGGGTCACCTTCATGCGGCAACAGATCGTCTGGGCCGTGCGCGCTACATGCACGACGCCAGGGAGTGGATTCGCCATGTCGATCTGCTCGACGCCAAAGGCGTAGAGGGTGTCGACATCGCCAGAAGCAAAGGCGCTCAGCTGATTGTCGGCTTCGAAATTGTAGTAATGAATTTCGTCGAGATAGACGTTGCCTCCCCAATATTTGAACTCCTTCCCGTCGGAAGTCTTCTTGACGCGCTTGAGGATGCATCGGTCCCCGACCTTGAGCTCGGCGAGCGCGAAGGGCCCGGTGCCGATCATGTTGGCGGAGAGTGGCGCCTTGAAGGAAGGATGCAGGATGGCGGTCGGGTAGTTGTAGAAATCCTCCGGAACCGACAGCACCGATTTGTTCAGGTTGAGCCGAAGCGTGTGTTTGTCGACGACTTCGAGCGCACCCTTGATCATCCTCTTGAGCGGCTTGCCCTTGGCATCCTTCTCGTCTGAATCCTCGACCATCGCGCTCGCGAACGAGAGACCGATATTGGACGAGGCCGTCTTGGGGTCCAGCCATCGCGTAATGTTCCAGGCGACATGATCGGCGGTGAATTCCTCACCATTGTGCCACAGCACGCCCTTGCGCAGATTGAACGTCCAGGTCTTGAGATCCTCGGTCGGCTTCCAGCTTTCGGCGAGCATCGGGCGGGTTATGTTGTCGGGCCCTGTCATCGACAAATACTCGATGGTGTGGCGCGTCTGGTTGGACATTTGGACCCAGGAATAGGTCGCCGGGTCCTCCATCTTCTGGACTTCCATCGCGACTTTCAGAATGCCGCCGGATTTGGCTTTCGGATCGTCAGGCGGGAAAGGCAATGCGTTTTGCGCGTAAGCGGGATCCGGAAGACCGGCAATCGCATAGGCCGCCGCGGCGGAAGTTCCGAGAAGTGCCGCCACGCGCACGAATTCGCGGCGGTCCATGCATCCATCACGAAGCAGGTCGAACGCTTCCTTGAGCTTGGGATGATCGAATGTCCTTGGATATTTCCCTGGCATTTGCTGGTTCCTCCTCCGAAGAGCCAAATTGACCGCACATTCCCCCAGCGGTTCTCGTTTGGTAAATTCATACGCGACCATCCGTCGGATGCCTAGCTTTTTTTGAACTTCGACCCCTATCGCGCCCGGAAGCCAGCGATCGCGGGCGGAGCTATTTGGGACGCAGACGACATCCGGTTCGTCCGATCGAGCGATTCTATTGCCGCACCGCACGCGGACCCGATCTCGTCTAAGCCAAAATGACTATGCCTATGCCTGGAGTTTTCCTCCTATAAATCTTGCGGTTTTCAAGTGTGACGCCTGTCTCGGGGGCGGCATCGTTGCGAGACAAGCCGAGCTGCTTGCGAGCTGCCAGCGGGCAAATGAGCCAGAGATCGTGACTCTTCAGGCGGCACGCGTTAAAGTCAGCCTACGCGCTACCTGGCCTTCCGATGGCCTCAAGCTGATCGAAACGCCAGCGCGGCGGGGCGACGACGGAGAGGATGGAAAGGAAGCGCTTGCGGGCGCCTTTCCAAGCTTTCGTCGTGGGTATCCTCCACCGCGCCAGGACAGAACAGAACGCAGGAGGAAATGGCACCATGACCTATTTCTTCGCGCTCGCATTCTCGCGCACCGAAAAGGGCGAAGCTCGGGCGGACGCGGCGATCAGAGCGCTCAACGAACAACATGCCATATCTCTCGCGTCGCATTTGGAGGGCGATGGCCGGGGTGCTGTCGCTTTGGCCAAAGCCGGCGAGCTTCCCGTTCCGATGGGAGAAGGTGTTGAGATTCTTGCCCGCTTCGGTGATGTGCCTGACGATGCCCTTTTGATACCGAGCGTGATGGACGCTCTTGCCTCGACATCCTCGCCTCTCGCACGCGGGGCCGCTCGGGCAAGCGTGACGCCTCACCGGCACGCGGGGGCGGCTCGATGGTTGAGAGGGTTCGCATTTCGGCAGGCACGCACACCGGTGCCGGTGATCGCGACGGCTCATCGCCGCTCTTTGGTGATGACCTCGCTCGTCGCCCTTACTCTTTCGCTTTCGGGCGGAGCCATGCTGATCATTACGGCAAAGGCGGGTCAGCGCGAGTCTCGGCTGATGGAGATGGCTCGGCCGGCCTGCACGCACACGGCCATCACCAATGAGGAGCTGCGCCGCCTCGTGCGCAACGAGTATTACACGGGTACCGACAAGCAGAACACGCTACGCAGCGTCGTCGCCTTATGCCAGGCGAATCCCCGAATGTTGTGAGCCCCGATCCTCGGCACCCGCCGAAGCGGGCTTGACCGGGAGGAGCGCCGGCTCGACCGCAAGCTCCGCGGAGGGGCACGTCACGGGCTCACGTGCGGCGGCTTCCCTCGCCATGCGCAGCTCGCGCAACCGATTGGTCCTGGCGACCAGCTCCGCATGACGTTCCTCTTGCTCGGCAAGGCGCCGTTGAGCCCGCCGATCGATTTCCCCCTCGAGTGAGCATCGCCTCGCGCCTGGCTTTGGATGGGAATCCTGCCTTGCGGCGCAAGCAGCCTTCTCAATTGCCGCCGAGCGGGCCGGCTTTTCCTTGCCGTTCGGCTTGAGTTCACATGCACGGCTTTGCCCGAGATCAGGCGACGGGTGCGCCCCATCCAACTCTATCGTTGCCGCCGGGGGTACCTCGATCGAAGGGGTCGCGGGCCCCCCCAGCTCCATCGCCATCGCCGGCCGGGTCCCGCGATCTTCGGCCGTGTCTTCTGGAGCAATGTTGTGCCTCGCCCAAATGGCGGCTTGGGTACGATTGCTGGTGCCGATTTTGCGGAAGATCGAATTGACGTGGACCTTCACGGTGGCCACGGCGATATCGATCTTGTTCGCGATGACCTTGTTTGAATGGCCTTCCGCGAGGCAGCGCAATACACATTTCTCTTGCGCCGACAAAGTCGCCGCTCGGTTCGAGGCCGGTGCGGCTTTGGGCTCGTTCGGCTGGCGCACCAAGGGTAGGACGCCGGGCAGCAGGAAGGTCTCTCCGAGCACCACCAATTCGAGGGATTTGAGGAGAACGTCGCGCGTCACGCCCCTGGCGAAGCACGCATGCGCACCCGCCCGGAAAAGCATCAGCAAACTGCCGATCTGATCGGCGTTCGTGAGAACGGCAACGCGAGCGACGGGGTATTTCTGCCTGAAGCGCTCGATTTCTTCGACAGCGTTGTTCAGATCATCGCCCGCGTCGACGATCAGCAAAAGACGTTCGTCGGCGCCAAGGGCGAGCTCGACTTCATCGGCCTTGCAAGCCGAGGCCGCGATGCGAAAATCCGTGTCGTTCAAGATCGAGGTGAGGCCTTCCTGGAACAATCCGCCACGGCCGAGGAACACTGCCGTCACCTTTTGCGGCCGCAACGTTGTCACGAGTTGCAGGTGCGCGCCGGCGCGGGCCGAGGCGACGCCTCTCATCTCCGCATTTTGCGGCGTGGCCGCCTGCAAGGCGAGATTTGCGCCCGGTTCATTTTGACCCAATTCGCCCACCACTTCGCCTCTTTGTTCTCATTGTTGAACGAAATTTCGCGTTTCAGGCGAATTAGCAGGATCCGTGCCGAGCTGTCCGACAGGGAAAGAGGAACAGACCGCAAGCTGGCGCGCGCACGCCGTTGCCCGAGAAAGCCGCCGGTCCCCGTGATCGCGCCGATCCTCGGCCGGCCCCATTTGGCCATTTCTGACGCATTAGACGTCCATCCTTGCTCGCCACATGCGAGTCGAAGCCCAATCCCCAAGAAACTATTAATAGAAGGGGACTATTAACAGAAGTTAGGAAATTCCAGGGCAGGCGGTCAACAAAGTTGTCCTGTCGGCGCGCGGATATTTCGGGGTGCCCCCTGTTTGCCGGCTTGCGAGTGTGATGCCGGCCTGATCCCCAGGATAGCCGAGGCGCGACCTTGAACGCGGACCAAATCCGAGAGTTGTCTAAAATAACAACAAAGGGCACGAGAGGCCGAAACAGTGTTCTTTCGGCCTCGTCTCACAATTCGACCCGTTTGCTTTGCGCGACGACCTGATCGCTCGGAGCCGGGTTTCCCTCAGGTGCTGGGCGCCCCCTCCTGCACGACGAAATTGCGCAACACCCCGACGCCGCTCACTTCGACCTCCACGACATCCCCGGGCTTCAACCAGAGCGGCGGCTTGCGATAAGCACCGACACCGCCCGTGGTGCCCGTGATGATCACGTCGCCCGGTTCGAGAATCGTGAAGGTGGAGCAGTATTCAATGAGCGCCGGCACGTCGAAGACGAGATCGTCGATGGTGGCCCGCTGTGTCTCTTCACCGTTCACACGCGTGGTGAGCGTCGAGTCGGCGATATCGCCGACTTCGTCCGGCGTTGTGATCCAAGGACCGAAACCGCCAGTACACGGGAAATTCTTGCCTGGCGTGAATTGGCTCGTATGCCTTTGCCACTCCCGCACCGAGCCGTCATTGTAGCAGCTATAGCCAGCCACCACGGCATGGGCGTCCACTCGCTTAACGTGGCGGCACCGCTTTGCGATCACCACCGCCATCTCGCCTTCGAAATCGAGCGTCTCCGAAGCCGATGGCCGGATCAGCGCTTGCATATGGCCGACCTGCGTATTGGCAAACCGCGTGAAGATGGTCGGTTGCTTGGGCACATCGCGCCCGCCTTCCCGGATATGCGTGAGATAGTTCAGCCCGACGCAGATGATCTTGTCGGGATCCGGAATGGGCGGCAAAAAAGTGACCGCGTCGAGCGCATGGCGTGGTGCGCCGCGTGCATCCGCGAGAAGTGCCTCTATATTGCGTGCATCGGCGATCTTTCCGCTCGCCAGCGCCGCGCGAAGGCTTGGCGGCAGGCTCGGCGCGAGCGCGCCGCAATCCATGACCTGCGTGCCATCGGCAATTCCCCAGCTCGTCTTCCCGTCGGCGCGGCGAAAGCTCATCAGTCGCATCGTGATTTCCTTGTTGCGTTGGAATTGAAAGGTCTAAACCGCGATCAGCCGGCGAGTTCGCGGCGCACGAGAGCCGCTCCTTCGGCCAAGGCCCGGAGCTTGCCGAAGGCTTGGGGGCGCGTCAGATATTTCATTCCGCAATCGGGAGCAGGTATGAGACGCTCCGGCGCGAGAAACTCGAGGCCGCGTCTTATGCGGGAGGCGACCTCTTCGGCACTCTCGATTTCGCGCGAGCCCAGATCGATCACGCCAAGCACGATGCTCTTGCCCGCGAGGTCGCGCAGCACGCCAAGGTCGAGCTTCGGCTGTGCCGCCTCGATCGAGATCGCATCGGCTATGCAATCGGAAAGCTGTGGCAGGAACGAATATCCGCTCGGCTTGTCGCGCACGATCTCGGCGTAGCCGAAGCACAGATGCACCACGGTTTGGCCATCGACGCCAGCGAGCGCGCGGTTGATCGCCGTGACACCGAAGCGCATCGCCGCCTCCGGACGCGCCTGCAGCCAGGGCTCGTCGAGCTGAATCACGTCGACGCCGGCCGCCATGAGGTCACGTGCTTCGGCGTTGACCGCGTCCGCATACGCGAACGCAAGTTCCGCCTCGTCGGCGTAATGTTCGTTTTTCGCTTGCTGGGACAAGGTGAAGGGTCCAGGCAGCGTGACCTTGGCGGCCCGGGAAGAGTTGCCCATGAGGAACTGCGCATCGGCAAGCTCGATCGGGCGCGATCGGCGGATCGGGCCGACGACGCGCGGCACCGAGGTCTTCGCGCCCGTCCGGCCCACGACCTCGGCGGGATTTTCAGCATCGATCCCGTCGAGCGCCAAGGCGAAATGGTTGGAATAGCTTTCGCGCCTGATCTCGCCATCGGTGATGATGTCGATGCCTGCGCGCTCCATGTCGCGAATGGCGAGTAAGATGGCGTCGCTCTTCGCCTCTTCCAAATAGGGCTCGGGCACACGCCAAATCTCGGTTGCGCCCACGCGCGGCACGAGCCGCGAGCGCAGAAGCTCCCGATCAACCAGCCATCCGGGTTGAGGGTAGCTGCCGACGACGGTCGTCGGGAGAAGGAGAGACATCATTGCGTTCTTGCGCGTCGGTCAGCTCGGCGCGGGGCGCGCGTCAATGTGCCGAAACGATCTGCGATGGATCCGCGCCGACACGCCCGGCCGCTTCGGCGGCCGCGATGCCGAGGCGGAAATCATAACGGATGGAGGGAATGCCTTTCACCGGCGCCTCGGGGTCGGCCTCCCGCGGTGAAGTGATGAGCGCCTTCGAGACACCAAACACGGTGTCCGAATCGATATGTGCGTCATCGGCGAGATAAAGCGCGGTAACGAGCTCGCGATAACCCTCCGCACTTACGAGGAAATGGATATGGGCCGGCCGGAATCCGTGCCGGTCCTGGCTGTGCACGAGCCTGCCGACCGGACCATCCATGGGAATGAGATATCCGAGCGGCTTCACCGTTCGGAAATGGAAACGCCCGGCCGCGTCGCAACGAAAATTGCCGCGCATATCCATGGTGTTTCCCTGGCCCTTTTGCAGGTCGTAGACTCCCTCCTCATCCGTCTGCCAGACTTGCACCGAGGCCTGCGGCAAAGGCTTGCCCTTGCGATCGGTCACGCGCCCGAAAACGAGAAGCTCGCCGGCCGCGGCCTTCCCGGCAATGGTATCCCCGAGCGCGAGAGAAGGCGCATCCTGACGATAGAAGGGGCCGAGTAAACTGCTTTCCGTCCCCTGCTCGACCGCGGTCTTGTCGTGCATCAGATTGACGAGCGCGCTCAAGCCCAAGACATCCGAGAGGAGAATGAATTCCTGGCGCGCCGGCGTGCAGGCTTTCCCGACCTGCGTGAGAAAACCGATCGCCTGCAGCCATTCTTGCGGCGTCAGATGCACATCGCGCGCAAAATCATGCAAGTGGCGCACGAGGCTGGCCATGACTTCGCGCAACCTTGCATCAGTGGTAGCGGCCATTTGCTCGATGACGGCATCCGTCACGCTCGATTCGTTAAGGTCGCGCATCATTTTCTCCTTCCGGCAAGGCGGCGCGGCATGGGGCACAGTCGGCCTCGTCGCGCAATGACCCGGGAAGCTCGAATCTTGGACCGATTTCGTCCTCGGCGCCAGTGGGGCCGCAACCTCTCCGCCGATGACCCCCAAAGGCACGCTTACATCTGCGCTCATGCGAGAAGGCGGGCATCCAGGCCTTCTCCTCTGCCGCAAGGGTGGATAGCCGCTTTCGCGGAAATGGGCGGGAGTGGCCCTGGAATCACGAATGCAGCGCCAGGCCCTTCGTCACCTTGTCGATCTCCTTGCGCTCGCCATGCAGCGCGAGCCCCGCGAGATCGAGCGCTTCGGTCGAAACTCGCGCGACCGCGGCGCGATTGTCGGCGTCGTTGCTCGTCGCGAAAAGGCCCTTCGTGTAAAGCGACGGCCTCAAACCGCGCTCGAGCGCACGCTGGAGCACTTTCGCAAGCTCATCGGCCGAGGCAGAAAACACGAGGATCGGTTGCCTGACGAGCGGGCCATAGACTTGCCCGGATGCGTCGACATAGGGTTGCCCGGCAAGCCCGGGATTGGATCCGACCAGCCCGCCCGACAAGAAACAGGCGACATTGAGTTTTTGCCAGGTGGCGAGATCATCTCGAACCACGATGGCGATCTTGGTATCGAAGCGCATGAGCACGAATCTGGACCCGCGCCCGAGACCCCGTCTTGAACGATCGTGCGGTCCCTCCCCCACCGACTGGATCCGCCAGGCTCCGGCCGATGCACGCGTGGCGCGCATCGAGGCCTCATTCTCCGGCCACGCCTATGACCTCCACCGGCACGACACCTATGCGCTCGGATACACGTTGAGCGGCGTCCAATCCTTCGACTTTCGCGGCGCGCGGCACGACAGTCTGCCCAACAACGTGGTGGTGATCTTTCCCGATGAGATGCATAACGGGCGCGCCGGCGCGCGTTGCGGCTTCCGTTACAAGATGCTCTATATCGAGCCTCGCCTTCTCAGGGATGCGCTCGGCGAAACGGCGAGAGGCCTGCCCTTTTTACGTGTTCCTATCTCGACCTCCAGGCCGTTGCTCGAAGCGTTGTTGCAGGCACTCGACGATCTCGACCATCCGCTCGAAGGCATCGAAAGGGATCAAATCATCTTTTCAGTCGCGCAGGCCTTGCTGGCGCTCGACCCTTCCGTCACCAAGAGCAGGGTTTCCGACGCGCCGTGTCGGCTGGCGGTCGAGAGGGCACGCGAATTTCTCGATGCTCACTATATGCGCATGGTCGGCTCGGAAGAGCTCGAAGCGATCACCGGCCTCACGCGCTACGCGCTTTCGCGCCATTTCCGGGCGCGGCTCGGAACTAGCCCCTATCGCTATTTGACGATGCGGCGCCTCGATCGGGCGAAATCCATGATCCGCGCGGGTGACCCCCTTGCCGACGCCGCGCAGGCCTCGGGTTTTGCCGATCAAAGCCACATGACACGACATTTCGGGCGAGCGTTCGGGATGTCGCCCGGGCGTTGGCACGGCCTCCATGCGCAGGCCGGCGCGGGGGCACGCTCCCCTTCTGACAAGCGGCGTATATGATCGCGGTCACGCCCGATCTCGCGATCGAGGAGAGCGAGATTGCGGAAAATTTCGTGCGCGCCTCAGGTCCTGGCGGGCAGCACGTCAACACCTCTTCGACCGCCGTTCAGTTGCGCTTCGACGCGCGCCGATCGCCCTCGCTTCCGCCAGACGTCGCGGCACGCCTCATTCGCCTCGCCGGGAGCCGCGCGACGCAGGATGGCGTCATCGTCATCCATGCGCAGACCCAGCGCAGCTTGAAGCGCAATCGCGAAGAGGCTCTGGCGCGTCTCGTCGAGCTCATCCGACGGGCCGCCATCCCTCCCCGTCCGCGCCGACCGACGAAGCCGACGCGCGCCTCGAAGGAGCGCCGCCTCGCCTCGAAGGCGCGACGCTCGCGCGTCAAATCGACGAGGCGCGCGGGGGCGCACGAGGAATAGGCCTCCATCCGCCGCGAAACGGCGAAAAAGATGGGTTCCCTTCCCCTCACGCGCCTACGGCGCGCTCGGCCGGGAATGACCCTACCACCACCGTGTCACCCCCGGCGAGGCTCGCAAGGCGAGCCTCGGGAAGGGGGCCCAGGAAGTGGTGGGCCCGCGACTGCGTCGCGGGGGAGGCGGAAACGCCGGCCCGTTAATGATGGACGGTGGCCGAAGGCACCTTCAGAACGCCACCGTGAGCGAGAGGTCGCCGCGCTGGCCGAGTGGGTGCGGGTCGAAGCGGATATGCGTGAGCTGCCAACCCCAATCGAAGCGAAGATCGACATAGCGGTCGATGGTGTAATGGAAGCCGGCGCCGCCGCTCGCCAAGGTCGTGCTCGCGAACTCGTTGGGTTGCGGCACGAGGCTCCAGACGCGCCCGATATCGTGGAAGACGAAGAATTGGATGCGGTCGTTCCACGGATTGTCGCCGCGCGTGAGCGCCGTGATGCTGAAGGCCGGCGCGCGAAGCTCGTTCGAGACGATCCAGCCCTTGTCGCCTTGAATGAGATAGGGGTCGTAGCCGCGAAGCGAGCTCTCACCGCCGAGGCTCAGCTCTTCGCTCGGCAGGAGCGCCCGGTTCGCATCCTGCACCGTCGCCTTCACGGACCAGATGAAGCCTTCAGGCAGAAGCCCGAATTTCGGGATCGGCGTGAGGCGCTCGCCCACCACCTGCCCGTAAAGATATTCGGCGCGCGCGCCGGCCCGGCTCGTCTGGAACGCCGCATCATTGTTGTTGCGCGTGATCTTGCCGGGTGAATAGTAACCATCCGCGGTGAGCGAGGTCGAGCCCCAAGGGTCGACATAGGTCGCGCTGTATTGGCCGACGAATTGGTCGACCTCGGTCGAGGTGTTGTTGATCTGCAAGCCGCCGAAAGCGAGGTTGTTGTTCGTGCGCTTGAAGTCGAAGCCGAACTGCGCCTCCTCGGTGAAGTTCTCCCACACCGGAAGCCGCTTGATGTAGCGCGCGCTGATCTGATCGGTGAGGCCCACCTGGTTGAAAGTGTTCGCGAGGCGCGGCACGGATTCGGCGTGCAGGCCGAAGAAGGTGATCTTGTCGTCCCAAGGAAGCGGCGCCGTGTAGTTCCAGGATTCCGAGAGGAAGCGCGGATCGTGCTGCCGGCCCGGAAGGTCGGGGTTGCCCGAAAGGAGATCGGCGCTCGATGTGACCTGAAAGCCGAGCTGATGGTCGAGCCCGAAGACATTCCCATAGCCGAAGCCGGCACTGTAGCGATACATGCCGACCGATTTCGTGCCCTGATCGTCATATCCGCCATAGACGCGCACCGGCAGGCGATCCGTCGTCTTGAGCACGACATCGGTCTGCCCCGCGCCCCCGCCGCGCTCATACAGGATCTCGACCGAGCGGTAAGGGCTGTCGTTCAGCAACGCCTGATCGACGAGAAGGCGCGAGCCCACGACAGGCTCGCCGGGCTTCAGATGCACCTTGCCGACGAGCACCTCGCTCGAGAACCAGCGATTGCCTTCGGCACGTACCTTGCCGACCGTGAACTCGACGACGGCGAGCTGTACCACGCCGTTGTTCACGTCCTGCTCGGGGACGATCACGTCGACGAGCGGATGGTCCTTGGCGCGGTATTGCTTCACCACCTCGCGCGTGATCTCGGTGATGCGCGCGAGCGTGAGTTTTTGGCCGATGAAGGGAGTGACGGCGGCGAGAAAGGCCGGATCGTCGAGAAGCGGCAGATCCTTGATCTCGACGCCTTTCCCGACCGCGCCTTTCTTCACGACGTTTTGCACGCCCGGCACGAAGACGAGCGCCTTCACGGCCGGGATGATCGTCCTCGTCGCGGCAGGCCCCGTCGGCACATCGGTCGGCAAAGGCGGCGCGGGCGCTGCCTTCGGCGGCGGTGCCGGCACGGGCTGCGGCGCCACATCCTTGTAGTTTTGCGCCTGCGCGAGGGTTGGGGCGAGGGCAAGCGCGGCCGCGAGAGCGACGCTCGCTCCGCAAAGCACCATGTAGGCACTAATATGAGGTGAGCGGTTGAGTAACATTATCTGAGCGATAGCGTCTAATTAGATGGGCGTCGAGTGACTTGTTGACCGCTCATCGCTTCCCGGACTGGAAACATCGAAAGGTTCGCGTTCGCGCCTTCGTGGATGAGAAAGCAAAGGGGCGGTCGCATCCGCTACGCCGATCTTTGTCGTAAGCTGGCCGACGAAATTCCGCTCTCCTCGTATGGCGGGGGCGGGATCGACAGAAGCAAGCTCCTCATAAAATTCGAATGCGTGAGCAAGCTCTTGGAAGGACGGCACGGTTTCGCCGAGCACTCCACCCTGTTTTAGGGCATGCGCCAGCTCTCTCGTCGGCACCACAAATGCGAGATCGGCTCCGGCAGCCGCTATAAGCTGCTGTATTCTGGAAAGGGCGAACACCGCAGCCGAATCGAGCCCTATAACCCGCGTGAAGTCGAGCACAAGGGCGCCACCCACCGCCAGCCCGCGCCCCATGAGACACTGGCGAACGCGCTCGGTCAGTCGATTCGCGTTACCGAAGAAGATGAAGCCTTGAAGCTCGATGATCCGTAAAAGCCTGCCGCTCTCGGGCCGCGAATTCGCCTCCTGGACAGTCGGGCTCAGGCGACCGTCGCCGTGAGCCGGGTGAAGGTAGTCCTTGCAGATCACCGGCGAGTAGGCGCAAGCGAGAACGAAGAGAAGACAGGAAAGAGCCAGGCCTGCGGCCACAGCAAAACTGATGCTGCCCAACACGCCGATCGCCGCCGTGAGAATGACGAGCCCATAATCGAGATGGCTTAGCTTGGCACGCGAGCGCATGAGCCACTCTTGTGTGATCGAGGCGCCGAGCGATAGGAGCACCCCGCCGAGAATGAAGGGCGGCAAATAGCCGACGAGTCGGGAGAAGGCGACGAAGAGTGCCAGTACGCCAACCATGGTAAACACCGAGAGGCGCGTGCGCGCGCCGCATTGATAATTGAGCATGGTACGGCCGATCGAAATGTTGCCGACGAGTCCGCCGGCGAACCCCGCCGCGAGATTGGCCGCGCCGTGCCAGCGAAGCTCATGATCGACATCGATGTCGCGCCCTGTCGCGGCCTCGAGTCCCGTCTCATTCAAAAGCACGACGAGGGTCGTGGCGAGCGAGACCACCCCGATATATCCAAGATTGTTTCCGATGATCTGCCAATCGATGGCGAGCGCGCTGATATGGCGGAGCGGATTGACAAAGGCGATCTCACCGACGCCGCTGAACAGCCATCCGGAAGCGCGGGCCTCTTCCACGGTTATCCCTGTCGCGATACGCACCAGATGCGCGACGATAATGGCGACGAGCACGAGGAGAGGCGTCGTAGACGCGCCGTTCCAGAGTCGCGTCGCGATAAGCATGATGAGCCCAAAGCCGAGGCCGGCGATGAGATGGGGATTTTGCGCGGCCGACACCACGGTCGACCAATCGCTGAGGCGCACCGGGGCACCGTTCGCGAGCGCGAGGGCGCTTGCGATGATGAGAAGCCCGATCGTGCTCATGAAACCCGCGATCACCGGGAAGGGAGTGTAGCGGACCGCTCGCCCGAGCCGAAGCGTACCGAGCGCAAACAGCACCATTCCGCTCACGAGGGTCGAGAGGACGGTGAGCACGATGAAGTGACGCGCCGCGACCTCCGGCGAATGCCGCGCCGCCAGATCGGAACCCATAACTGCGATCACCACGACCGAACTCGAATCGGGTCCTGCCGCGGCGAAAGGCAAGGAGCCACGGAGTCCGACGATCGTCGCGACCACCATAGTACCGATGAGCGTCACTCCGAGGCCGACGCCGAGCTGCGGCAGAAGCGGCCCCGAGAACATGAGCGCCGCATAGGCGAGCGCGAAAGTGACCGTAACCACACCGGTGAGGCCTCCGGCCATGGCGTCACCTAGCGTCGGCCCGATAAGTCGCGACCACACGTCAGATCGCGAAATGACTACGGTCATCTTCAGGTAACCCTCTCAAGCGCCGCATGTAGGAAGCGTTTTGGCCTTGGGCGCCGGCGCTTGCCCTGGTGATCTCCATCACTCCGAATGGCGCGATTCTCGCATGATGATGCGCCGCAAGCGTGCGGAGAAACTTGCGCTAGCCCCTCACCGGCAAAGGCTGGCACGGGTGCGGCACACCTCGATGAAGCTCGAGTTGAAGCCGATGAGCTTTCCGAGCGGCTGGCCGATCTCATCGAGTGTCGGCGTCTTGAGATCGCCGATGCTCGCGGAGCCGCCATTCGCGCCTTGCGAGCCGCCGCCCTCCGCAAACTCCACCAGGAGGCTCGCGAACACCGGGTCCGTGAAGGCGAAGCCCGGCTTTCCGCTCCCCTGATCCATCTCGAAGGGCACGGGTGGGAGCGAGTTCGTCGCCGGTGTCACGAAGAGCATGCCGGGCACGAAAGTGATGTCGAAATTCGGCGAGCTCAAACCGCCGGGCGTCACCTGGAAGCTCCCGGGCGTGCCGGCGGGCGCGTTCGTCGTGAAGCTGAGCATGCCCGAAAGCGCGCTCGGCCCGAGCCCCGCCGGGAAGGCCCCGAAGCTCGCCGAGAACTGAGGCTCGGGCGTGCCGAGCACTTGCGTCGCATTGTTCGCCGTGATGGTGAGTAACGCCGGGGTGATCGTGCCCGTCGCGTTCACGAAGGTGACCGCGTAGTTTCCGCCGTTATTGCCGTCATTCACCGTGAGGCCGCCGACCGTCATCGCCTGGCTTCCGGCATTCGCGGAGGCGAAGCTTTCGGTGAGCCCGCTCGCCGTGTCGCTTCCCTTTAGCCCCGAGACCTGCGCGCTCGCATTCGAGCCCGTCGTGCCGTCGAACACCTTGCTGCCGGCAATCTCGGTCACGGTGAGCGCGGCCTTGTTGATCGTGCCCGTCGTGTTCACGAAGGTAATGGCGTAATTGCCGCCGCCATTCCCGTCATTCACGACGCCGGAGCCCTGGTTGACGAGAAGCATGCTGCCGTTTTGGCCTTGCACATTCTTCGAGCCGAAGGTTTGCGTGAAGCCCGACGCCGTGTCTCCCCCGACGAGCCCCGTCACCTGCGCCATGCCGCCCGAGGAGGTCGTGCCGTCATAGGTCTTCGTATCCGAGGCGGCGGTGACCGTGAGGTTCGCCTTCTCGATCACGAGCCCACCGCCCGATCCGAATTGGAAGTCGTAGCCGAGCTGTGAGGCGAGCGTCCCCAATGTCGCCGTGAAGGCATAGGTGCCGACATTGCGGCCCGAACCTCCCGTCACCCCTGCGGTGCCGCTTTCGGAAAGCGGGTTCGCCATGTCATTGCCGAGGAAGCCCGTGAAGGCGAAGCCGGACGCGTTCGACGTCGCGGTCTGCGTTGCCCCGTCATAGGTGACCGTCGTCGTGTTGGCGCCGGTCGGGGTCACCGTGAGTACCACCGCTTTTCCGTCGCTGCCAGCCGCGTAGACGAAACGGCTGCCGGTGAAACTATTGAGGCTTCCCGGCGTGAAATTGCCGAACGCCCGATTGTAAAGCGGGTTTGCGCCGAGCGTCGAGCCCATCACATCGCCGACCTTGTCGGTGAAGACGAGGAAGCGCCCATTCGTGGCCGAAAGCGACCCGTTCGTACCGACCGTGAACGCCGTGCCGGTCGTCACGCCCGACGAGAGCACGATCGCGTCTCCCGAAGCGCCGCTCGAGACCGCGTTCGCGAGCGTGATGGCTCCCGTGTTCGTGACCTCGATCGCGCCGCTCCCGGTGATGCCGGTCGCGGTGGTGCCGAGCGTGAGGCCCCCTGAAGCGGCGTCGGTGAGCGTGATCGAGCCCGTGCTTCCCGTGAGCGTCCCCACATTGTTGCCGGCATTGGTGAGCGAATAGGACGCGCCTGCACCGTTGAGCGAAAGGCTCGTCGTGCCCACCGTTGTGCTTGTTGCTTGTGAAACCAAGCTGCCGCCTTGTTCCGTGAGCGCCACGGTTCCGGCGGTGATTGAGCCGAGCGTGAACCCGCCACTGCTATTATCCACGTAGGTGAGCGAGCCCGTGCCGGCGCTCGTGCCGAGACTCGCCACGAGCGTGCCGACCGTGTTGCCGGCGTTCGAGAGATTGTAGCTCGTATTGCCGGAGGTGCTGTCCCCGTTGAGCGTGAGCATCCCGCTTACATTCACCGCACCGCTCTGCGAGATCGAGGCGTTCGCGTGCGTCTCGTTGAGCGTTACGGCGTCGGCCGTGATGGCGCCGAGCGTGTATGTGCCGCTCGCATCCGTGTAGCTCAATCCGCTGCCATTACCCTGGCCGAGGCTCGCCACGAGCGTGCCGACCGAATTGCCGTTGGTGAGCACATATTGGGTGTCGTTCGAGTTCGTGTCGCCATTGAGCGTGAGCCTGCCCGTGTTGATCACGGCGCCGGACATTTGCGAAATCGTGGCCACGGACGTGTTCTCCGTCAGCGTCACGCTGCCGGCCTTGATGCTTCCGAGCTGATAGCCGTTTCCTGTGCTCTGATCCGTGTAAGTGAGCGAGCCCGTGCCGATACCGCCCGCGCTCGTGCCGAGATTGGCCGTGAGGTTCGCGGCGGAATTCCCGGTCGCGACGATCGTGTAGGACACGTTGCCGGCGGCGTTTCCGTTGAGCGTGAGGCTCGTCGCCTGAACGCCCGTGCCGCTCCCTTGCGTGACCGTGGCATTCGCGGCCATTTCGGTGAGCGTCACGTTTTGAGCCGTGATGTTGCCAAGCGTGTATCCTGGCGTGGCATTGAGGCTGTTGTCCACGTAGGTGAGCGTGCCCGTGCCGACGCCGCCCGTGCTCGGGCCGAGATTGGCCACGAGGGTGCCGACCGAGTTGGCGGGGCCAGAAAAATTATAGCTCGTATCGCCCATCGAGGACCCATTGAGCGTGAGCGTGCCGCCGACCGTCAACGCACCAGTTTGCGAGACGGTGGCGTTCGAGGCGATCTCGTTGAGGGTAATGCCACCAGCAGTGGTGATGGCACCGAGCGTGAGCCCGTTCGCCGCCGCGTCGGTGAACGTGATCGAGGCCGTGTTTCCCGTAAGCGTGCCAACCATATTGCCCGTGTCGGTGAGCTGGTAAATTCCTGTCCCGCCATCGAGCGTCAGGTTCGTGGCAGTGATTCCGGCCACCTGAACCACGCTATCACTCGATGTGAGCGTCACCGAGCCCGCCGTGATCCCATTAATATTGAATAAGTCATTACTATTGTTATTAGTGAAGCTCAGATTGCCGCTGCCGAGAGAGGCTCCAAAGTTGCTAACGGCATTATTCGAATTGGTGAGCGTGAAATCCACATTCGTGCCTTTGAGCGTGAGGCCGGCTGCCGAGATCGCGTCCGTGGTGTTCCCGCCTTGCGTCACCGGCCCACCCGCCGTGAGCGTCACTGAATTGGCCGTGATCCCGCCCGCGATGTTAAAGCCACCACCGTCGGTAAAATCCAAGGAACCAGTTCCGAGGCTCGCCGAGAGCGTGGTGACCGTATTGCCGGAATTGTCGAGCGTGAAGCTCACATTCGTCCCTTTGAGCGAAAGGCTCGTGGCCGAAATCGCATCCGTGCTGTTCCCACCTTGCGTAACCGGCCCGCCCGCCGTGAGCGTCACGGAACCGGCCGTGATCCCGCCCGCGATGTTGAAGCCGCCACTGCCGCCATCGGTGTAGCTCAAATTCCCGGTGCCAAGGCTCGCCGATAACGTGCCGATTGTGTTTTTCGAATTGGCGAGCGTGTAGCTCACATTCGTGCCGTTGAGCGAAAGGCTCGTGGCGGAGATTGCGTCCGCCGCTGTCGTGCCTTGCGTCACCGGCCCGCCCGCCGTGAGCGTCACGGAACAGGCCGTGATGCCGCCCGCGATGTTGAAGCCACCACCATTGGTGAAGTTCAGCGTGCCGCCTCCGGCTCCGAGCCCCGCCATGAGCGTGCCGACGGAGTTCGCCCCATTGAGCGTGAAGCTCGTGGCAGCCGCGCTCAGGCCCTCGAGATCGAGCGTGCCGACCGTGATGGTGCTCGGCGTCGCGCCGGCTTCCGTCGCGCCAACTCCGCTTTCGAACGTGAGCGTCGAGGTCGAAGGAAGCGAGAGATTGCTCGCGATGGTGATCTCGCCCGAGGCGTTCGCGTCATCCCGACCGATGATGAGATGGTTCGTCGTGATGTTGCCCGAGATGCCGGTGATCGATAGGCCCGACATGCCAAGCCCACCGAGCGTGATGGCCGTGCCCAAAGTCGCATTCGCCAATTGCACCGAGGACGCGCTCACCGGCGCGTTGACCGTGATGCTGCTATCCGAGAAGAGTGAAGTCGCGCCCGTCGTGGTGATGCCGTTCGTCACGGTCGAGGTGAGGGGATCGGTGATCGAAGCCACGGTCACCGCTGGCGCCGTGACAGCAAGCGAACCCGTATTGGCCGCAAGTCCGCCGACTATATTTCCCGCATTGGCGAGCGTGTAATTTCCGTTCGCGCCGAGAAGCACGAGGTTCGAGACAGAGATCGCGTCCGTGGTGTTCGTGCCTTGCGTCACGGTGCCGCCGGCCGAGAGTGAAAGGGTCGCGGTGCCCGCCTGAATGCCAGAGCTCGAACCGCCCGCGATGGTGAAGCCCGTCCCGTCGGTGAAGCTCAAATTCCCGGTGCCGAGCGTCGCGTTGAAATTACTGCTCACGGCATTCCCGATGTTGTTGAGCGCGAAGCTCGTGCCCGAGCTCACGAGCGAAAGGCTCGTCGCCGAGATCGCGTCCGTCGCGGCCGTGCCTTGTGTCACGGCGCCGCCCGCCGTGAGCGTCACGGAACCCGCCGTGATGCCGCCCGCAATATTGAAGCCGCCTACGTCGGTGTAGAACAAATTGCCACTGCCGAGGCTCGCCGAGAGCGTGCCGACCGTGTTGCCTGAATTGCTCAGCGTATAGTTAGCATTTGCCCCGTTGAGCGAAAGGCTCGAGGCCGAGATCGCGTCCGCCGCCGTCGTGCCTTGCGTAACGGCCCCACCCGCCGTGAGCGTTACGGAACCTGCCCTGATCCCGCCCGCGATGTTGAACCCTGTCGTGTCGGTGAAACCTAATGCCCCGGTACCGAGGCTCGCCGAGAGCGTGCCGACCGAGTTGCCCGAATTGGCGAGCGTGTAGCTCACATTCGTCCCGTTGAGCGAAAGGCTCGTGGCCGATATCGCGTCCGACGCCATCGCGCCTTGCGTGACCGGCCCACCCGCCGTGAGCGTCACCGCGCCAGCCTTGATCCCACCCGCGATGTTGAAGCCGCCGCTCCCGCCATCGGTGTAGATCAAATTCCCGGTGCCGAGGCTCGCCATGAGCGTGCCGACCGAGTTGCCCGAATTGGACAATGTGAAGCTCACATTCGTTCCGTTGAGCGAAAGGCTCGTCGCTTTAACGACCGCACCGCTCCCCTGCGAGACCGTTGCGTTCGTCGCCATTTCGGTGAGCGTCACGGTTCCCGCCGTGATGTTCCCGAGCGTGTATCCCGGTGTGGCGTTCAGGCTACTATCCACATAGGTGAGCGCGCCCGTGCCGACGCCACCCGTGCTCGTGCCGAGATTGGCCACGAGCATACCAACCGTGCTCCCGCCGTTCGAAAGATTATACCTCGTATCGCCGGAGGTGCTGTCCCCGTTGAGCGTGAGCGTGCCGCTCACATTGAGTACGCCAATCTGTATTATAGATGCAATTGACGTCGTTTCGTTGAGCGTCACACTATCGGCTCTAATGTTACCGAGCGCGTTGTTGCCGCTCGCATCCGTGTAGGTCAGGGCGCTACCCTTGCCCATGTCACCAAGCGACGCGTTAAGTATGCCGACCGTGTTATTTCCAGTGAGCGTGTACGTGGTGTCGTTCGTGCTTGCGCCATTAAGCGTGAGCGTGCCTGAGCCAAGATTGATCGTCGCACCGTTCGCCTGCGAGACCGTGGCCTGGGAGGCAACTTCGGTGAGCGTGGCGCTCTCGGCTACAATCGAGTTGAGCGTATAACCGCCACTATTCGTGAAATTCAATTTCCCGGTAACGCCTATATTCGCCGCGAGCGTGCCGACCGTGTTGACGCCATTCAGCGTGAAATTGCCACCACTGCCGCTGAGCGTGAGCGTCGATGCGGCGATCGTGCCTGCTGTTTGCGACACATTCCCACCGCCGCTCGTGGTAAGCGCCAAGTTGCCGGCGGCACCCGCGACCGCGCTCAACGAGATGGTGGCGCCGATCCCGATACCGCCGGCTCCCGCGATCAATGTGAGGTTGCCGCCGCCCGTGTTCGTAATGGTGGAGCCGCTCTCGATCGTGATTCCGTTGAAGGCGTTCAAGGTGAGCGAATTCGCATTGGACCAGATGATGCTCGCCTGAACATCGATACTTCCTGTGCCCGTGCCGGCAGCAGTGCCGCTCGTCTGCACGGTCACATTGCCGGTCTTGAGCAGGTTCTCGAGACTTAGCGCGTTGAGGGTCGAGACGCCGCCGGTGCCTGAGGTGGAGACGGTGGGATTAGTGGTGATGTTGGTTATACTAACGTTTGCGGTCGCGCCCGTTGAGATGTCGAGGTCCTCGGGATCGAGTAGGAGCGTCCCCGCCTTGCCCTTCGGCGCGAGGCGGTCCGCCGTGCCGGTGAAATCGAGCACGCCATGGCTCGAGGTCTCGACGAAGCCGCCATCGCCGCCTTGCTGGCCGCCCGTGACCGAGATCGTGCCGGCGAATTGCGTGTGCTGATCGGACCAGACCACCACGTTGCCGCCCGAGCCCGCGCCGCCCCCTACCCCGCCATCGGCGAGGATTTGCGCGCCGGCTTCCACCGTCGTGGTTTGGGCGTTGGCGATCTTGTGCGTGGCGAAATCCTGCGATGCGTTCGCGCCGCCTTGGCGATCGCCGCCGATGAGCACCGTGCCGCCGGCGCCCGTGCCGCTCGCATCGATCACGGCGTGCGCGCCGAGCGTCACGTCGTGGGCGGTGATGATGACGGTGCCGCCCGCCCCAACCCCGCTCATCCCCGCGAAAGCGGGGATCGAGTTCTTTGAATGTCCTGGGTTCCCGCTTTCGCGGGAACGAGCGGAGGGGGAGGCACTGACATCAATGCGCCCCGTCACCTTGACGAGCTTCGTGGCCCGGATGGTGAGCCGCCCGCCCGAACCGTCATGGTTGCGGGCCATGATCGGCCCGCTCGCGAAGATGCTTCCGCCCGCCGTGAGCCACACATGGCCGCCGCGCATCGCGCTTCCCGTCGCGCGGATCATGCCTGAGTGGTTGCCCGCGAGCGCGTAGACATTGCCGCCCGCCGCGCGAAGCTCGGCTTGCGCGGCCGTGATCGCGCCTTTGTTTCGCACATTGCCCGTGCCGTAGCGCACGCTCATGTGCCCGCCGGAAACGGAGGTGTCTTTCAGCAGCACCTCCTGGCCGGCGCCGAGGCCGACCGTTCCGTTCGGCGCGTTGATGGAGCCGGCGTTCGTGACCGAGCGCGCGATGAGGAAGACGTCGCCGCCCGAGGACGAAATCGAGCCGAGATTCTTCACCACGCCGTCGGATGCGCCCTTGCCTTCGAAGCGCAAGGTCTGGCCCGCCATGAAGTTCTGGTTCGAAATGTCGAGCGAGGAGGCGACGAACGAGCCGCCCGTGGTCACGACGCCCGACTTGCCCACCACCACGCCTTGCGGGTTCACGAGATAGACCGAGCCCGTCGCGCTCAGAGTTCCCATGATCTGCGACAGGTTGCCGCCCATGACGCGATCGAGCGTCGCGCCGACCCCGTTGTTGATCTTCACCGTGCCGCTCTTGCCGATCGAGAACGAGTCGAAGTCGATGATGCCGCGCTGGCTCGTCTGCGTGATCGTCTCGGTGAGGCCTTGCGTGCCGATGGTGCCTGAGCCCGCGACGAAGTGCCCGCCTTGCGGGAGCATGTTCGCGGGCACCGCGACGGGCGAGCCCGCTTGCGCGGCGGTGACGGCACCGACGAGCGCCGCGATCGAGGTGGTGGCGAGGAAGAAAGAAGTGCGGCCCCTACGTGAGGCGGAGTGAAGCGTGGACACGGATGAGACCCCTGTGCTCGAAAGCGCGAGGGACTCTATTTACTCATAGGGCATGAATTCTCGCGTGAAAACGGCATGAAAAGCCGTGTCCGCCCTTGTCGAATCTCCAAAAAACGACAGTTTTTTCGGGAAAATTGATCACATTACCGTGTAAATCGATTTTCCGATGCGGCGTTGGCTCGCGTCTTCGTTTTCATGCCCGGCGCGGTGAGTCGAGCGACCCGGGGAAATGCCGGCCCTGTGCCCTCATCCGCCGCTCGCCAGGCGAGCGGCACCTTCTCCCGCGATTGCATCGCGGGAGAAGGATTTAGCGCCGGTGCTTTGCGCGGGGTGAAGGTGCCCCTCGGACTTGTCCGAGGGGCGGATGAGGGCCCCTTATCAGAACCGCAGGTTCACATTGCCCTTGAAGGCGTTGTCCATCGCGCGTTGGCCGTATTGTCCGGAGTACGAGACGCCGACCGAGAGCATCGAGGTGAGCGAATATTCGATGCCGGCCTCGGCCACGAAGGCGTCACGGTCGATCGGCACGCCCGAGGTGCTGAAGGCTTGCGCGCCACCCTGGAAGGTGAGGAGCACCGAGGGCACCACATCGCCATAGGCGTGACGCCAGCCGAGCATGCCTTTCAACGTGAGCGGCATCGACGCGAAGGCGAGCTCGCCACGCACGCCCAGCGTCGTCGTCTGCACGTTGAAGTCGCGCGCCGTGGCCGTGAGCGCCGAGGTGCCCCCCACCTCCGTGAAGCCGTTCTGATGGATGAGGAAGGCGGCCGCGCCTGCGAAAGGCTCGATGGTGACGCGTGAGCCCGCCCCGAGGCCGAGGCCTGGAAGCTGGATACGATATCCGACCTCGCCGAAGCCTTGCGCCGTGTAGCCCCCATTGTTCGACGAGAGCGCCTCGAAGAAGCCCGGGAAGGCGACCTGGCGCGTCGTCGAGGTGGTGTTCGTGCCGTAAAGCGCGCCGGCACGAAGCTGCAGCGCTCCGAAGCTCGCCCCCGCATAAGCGCCGCCGAAGACGCTCTCGAAGGTCGACGACGAGCCGCGCTGGTTCACGGTGATGCTGTCGTTCGTGTAGCCGCCCGCGAGGCCGAAGCGCCAGTCGCCTCCCATGAAGTTCGCCGCCGAGACGTCCCCGCCGAGCACGAACCCGCCCGTGGTGCGCGAGAGCGAGGCCGCGTTGCCGTCACTCGAGACGCGTCCCCAATCGCCGAAGCCCTCACCCCAAAGATCGAAGAGGCGCGGCTGGTAGAACTGCGCCGAAACGGGGGCGACCGGGCCTTTGCGGGTCGGCAGATCGGCCGCATAAGCCCCGGTCGTCTCGATGGCGGCGCCCAGCACGGGCGGGGCGACCGGCTGGTTCAAGCGGTCGAGGATCGCGGTGTTCGGCAAGGTCGCGTCGGTGAAGGCCGCGCTCACGGTCGAGGCATGCACCTCGCCCGATAACGCGTTGAAGACCTGTGGCCCGTTGGCGATCGGTTGGGCGCTCACGGCGTTGAAGAGCGTTCCCGAACCGAGCGCCTGCACGGCGTTCGCGGTCGCCTTCTGATTTGGCGTCGTGACCGCCGCGGCGAAAGTGCCGGGAGGTAGAACAGCGGCGGCCGGAGTGTTCGGGGGCGGCGGTGATACCGCCGCGTTCTCGGTGACGCTGAGATCGAGCGCATTGGCGTTCGCCATTTCCGGGGTGAGCGCGATCGTGAATCCGTTAGGCTGGAGGACGCTCACATTGTTGGTGAGCGTCTTCGTGGCGACGATCACCTTTTGGAAACTCGCCGTCTGGCCGACCGTGAAGCCTGTCGCCGAAACCGTGAAGTTGCCGGCGAGCGTGACCGTGCTCGCGTTGATGGTCGGCGCTTGCGTCGGCGTCACCTGGAAAACGAGCGTCGTTCCGGCCGCATGTGTGAAGGCCGAAACGCCCGTGATCATCGCGGTCGAGGACATCGTGGCCGTGCCCCCGCCCACCACGTTCACGGTGGCGGTCCCCGTCGCGCCGTCATTGAGCACGCCGTTCAGCGTGCCGCCGATGAAGTTGAAGGTGTCGCCATTAGGAGAAAGGTTCACTGCGCCATTAAGCGCGCCCGCTTGCTGATTAAAGGTCACGGCTACCGTTGACTGCGTGAAATCGAGCGCGGCGGTCGAGCCCGTGATCGTGCCGGCGTTGGTAATGCCGCCCGTGATGGCATTCGTGCCGATAACCTGGATGCCGATGCCGGTCTTGCCAGTCGCGGTAATCGTGCCGGTATTGATGATGGCCGCGGCATTATTACCACCAATAACCGCGCTGCTGCTGCTGACTAGAATACCTACGGCCCGCTTCATTGGCGCGCTCGCGTTGATCGTGCCGCTATTACTTATACCTGCGGAATTGCTCCCGCCGATGACGGTGCTGGTGCCGCTTATAGCGATTCCAAACGACGTACCAGTCGCGGAGGTCACGGTGAGCATGCCGCTATTGCTGATCCCCACGGCAGTTCCACCTATAACTTTGCTCACTCTAAAGGGATTAATCCCGAAGGTGTTATTACTGCCGGTGACCGTAATCGTCCCGGCATTGGTTACGCCACCATTGATGGTGCTGCCCGAAATTCCGATGGCGGTTGTGGGCTGACTATTCTTGATCGTGCCGTTATTGGCGACCCCGCCGGTGACCGTCGAGTTCGTGATCGTTATTTTTGTGATGGATGAGCCCGCCTGATTGATTTGTGCAGGGGCGTTTGGGTTGCCGCTGACGCTGATGTTTTTAGCCTTTGCCGGCGCGCCCAGAAGGAGCGCGGCGACGCAAGTACTCGCGAGGAGCGCGGGCGCGAAGCGGCGCGGCGAGGCAGAGGCAGACATGGGCACGGGCGAGACTCCGTTGTGCGCAAGAGTTGGACGACTCGCCTTAGCAAAGGGGGCATGATTTCCGCATGAAAACGGCATGAAAAACGCTCGGCTCGCGTCTTTCGGCATCGAAAAATGATCACGTATTCTTGAGAATGGCCATTCGAGGCGTTCACGTTTTCGTGTGCCAACGGAACCGCGCCGAATTGCGCTGACAGTGCGATCAATCCGGGCGCAACCTTTGTGTCACCCGCGGCGAGGCTCGCATTGCGAGCCTCGGGAAGGGGTCCAGAAACGGTGAGGGAGGATGGGTTCCCTTCCCCTCGCGGCTGTTGGCCGCTCGGCCGGGAATGACGCCGTCATATCACATTGCGGACTTCCCCTGAGGGGTGGGCGATTGCCTGAATTGAGTGCACTGTCGCCGCAATTAGAGCGTGTGCCCCAGGGAGGATTTCGGCACGATTTCCATCGCACGGAAGAGCGCGCGGGCTCGCGTGAGCTCCGCCTCGCCCTCGACGACCTCACCGGTCAATTTCAAGCTGTGGCCGAGCCCGAGGCGGCAGTCGGCCTCGAGACGGCGCATTTGCAAAGATATCGCGATATCGAGCGCATCGCGGAACCTCATTTTCGCTGCTGGCTGGTCGCCCTTGGCAACCGCGATCTCGCCGAGGAGGCGCAAGCTCCGCCCCTCCACGCCACGCTCGCGACGCGTCCGCGCCAACGCAAAGGCAGTCTCCGCCGCGCGAGCCGCCTCGTCCAGGCGCCCTGCCAACAGATAGGCTTCGGCACGCCGACCCTCGTGAACACCTTGCCATCGCCGGATGCTGTGCCGCTCGGCGCGTGCGACGGCGTCGTCAAGAAGCGGGAGAGCTTCGCTGATCCGTGCTTCGAGCACATAGGAGAGGCCGAGGCAGGAGAGAAAATGCGTGATGTAGAGCTCGAGCTCGTGCTCACGCGCGAGCGCGAGGCCCTGTTCGAGAGTCGGGGTGGCAAGATCCGGCCGATGGGCATTCATCTCGATGACCCCGTCGGCGTAGTGCGCGCGAACCAGGGCCTGGGGGGAGCCCTCCCTCAGAGCCCATTCCCAAGCGTCGCGCATCGCGCTTCTCGCTTGCGTCCAATCGCCGAGCTGCATCGAGCATGCGGCAAGCCGGATATGGCAGGCGACGGTCGCCATCGGATCCGAGAAAAGATCGCCCGCACCTTCGGCGAGCGAGGCGTTCGTCATGGCGATCGAGCGTCGATAATCGCCAAGGTCGTAATACGCGTTGGCCAAGACCATATGGGCGAGGCGACGAAGCCCCGCGTCGTCGAGCTTCTGCGCGCAATCGAGTGCGGTCTCGCCGAACGACACGGCTTGCGCCGCGTCGAGGACTTGAACGGCATAGTCCGACATATGGGCGGCCAGGTAACCGAGACGGCGCCGGTCGCCGAGGCGTTCGCCGAGGATGCCGGCCTGGTCGAGATGGCCTCGGGCTTCGCTCAACTTGCCCACCGGCATCAAGGCCTCGCTCAGGGCGAAGCGAATGTCGATCCCCTGCTCCACGCGCTCGCGCGTTTCCGGCAAGCGGGCGAGCGCATCGAGCGCCGATCCGAAAAACCGGGCAGCGGCCTCCATTGCGGCGCTCGAGAGGGCCCGGCGTCCGGCTTCCTCGAAGCGTCGCGCGGCCGAAGGCCAGTCCTCAGCCTCCCAAAAGTGGATGGCGAGCGGCCCGAAATGCGGCCGCAGATCGTCGGCATGGACGTGTTCGATGGCGCGCGCGACCGCAAGGTGCAGAGATTTGTAGACCGGCGGCACCGGAGCGGAACGCAGGACCTCACGGATCCGATCATGGGTGAAATCGAGCTGCGTCCCGACCACGGTGAGGACGCCGCGCCGCGTCAGCTCGTCCACCGCCTCGGCAATCGCAAGATCATTGAGGCCGCTCGCAGCGCGGAGCAAAGCAAAATCGAAGGGTCGCCCGATGATCGAGGCGATCGTCGCCACCTGGTAGGCCTGTGATCCGAGATGGCGCAGGCGCACTCCGATCATTTCCTGCACGCGTGGCGGAACCCGTCCGACGGCCGGCAAGCGCGCCCCTTGCCGCACCATGCGCATGGCCTCGACGATCACGAAGGGATGGCCGCGGCTCAGCGCCCAGACCGCGTCATGGAGCGCGCTGTCGCCCCTCCCCTTGCGCGGTTCCGCGATGGCATGCACCAGCCTTGCCGAATCGGCCTGCCCCAAGGCGCCGAGCGCGATGCGCTCGACGCGCCGGTCGCGGCCGAGCGACACGAGGAATTGCTCCAAAGACGCCGAGGTCGAAAGCTCTTCCGTGCGGATCGCGATAACGATCATGACGCGTGCATCGCGGAGACGACGCGCCAGGAAGGCGAGCAAGCTCACGGAGAGCTCGTCGGCCCAGTGAAAATCCTCGAGCGCGATGAGCACCGGTTGCGATGCCGCGATGCGCGCGAGAAGCGCCGCCGTGGCGCTGAAGATCGGCCGAGGATCGCGCAAGTCGAGCGGCCGGAACCGGTCGCTTTCGCAAAATGCGGGATCGATCCCGCCGAGCGCCGCACGCTGGCGCGCGTTGAGCTCGCGCAGCTCATCGGAGCGGATGAGCGAGGAGAGGGCCTCGTTCCACGGCCGAAACGGCAGGTATTGCTCGGTGTCGTAGCTATGCCCCAGCAGCGTCCTTACGCCGCGCTCGCTGGCAGTCACCACGATTTCCTCGAGCAAGCGGCTCTTGCCGATACCGGCTTCGCCCAGGATCGCGGAAATTTGCCCTCCCCCCGCCATCGTGGTGTCGAGAGAGCGCAAGAGCAGCGAAAACTCCGCGTCGCGGCCGATGAGCGGCGCCTCGAGATGCGGGGCGAACGCCGGCTCGGCCGGCGCGGCGGACGCCGGCGCGCCCGAGGATTTCCGGTTGTCGCGCAGTATTTCCTGGTAAATGAGCTGTGTTTCGCGCGACGGCTGAGCCTCGAGCTCGCTGCGTAGCATCGTGACGCAATGCTGATACTGACGCAGCGCCGCGCTGCGACGGCCGAGCTGCGCGTTGAGCCGCATGAGCCAGCGGTGGGCCGGCTCCCAAGTCGGCTCGAATTTGAGACAGCGCATGGCGGTCTCGCAGGCGATCTCCGGGGTCTGCGATGCCTGCAGCTCGACCGTCTTGTCGAAGGCCCGCAGCAGAGCGTTGCGCAATTCTTCGCGGCGATCGCGCAACCATGCCTCGAAAGGTTCAGCGCTCATCGTAAAGCCGGCGAGAAGATCTCCCCCGTAGAGCTCGATGGCCTCGAGGAGGGCGGCAGGCGTTCCCGTGGCGAGGCAGGCGCAAAAACGGGCGATGTCGGTGACGAGGGCCGTTGCCGCGAGCTCGACGCCGTTGCCGCGCGCGCGAAGAAGATCGTCGCCGCCGAGGCGAAGCGCTTTGCGCAACGCCGACAAGGCATGACGCAAACTGTCCTGCGCCAGTCGCTCATCGGCGTCGTGCCAAAGCAGGCCTGCAAGGAACGCGCGCGACAGCGTCTCGCCAGGGTTGAGCGCGAGGTAGACGAGCAGCGCGAGGGGCTTCCTGGCGGGAAGCTCGAACGGTTCACCGCCGCTCCACGTCGCGCGGAAGCCCCCAAGGAGATCAAGATGCAATCGGTTCATGCCCGCTCAATCCAGCGGCGGCACGCCGTCCCTGGACGGTCATACCCCTGCGAGCGCCAGGATATTTCCCTATTAGCGCTGAATAGGAGCCCGCTATGAGCTATACATGGGCCTGTCAACAGCGATAGTGAGATCGATTTCGGAGTTTTACGCGAATTCGCGCTCCGCCGGTGATTTTCATGCAGATTTCATGCGCAATTCATGCGGAGGCTATTCGCGTGGCAATCAGCCAGCCTCGGAATCGATGCGCCGGCGCTTCCATCCCCTCCCCCGCGAGCGAAGCGAGTGGGGGCGAGGGTAATGATCAGCGATGACCGACGATCAGGGCCGGCCTTCAGTGTCGATGCGCCTGCGTCTCCATCCCCCTCCCCCCGCGACGTAGTCGCGGCGGGGAGGGTACGGGTGGGGGGCGCTGATGAAGCGCGAGAGCTTCCTGAGTGAGCGGGATGCGCTCGGACGGGTGGCCAACGACCATCGTTTTCGAAGCGGCGCTGCCCCCCACCCGTACCCTCCCCGCCGCTTCGCGGGGGGAGGGGGAATGATCAGCGCTGATCGATTACATCCGATGGGAGGCGCTCGGTGCCGGCCTTCGGTATCGACGGGCCGGCGCTTCCCTCCCCATCGCGACGCCGTCGCGGCGCGGAGGGTGCGCCAAAGGTTTACGCCGATCCGTCACGCGGCGACACTCATGTCGAGAGCAGGCTTGACCTCGGGCGGCAGAGGGCTCGCATAGGGAGTGCCCTGCGTCCGCTCCTGCAGATCCGCTTTCGCTTTCGCGATCACCTTCGCGTCGCGGATCGCATCGATCGCGGTGCCGGCCATCACCTTGGCGACGTGCACGAGCCCCTTATGGGCGAAGCTCGTCTTGCCCTGGCCGGTCAATTGCCAGGAATGGAACGGCGTGCCGATGGCGCAGGTCGCGCCGCGCGCCTGCACGGTCGGCACCACCCAGCTCACATCCCCGACATCGGTCGAGCCGACCCCGCCCGCGCCTTCCGCGTTGAGCGGCACGATGGCGTCGCACAGCACCTTGCCCGGCTCCACCTTGAGCCCGTGCCGGCGATGCGCGGCGAGGATGTCCTCCTTGGTGAGCGTCGCGTGAAACTTCGCCGCGACCTCGCGGTCCTTCTCGTCAAAATCCGGCGGGCCGAGGCGCATGAAATTGTCGTGCATCAGCTTTTCGAGAGGGGCGTTGCCGAGAAGATTGGAAACGGCGCTGACGACCCGGCTCTCGACGCTCGTCTCGGTCATCAACGCCGCGCCTTCGGCGATCTTTCTCACGCGCGCTACCAGGGGCGAGAGCTCCACGAGATCATGCGCGCGAATGAGGTAACGGACCTTGGCTCGCGACTGCACCACATTCGGCGCGACGCCGCCGCCGTCGAGGATCGCATAGTGCACGCGCGCTCCGTCCGGCATGTGCTCACGCATGTAGTTCACGCCCACATTCATGAGCTCCACCGCGTCGAGCGCGCTGCGCCCGAGATGAGGCGCCGCCGCCGCATGCGAGGAGCGCCCCGTGAAGGTGAAGTCGATGCGGGTATTGGCAAGCGATTCCGGCTCGTTCACGCCCGAGAACGAGGCGGGATGCCAGGAAATAGCGATGTCCACATCCTTGAAGGCGCCGGCACGCACCATGAAGCCCTTGGCCGCCCCGCCTTCCTCGGCCGGGCAGCCGTAATAGCGCACGCGCCCCTTGAGCCCGTGAGCGGCGAGATAGTCCTTTACCGCGGTCGCGGCGAGGAGCGAAGCCGAGCCTAAAAGGTTATGCCCGCAGCCATGGCCGTTGCCGTTCGCCTCGACGGGACGCGGTTCCGCGACGCCCGCCTCCTGGCTCAAGCCCGGCAAAGCGTCGTATTCGCCAAGAATGGCGATCACCGGGCCGCCTTCGCCGGCCTCTCCGATCACGGCCGTCGGAATGCCGGCGACGTCGCGCGTGACGCGAAATCCCTCGGCCTCGAGCGCGGCGACATGCTCCGCGCAGGAGCGCTTCTCGGTGTAGCAAAGCTCGGGCATGCCCCACACCCGATCGCTGAGCTCGACGAAGCTTTGCTTCTTGGCATCGACGAGCCGCCAAATTTCTTCACTGTTTTGCATGGCAGAGGCACTCCGTTGGCGTGTATGCGCAACCGTGATGCAGAAGATTGAGCCTGCCGTCCAGAGGCTTTGAGGAAGGCAGGAATGCCGCTGCGTCGCTTCTTGTCGCCTCCAGGCTCCAGCCCGACTTTCGGCGCTTGTCACAAATTTGCTCGCGACACGTGCTTGGGCGAAGATCGCGCTTCATCGAATCGAGGGTCCGTGAAGAATGCAGAAATTTTCCGCGCTTGCACTCCTTCGGCACGCCTTCGGCGGGCATGAGGGCTGGCGCCCGCAATGGCGTTCGCCGGAGCCAAAAGGCACCTATGACGTGGTGATCGTGGGTGGAGGCGGCCATGGGCTCGCCACCGCCTACTATCTCGCGAAGGAATTCGGGATTTCGAACGTTGCGGTCCTGGAGAAGGGCTGGATCGGCGGCGGCAATACGGGGCGCAACACCACGATCATCCGCTCGAATTACCTGTTCGACGAAAGCGTGGCGCTCTACGATCATGCCGTAAAGCTTTGGGAAGCCTTGTCGCAAGCGCTCAACTACAACGTGATGTTCTCGCAGCGCGGCGTGATCATGCTCGCGCACAACGTGCACGATCAGCAAAGCCTGAAGCGCCATATTCACGCGAATCGCTTGAACGGCGTCGACAATGAATGGCTCACGGCATCCGACGCGAAAGCTTTCTGTCCACCGCTCAACATCGAAAATTCCATGCGCTATCCGGTGATCGGGGCCGCCTTGCAGCGGCGCGGCGGGGTCGCGCGCCATGACGCCGTGGCGTGGGGGTATGCGCGCGCCGCCGACGCGCTCGGGGTCGACATCGTCGAGAATTGCGCGGTCACCGCCATCCGGCGCGGCGTCAACGGAGCGCTCGAGGGCATCGAGACCACGCGCGGCACGATCGAGACGCGCAAGGTGGGGGTGGTCACCGCCGGCAACACGAGCACCGTCATGGCCATGGCCGATCTGCGAATGCCGCTCGAGAGCTATCCGCTCCAGGCGCTCGTCTCCGAGCCGGTGAAGCCGATCTTCCCTTGCGTCGTAATGTCGAACACCATCCACGCCTACATCAGCCAATCCGACAAGGGCGAGCTGGTCATCGGGGCCGGCACGGATGCGTATGTGTCGTATACGCAGCGCGGCGGATTGCACGTGCCGATGCATACGCTCGAAGCGATTTGCGAGCTCTTCCCGATTTTTCGCCGTTTGCGGATGCTGCGAAACTGGGGGGGCATCGTCGATGTCACGCCCGACCGCTCACCGATCATCGGCAAGACGCCCGTCCCCGGACTTTATGTCAATTGCGGATGGGGGACGGGCGGCTTCAAGGCGACGCCCGGCTCCGGCCATCTTTTTGCCTGGACGCTCGCCAAGGACGAGCCGCACCCGATCAACGCCCCTTTCCGGCTCGACCGGTTTCGTGACGGCTACCTTATCGATGAGGCGGCCGCGGCGGCGGTGGCACACTGATGCGCGCTCACGGTCCGGCGTCACATCCGCGAAAGAGGTGCCTCGCCGAGCAAGGAATTCCGGCCGTTGCCGTGCGCGCTCTCAAGCTCGCGCCGAGAGCCGTTCCCGATCCGATGGAAAAGATCCGATGCTCCTGATCGATTGCCCTTTCTGCGGCAAGCGCCCCGAGCTTGAATTTCGCTACGCAGGCGAGGCCCATATTGCGCGTCCCGCGGATCCTTCCGGGCTCGGCGACGAGGCGTGGGGTCGATTTCTGTACGGACGCGGCAATCCGCGAGGCATGCACGCCGAGCGCTGGCGCCACCTCAATGGCTGCGGACGCTTCTTCAACGCGTTGCGCGACACGACCGATGATCGCTTTGCCGCAACCTACAAGATCGGCGAGGAGCGTCCCATGGTCGCCGAACCTCAAGGGGCGCGAAAGGCATGAGCGCACCTTTTCGCCTCGGCGCAGGTGGGCGTATCGACCGGAGCCGGAAGCTGCGCTTTTGGCTCGACCGCAAGGCCTATGAGGGGGTCGCCGGCGACACGCTCGCTTCCGCTTTGCTTGCCAACGGCGTTCACCTTGTCGGGCGTTCGTTCAAATATCATCGCCCGCGCGGGATCATGGCGGCAGGCTCCGATGAACCGAATGCGCTTGTGAGCGTGGGATCGGGCTCGCGCTTCACCCCCAATTTGCGCGCCACCCAGGTCGAGCTCACCGACGGCCTCGTGGCGCAGAGTCAAAACCGCTGGCCCTCGCTCGGACGCGACTTCGGCGCGCTCAACGACGTGTTCTCGCCGCTGTTTCCGGCCGGCTTCTACTACAAAACCTTCATGTGGCCGAAATCGGCCTGGAAGCGGATCTACGAGCCGAAGATCCGCGCCATGGCCGGGCTCGGGCGCGCTCCGACCCTCCCCGATTCCGACACCTATACGCAGCGCTATGCTCATTGCGATGCCTTGATCGTCGGCGCGGGTCCGGCCGGAATCGCCGCCGCGCTTGCAGCCGAGGCCCATGGGGCGCGCGTCATCTTGTGTGACGAGCAGGCGGAGCTCGGCGGCTCTCTGCTTGCCGAGACGAAAGCGACGATCGATGGCAAGGAGGCCTCCGCCTGGCTTTCGGATGCGCTTTCGAGACTGTCGCATTCGCCGAATGTGAGGTGGCTTTCGCGCACGACCGCGTTCGGATGCTTTCCGCACAACATGGTCGGCCTCGCAGAGCGCCTGACCGATCATTTGCCATCGCCGAGCGAGGGCCGTCCGCGCGAGCGGCTCTGGCAGGTGCGCGCCAAGGAGGTGGTGCTCGCGACGGGTGCTCTCGAACGCCCCCTCGTTTTTCCGGACAACGACCGCCCCGGAATCATGCTCGCCGATGCGGCGCGCCAATATCTTGCGCGCTACGCCGTCAAGCCCGGCACGCGTGTGGTCGTGGTGACCGCCCATGACCAGGCATACCGGGCCGCGACCGAGCTTGCCGAGGCGGGCGTCGAGATCGCGGCCATCCTCGACATCCGCCAGGATGCATCCGGCTCCTGGGCCGAGCAGGCGCGCGGCGCCGGGCTTCACATTCTTTCATCGACAACGATTTGCGCCACCAGCGGCCGCCATCGCGTGTCCTCGGTCGAGATCGCGCCGGTCGGCCGCGACGGCAAGGTCGGCCCGCGCTCGCGCCTTGCCTGCGACCTCGTGCTGATGTGCGGCGGCTTCACGCCGGCGATCCATCTTTTCTCGCAAGCACGAGGCAAGCTGCGTTTCGAGGAGAGGCTGAACGCCTTCCTTCCCGACGGGGGCGCGGAAGGAGTGCGTTGCGCAGGTGCCTCGCGCGGCATCTTCGGGCTCGACGCGGCGATCGCCGATGGCGTGGCGGCGGGCGAAGCCGCCGCACGCGACGCGGTGGGAGGCGGAGTCGAGGCCGCTCATTCGCCCGTGCCGCTGCCCAAGGACCTCGACGGTCGGCGGCTCGACCCCTTGCCGCACGATCGCTCGCCGCATCGCGTGAAAGCGTTCGTCGATTTCCAGAACGACGTGACCGCGAAGGATGTGAAGCTCGCCGTTCGAGAGGGCTTCCGCTCGATCGAGCATATCAAGCGATACACCACGACCGGCATGGCGACCGATCAGGGCAAGACTTCCAACATGAACGCGCTCGGCATCGCGGCCTCGGCGCTCGACAAGCCCCTGCCTGACGTCGGCCTCACGACATTCCGCATGCCTTATACGCCCGTCACCTTCGGCACCTTCGCAGGCGTGGCACGTGGCGAGCTCTTCGACCCCGTCCGCGTGACGCCCACCCACGATTGGGCGAGCGCGCACGGGGCCGTTTTCGAGGATGTCGGGCAGTGGAAGCGCGCTCGTTATTTCCCGCTCAAGGACGAGGATATGCATCGAGCCGTCGCTCGCGAATGCCAGGCGGTACGCCAATCGGTCGGCGTTTTCGATGCGTCGACGCTCGGCAAGATCGAGATCGTGGGGCCAGACGCCGCCGAGTTCATGAACCGCATCTACGTCAACCCGTGGAGCAGGCTCGAGCCCGGCCGCTGCCGCTACGGCGTCATGCTGCGCGAGGACGGCTCGATCCTCGATGATGGCGTGGTGGGGCGTCTCGCCGCCGATCGTTTCCACGTCACCACCACGACCGGTGGTGCCGCGCAGGTCCTGAACCACATGGAGGATTTTCTTCAGACCGAATGGTCCGGCCTCGATTGCTGGCTTACCTCGACGACCGAACAATGGGCGGTGATCGCCGTGCAAGGTCCCGATTCGCGAAAAATCCTCGAGCGGCTCGTCGACGACATCGACCTGTCCGCCGCTGCCATGCCGCATATGAGCGTGCGTGAAGGTCATGTCTGCGGTGTGCCTGCGCGTGTCTTTCGCGTGAGCTTCACCGGAGAGCTCGGCTTCGAGATCAATGTGCCGGCCGATCACGGCCGTGCCGTCTGGCAAGCGGTTCTCGATGCAGGTTTCTCGCGCAGCCTCACGCCCTATGGCACCGAGGCGATGCATGTGATGCGAGCCGAGAAGGGCTACATCATCGTTGGTCAGGACACCGACGGCACCGTGACAGCCGACGATGTCGGTCTAAGCTGGGCCATTGGCAAGACGAAGAAGGATTTCGTCGGCAAGCGCTCCCTTGCGCGCCCGGCGTTGTCCGATCCCGGCCGCAAGCAATTGGTCGGGCTTGTCACGGAGGACCCCGAACTCGTGCTCGAGGAGGGAGCGCAAATCATCGCCGAAGAGCCGACCGCCTCGCACCGCTCGGCCCCTCACAAGATGATCGGGCATGTGACCTCATCCTACTTCAGCGCGACCCTCGGCCGCGGCATTGCTCTCGCCATGGTGGCGGGAGGACGCCGGCGAATGGGCGAGACGCTTTACGTGCCGATGCCCGAAGGTTCGATCAAGGCTGTCGTCACAAATCCCGTGTTCCTCGATCCAGAAGGAAAGCGGCTCGATGCCTGATCTCAGCCAAGCCCGGCGAAGCGTCCTCGAAGGACTTGGTTCTTCGGACGGCGCCCACGGCGCGCTGTCGCTCTTGCCTCCGATTTCGCGCCTCATTTTCCGCGGCCGCATCTCCACGATCGGCCGAGTCGCCGCGGCCTTTGGTGTCGAGCCCGCGATGGAGCCTTGCCGCGCGGCCGTCTCGGGCGAGCGTGCCGCGCTCTGGCTCGGGCCGGATGAATGGCTTCTCCTCGCCCGGGAAGGTGAGGCCCCGGCCATTATTGGGCGCCTGGCTGACGCGCTGGCTCCGCTCTCCTATTCGCTCGTCGACGTGAGCCATCGGCAGGTGGGATTGAAGGTTACTGGCGAGGACGCGCAAGCGATCTTGAACGCGGGCTGCCCGCTCGATCTCGATCGGCATGCGTTCCCCATCGGGATGTGCACGCGAACCTTGCTGCAAAAGACGGAGATCGTGCTCTGGCGAGTCGCCGAGGCCGCCTTTCAACTCGAGGTCGCGCGCTCGTTCGCGCCTTACGCTTTGCGCTTCCTCCAGCAAGCAGAGCGGGATTTGTGAGGGTTGCTCACCGCTGCGCCGTCTCCCAATTCGGCGCGATGTAGACGGGTGCGTTCGAGGCGGGAAGCGGCTCGCGCCCGAGAATATGATCCGCCGCCTTCTCGCCGATCATGATCGTCGGCGCGTTGAGATTGCCGGTGGTGATCGACGGCATGATCGAGGCATCCACGACGCGCAAGCCTTCGACGCCGATGACGCGTGTCTCTTGATCGACGACAGCCATCGGATCATCGCTCGCCCCCATCTTGCAGGTGCAAGAGGGGTGAAAGGCGCTTTCGACCTTGGCGCGGATGAAAGCATCAATCGCCGCATCGCTTATGACTTGCGCGCCCGGTTGGATCTCGCGGCCGCGATAACGATCGAAAGCCGGTTGCGCGAAGATCTCACGCGTGAGCCGTACGCAGGCGCGCATTTCCGTCCAATCGTCGGGGTGGCTCATGTAGTTGAAGAAGAGACGCGGCTTCTCGCGCGGATCGGCTGAGGCGAGCCGCACCCATCCGCGGCTTTTCGAGCGCATCGGTCCGACATGCGCCTGAAATCCGTGCTCGGTCGCGAGCGATTTCCCATCATAGGACACGGCGAGCGGCAGGAAATGATATTGGATGTCCGGATAGCGAATGCCCGCCCGGCTGCGGATGAAGCCGCAGCTCTCGAAGTGATTGCTGGCGCCGAGGCCATCCTTGCGCAACAGCCAGCGCAAGCCGATCAGGCCCTTCGCGATCGTGCCCGTTGAGGAGAAAAGCGTGATCGGCTCCTTGCACGCCATCTGGAAGTAGAATTCGAGATGGTCCTGAAGGTTCTCCCCGACGCCGGGCCGCGCGCTCACGACATCGATCCCATGCGCGCGCAATTCCGCCGGAGGCCCGACGCCTGAGAGCTTCAGGAGTTGCGGCGTGTTGATGGCGCCGCCCGCGAGGATCACCTCGCGCCGAGCCGCGACCATCTCCTCGATGCCGCCGCGCAGATAGGCGACCCCGACGGCACGACGCCCCTCGAAGCAAACGCCTGTCGCGAGCGCATTCGTGCGGACCTCGACGTTCGGGCGTTTCATCGCCGGGCGAAGATAGGCCTTCGCGGCGCTCCAGCGAATGCCGCCATGGACGGTCATGTCCATGCGACCAAAGCCTTCCTGTCGAAAACCGTTGATATCCGAGGTCTCGCCATAGCCGGCCTCGCGCGCCGCCGCGATGAAGGCGCGATAGAGCGGGTTTTCGAGCGTGCCATAACGCGTCTTGAGCGGTCCGTCCGCGCCGCGATAGGGATCCCCACCTTCAGCCCGGCCTTCGGCGCGCCGAAAATAAGGAAGCACGCGCGCATAGTTCCAACCCGCCGCGCCTTCGCTTTCCCATCGATCGAAATCGAGCGCGTTGCCGCGCACATAGACGAGGCCATTGATCGCGGACGAGCCGCCGAGTCCCTTGCCCCGCGGACAATGGAGGCGCCGGCCGTCGAGATGCGGCTCGGGCTCGCTCACATACCCCCAATCATAGCGCGCCATGTGCATGGGGATGGAGAGCGCGCTCGGCATGTCGATGAAAACCGAGCGGTTGGAGCCGCCATGCTCGAGCACGAGGACGGTGAAACGTCCATCCTCGCTGAGGCGCGAGGCGAGCACGCAGCCAGCCGACCCCGCCCCGACGATCACATAGTCGAAGCTTTCGCTGTCCTTGTTCACGCTGGGCCCATTTCGCTACCGCCATTCGCAAGGCGGCGCGAGCGACCACGACCAAGGCTATGCGTCAAGCAATATGAGAAAACGGCGAACCTGGGGCATCCTGGGGCGTCTTCGTACCATCGACGCGTCACGCAGTAACAAGGATCATTCGAGAGGCTTTCGAAGAGGATTGATCGTCGCGACATCGGCGAAGTCCTTGTCGTTGTCCGTAACGACAATGCAGTTATTCGCTTGCGCGACAGCGGCAACAATTGTGTCAAGCGCGCTACGGGGCCTCCCCTTGGCTTTGGCCTCACTCATAAGTCGTGCCCAAATTAGGGCGGCCGCCTCATCGAAAGAAAGCACGCGACCCGCGAAAAGAGCTTGCGGTCCTTCCGGTCCGCTAAACCACATCTCGAGCTCATTGCGCCTTTTGCCGAAGGGTTTCTCCAAGATGCCACGGCGAATTTCCGCGATGGTGAGCGAGCAAATGCAGAGATCGTATTCATTCTGCTCTTCCATCCATGCCAGCAATGATTCGGAAGGTGATGGTTTCGTGATGTTGCTGATGATGTTGGTATCAAGCAGAAAACGCATCAGATCCCGACGTCGCGCCCTTCTTCTCGCGGCCGTTTGATCTCGAGGTCGGCTCCTACGAGAGGGGAGCGACGCAACGCAGCCAGAATTCCACCCGTCTTCGGTCGCTCTCCAAAGATGCTCTGGCTGACCGCTACGCGCAGGCGCGAAGCCTCGGCACCACCCTCTGCGAGCTGGCGTGCGACCAAACGGATCAGATCACGGTCTGCCTCGCGGCCCAAAACCTCAAAACGCGCGAGACCCCGCTTGGCTAGACGAGCACGATAATTATCGACTGCGCGCTTCTGCGAGCTTTGCACGATAACCTCCGGCGCTATACCCGGTAATATATCCAGCCAGGGCGGATAATTCAAGCGCGCAATTTTATCTGAATGTGGCATTGAGATTTGATCGGACCAGCTCAAATGCCTCGTAGCCCTGGGGCTGCTCCTGCTTATTGCATCCCGGGCACCACGTTTGACACACACTCGCCTCTCGGCCACAGCACCGCGATGCAAGGAAACGGTGCAGCCGACAAGGTCGATGCAGTCGTGGTCGGCGCCGGGGTCGTCGGCCTCGCGGTGGCGCGCGCCCTCGCGCTTGCCGGGCACGAGACGATCATTCTCGAAAAAGAGACCACGATCGGCACGGGAACGAGCTCGCGCAACAGCGAGGTCATCCATGCAGGCATCTACTATCCGAAAGGTTCCTTGAAGGCGCGTTTGTGCGTCGCCGGCCGCAAGGCTCTGTACGCCTATTGCGATGCCCATGGCGTCCCGTATCGCCGTTGTGGAAAGCTCATTGTGGCGATCGGCGAACAGCAGCGCGGCGCGCTCGAACGCGTCCTTGCCACGGCGCGAGGCAACGGCGTCGACGACATCAGGCGGCTTTCGCGCGAGGAGGCGCGGGCGCTCGAACCCGAGCTCGCCTGCTGCGGCGCCTTGCTCTCGCCCTCGACGGGCATCCTCGACAGCCACGCCTATATGCTGGCGCTGCTCGGGGACGCTCAAGCAAATGGTGCGATGATCGCGTATGGGAGCACAGTCGCCGGCGGCCGCATCGATGAGAATGGCATCGTCATCGATGTCGCTTCGGACGGGGCAATCATGTCGCTTGCGCCGCGCCTCCTGGTCAATAGCGCCGGGCTCGAGGCACAAGCGGTCGCGTCCTCCATCTCCGGACTCCCCGCGAAGTCGATCCCGTCGCTTCGCTATGCCAAAGGCAATTACTTCCAGCTCGTTGGACGCGCACCATTCAAGCGCCTGATCTATCCCGTGCCGGAGCCTGGCGGGCTCGGCGTCCACATCACGATCGACCTTGGCGGCCAGGCGAAGTTTGGGCCGGACGTCGAGTGGATCGAAAAGCCCGACTACACGGTCGATCCGTCGCGCGCCGCGCGCTTCTACGCAGCGATCCGACAATATTGGCCCGCGCTCCCCGACGGGGCGCTCGAGCCCGGCTATTCCGGCATTCGGCCGAAGCTCCCGGCAAATGGTGCGGATGCCCCGGATTTCGTCATCCAAGGACGCGATGCGCACGGAGTAGCGGGTCTGATCAATCTTTATGGCATCGAATCGCCGGGCCTGACCTCCTCTCTTGCCATCGCAGACTACGTGGCGGAGCTCGCCGAAGCTGCCAAAGATCCTGCCTGATTTGAACCCCTCTGCGGCGCCCGGGCCCATTTGTTGCAGCGCAGCGAAGATGCTTGCGGCAAACGCGCTACCTATATACAGCGTGAGCTTCGTTTCCTCGCCTCCTGGAGCGCTCGGCCCGACGGCCGTCGAGCCGGAGGCCTTTATCGTTTCAGGTCCCGCCATGAACCTGCGCAACATCGCCATCATCGCCCATGTCGACCATGGGAAGACGACGCTTGTCGACAAGCTGCTTGGCCAGTCCGGCGCCTTCCGGGAGAACCAGCGCGTCGCCGAGCGGGTGATGGACTCGAACGAGCTCGAGCGCGAGCGCGGCATCACGATCCTCGCCAAATGCACCTCGGTGGTGTGGAAGGGCACGAGGATCAACATCGTCGACACGCCCGGCCATGCGGATTTCGGCGGCGAGGTGGAGCGCATTCTGAGCATGGTGGACGGCGCGATCGTCCTCGTCGATGCGGCCGAAGGCCCGATGCCGCAAACCAAGTTCGTGGTTTCGAAAGCGTTGAAGATCGGTCTCAACCCGATCGTCGCGGTGAACAAGATCGACAAGCAGGAGGCGCGCCCGAACGAGGTGGTGAACGAGGTCTTCGACCTCTTTGCCGCGCTCGACGCCGACGATGCTCAGCTCGACTTCCCGATTCTTTACGGTTCGGCGAAGCAAGGCTGGATGGCGCTCTCTCCCGAAGGTCCGAAAGATCAGGGCATGGCGCCGCTATTCGATCTCGTGCTGAGGCATGTCAGCGAGCCCGCCGTCGCGGAAGGGCCGTTCCGCATGCTCGGCACCATCCTCGAGGCCAATCCCTATCTCGGCCGGATCATCACCGGTCGCGTGAGTTCCGGAACGGTGCGATCGAACCAGACGATCAAGGCCCTTTCTCATGACGGAGGTTTCATCGAGCAGGCCCGAGTCACGAAACTCCTGGCCTTCCGAGGCATCGAGCGCCAGCCGATCGATATTGGGGAGGCTGGCGACATCATTGCCATCGCGGGATTGAGCAAAGGAAGCGTCGCGGACACTTTCTGCGCCCTAGACGTGACCGAGCCGCTGCATGCCCAGCCGATC
>JAFBAS010000170.1 GCA_019247605.1 Hyphomicrobiales bacterium
TCGAGACGATCTCGACTTTTCCGGTCGCCATTTCCTTCACCGGGTGATTGGCCCCGTGATGCCCCTGGCTCATCTTCACCGTCCTGCCCCCGATCGCGAGCGCCATGATCTGGTGACCGAGGCAGATGCCGAAAGTGGGCACGCACTCTTCGATCAGCCGCTTGATCACCGGGACCGCATATTCGCCCGTCGCGGCGGGATCGCCCGGGCCGTTCGCGAGAAAGACCCCATCGGGGCGCAGCGCCAGGAGTTCATCCGCCTTCAAGGTCGGCGGAACGACGGTGACCTTGCAGCCCCGGGCCGCAAGCAGGCGCAAGATGTTGCGCTTCACGCCATAATCGATGGCGATGACGTGAAAGCCCGGCTCGCTCTGGCGGCCATGGCCTTTGGGCCACGTCCATTCGGTTTCTTCCCAGCCTTGGCGCTGGAATGAGGCCACCAGCGGCACGAGATCGAGCCCGGTCATCGAGGGCAAGGCCTTCGCCTTCCCCGCGAGCGCGGCCTTGTCGAACACGCCTCCCGGATGATGGGCGACGACTGCGTTCATCATGCCCTTCTCGCGGATGAGCGCCGTCAACGCGCGCGTATCGACACCGCTGATGCCCACGATCCCGCGCGCCACGAGCCATTCGTCGAAGCCGCGCCGCGAGCGCCAATTCGAAGGCTCGGTGATCGTTTCGGAAAGCACTACGCCGCGCACCCCGGAGGGAGACCCCATGTTGACCGTCTCGATGTCCTCGTCATTGACCCCGACATTGCCGATATGCGGAAAGGTGAACGTGACGATCTGTCCCGCATAGGAAGGATCGGTGAGGATTTCCTCATATCCCGTCATCGCCGTGTTGAAGCAGACTTCGCCTGAGGCCTCTCCCGTCGCGCCGACGCCAAAGCCCTCGATCGCCGTCCCATCCGCGAGAACGAGCATCGCTGTGGGGCGCGGCTCGGTCCAGGCAGAGGCCGAAACGGCTGACGGGCTCGCAGGCGCCGAGGCAGAAAAGGTAGGCGTCGAACCTGGCATGAGCGTCTTCCATGGACCCTGGTCGGGCGCTTCCATAGCCCGCGCGAGGGGGATTGCGTCGCTGTGAGTAGGCTTGGCAAGGCTCAGCGTCAAATCGCGTTTACGCGACGTCCAAGGCGCCATCGATCGGCAGTCAGATGGCCTGTCGGGCCGAATGGCATCGCTGGCCCTTGACGCTTGCGCTTCGCCCTTCCTATTTCGGCATTCCGCACGATGCGACGAGGAGGCGATGATGTCGCTCAGAGTACGTTTTACAGAGGCGATGAAGGAGGCGATGAAGTCGGGTGACAAGCCGCGACTTTCCGCCGTCCGGCTCATCAACTCGGCCGTCAAGGACCGCGACATCGAGGCACGCGGCGCCGGAAAAAAGGAAGCAAGCGAGGAAGAGATCGTGACGTTGCTGCAAAAGATGATCAAGCAGCGCCAGGAATCGGCCGCGCTCTACGACAAAGGCGCCCGCCCCGAATTGGCGGCCCAGGAGCGCGCCGAGATCGTCGTCATCACCTCCTTCCTGCCGCAGCAGCTCGACGAGGGCGAAGTCGCGAAAGTGATCAAGGAGGCGATCGCGGCGACGGGCGCCGCGAGCATCAAGGACATGGGCAAGGTGATGGCTTGGATGCGCGAGCGCCATGCCGGCAAGATCGATTTCTCCAAGGCAGGGCCGGCGGTCAAATCCGCGCTGGGCGCATAGTCGCCCCAACGTCTTCGGAATACGCTCGCGAAGCCAAGGCGCTCTTGGCGCTCTTGGCACTCTAGACTAGACGCTCTGGCGCTCGACGCCTTTTAGAGGAACGCGAGCTGCACCGGTTCTCCCGGCCTCCCGGGCACGCTGAACAGATCCGACCTCAGGCGGAGCCTTTCGCGGTTGAAGCCGAGTTTCCTTGCCGCGATCTCGAAACGACGGCCGATCGTCCAGGCATACGGGCCCTCGCCCGATTGGCGCACCCCGAAGCGCGAATCATAATCCTTGCCGTCGCGCGTGCTCTTCACCAGGGACATGACCCGGTCGAGCTTTCCCGGATGGCGCTCGAGCAGCCATTCGCGCACGAGATGGCGCAATTCGAGCGGCAGGCGCAAAAGCACATATCCGGCGTCCTTTGCTCCCGCCTCGCGCGCGGCGGCAAGCACCTTCTCGATCTCCTCGTCGTTGAGCGAAGGAATGACGGGCGCGACGAGCACCGTCACCGGAATACCGGCCGTCGAAAGCGCCTTGATCGTGGAAAGCCGACGCGAAGGCGTGGCGGCCCGCGGCTCCATTTGGCGCGCAAGGCGAGGATCGAGTGTGGTCACCGAGAGCGCGACCTTGGCGAGGCCTTTTTCCGCCATCGGTGCCAAAATATCGATGTCTCGCGCCACGAGCGCCGATTTCGTCACGATGCCGACCGGATGGTTGAAGCGCGAGAGCACCTCGAGAACGCCACGCATGATGCGGTATCTGCGCTCAATCGGCTGGTATGGATCGGTGTTCGTGCCGATGGCGATTGTGCGCGGCGTATAGGACGGGCTCGACAGCTCCTTTTCGAGAAGCTCCGCCGCATTGGGCTTGGCAAACAGCTTCGTCTCGAAGTCGAGCCCCGGTGAGAGCCCCATATAGGCGTGGCTCGGCCGAGCGAAGCAGTAGAAGCAGCCATGCTCGCAGCCGCGATACGGATTGATGGAGCGGTCGAACGAGAGATCGGGTGAATCGTTGCGGGTGATGATCGTTCGCGCCCGCTCGACCGTCACCTCGGTGCGGATGCTACCGTCGCTGTCCGTCAGCTCCTCGGTTTCGCCAACCCAGCCATCATCGAAGCTCTCTCGCGACAACGGCTCGAAACGCCCCGAACGATTGGTGAGCGCGCCTCTCCCGCGCCGCTTTTCGTTCTCGACGAAATCCGCCCCGAGCGCATTCTTCGGGGCTTCGCTCTCGAAACCAGGCGTAATCTGAAGCCTGTCGAGCGGGTGAAGCGCCCTTCGTGCCGGCAAACCCATGATGCTCTCCTGTTCCTTTGGCACCGGAACATAAAGAGAACATATGCCGCGCGAATGCAGAAATCAAGGGTGGAATGATCTCGCTTCGAGATAATTCGAAACGCTGAGGCAAACGAGCAGGCCGGTCGAGATCAGCCCGGCACGCGCACCGTCGCGCGCAACCCGCCGAGCGGGCTTGCCGAGAGGGTGATGTCGCCTCCGTGTGCGCGCGCGATGTCCCGCGCGATGGTGAGGCCAAGCCCCGTGCCGCCGCTCGAATCGAGCGTTCGCCCCTTCTCGAGGCGGAGGAACGGCTTGAAGACGTCCTCACGCCGATCGAGCGGAATGCCCGGCCCATCATCATCGACCGTGATGGTGAGCACCCTTGCGTCATGTACGGCATCAATCTCGATACGCTCGGCATAGCGCACCGCGTTCAGCACGAGATTCGTGAGGCAGCGCTTGAAGGAGCGCGGCCGCACGACGGCGACCGGATCACCTGTGATCGAGAACTCCGTCTTGTGGCCCAAGCGCTCCGCGTCGGTCTTGAGGGCGTCGAGCAAGGCTCGCACATCGATCGCTTCGGGCTGCTCACCCGCATCGCCGCGCGCGAAGGCGAGATAGCCTTCAAGCATGCGGCTCATCTCGTTCACGTCGGCATGCATTTCATCGATTTCGGGCGCCTCTTCGAGCAGCTCGAGGGAAAGCCGAAAGCGGGTCAACACGGTGCGCAGATCGTGGCTCACGCCGGCGAGCATGGTGGTGCGCTGGTCGATCATGCGTTCGAGACGCCGCTTCATCTCGATGAAGGCATGGCCGGCCTTGCGGACCTCGCGCGCGCCGCGCGGCCGAAATTCGATGTCGCGCCCTTTTCCGAAGCTTTCGGCGGCGTCCGCGAGGCGCAGGATCGGCCGTATTTGGTTGCGCAGGAACAAGACCGCGATGGTGAGGAGGAAAAGCGAGCTTCCCGCCATCCAGGCGAGAAAGATGCCGCTATTCGACGCGTAAGCTTGGCTTCGATGCGCGACGACACGCAAGGTCGCGTCCTCGAGCTGCACCCTGATCTCGATGAGGTTCGAACGCCCGATCGTGTCGACCCAGTATGGGCGATGGATATGGCGCCTGATCTCCTTGGCGAGCGCCTCGTCAAAGAATTGGAAGAAGGGCTTGGGCGCGGGCGGCGGCAGCGGAGTGGGCGGCATGAATTCGACATCGAGGTTCAACCGCTCGGCCGCGATGTGCTCGATCACTTCCTGCTTGCCCGCACCCAAGGCTTCCTCGAGGTCGACGAGTGCCGCAATGTCCTGCGAGAGCGCCGCCGAAAGCCGTTCCGTCACCGTCTGCCAATGGCGCTCCATGAAGACGTAAGCGAGAATCGATTGCAGCAGCACCATGGGTGCGATGACGATCACCAGGGCCCGCACATAGAGGCCCTTGGGCATGACCGCGCTCAAGACGCTGGAGAGGCCCCGGTTGGCGGTGCGCGCTCCCTTGCGCAATTGCCGCAGCGGCGAACCATCGAAGAGGAACGCCTTCGTGGCGCTCGCGATGAAGACTGCCGCGTCGCGCGCTCCGGCCCGCGCCACTTTCAGGGCCGGCGTGATCGCGTTCGACGATGCCGACCAGAGCGTCATGGCTCGATCGCCAGCCGGTAGCCCTGGCCGCGCGCAGTCATCAGCCAGCGCGGATTGGTCGGATCGGATTCGATCTTGCGGCGCAGCCGATTGATTTGCACGTCGACGGAGCGATCGGCGGCGAGTTGATCGCCTCCGCCAGCCAATGCCTCGCGCGGAACAGGAGTCCCTTGCGCCGCGGCAAGCGCGGTGAGCATCTCGCGCTCGCGATCGGTGATCCGGACGAGCTCGCCCTCGCGATGCAATTCACCGCGCTCGAGATCAAAGTTGAAAGGTCCGAAACGAACGCTCCTTGGCGCATCTGCACCCGGCCCGCGATTGCCTTCAGAACGCCGAAGCACATTCACCAGGCGCAAGAGAAGCTCGCGAGGGTCGAAGGGCTTCGCGAGATAGTCATCGGCACCGATCTCGAGGCCCAGCACCCTGTCCTCGGTCTCGGTGCGAGCGGTAAGCATCACGATCGGGGTGTCATTGTGCTTCTTGAGATCGCGCGCGAGATCGAAGCCGCTCTCTCCCGGCATCATCACGTCGAGAATGAGCGCGTCGAAGGCGATCGAGGCGAGCTTGGCGCGCGCCGCTTCCGCCGAAGCCGCGGTGGTGACGCGATAACCCTCGCGCGAGAGATAGCTCGACAAGAGCGTGCGAATGCGCGTGTCGTCATCCACGACGAGCACGTGAGGCGAATGATCGCCGAGCGGCTTGGTGGACGCTCGTCGCGGAGCGGTCGCGGTGGAAGTGAGCGTCGTCATGAGCCACCCTCCACGCCTCGGGCCGCGCTCATCGGTGCGCTCCGTTGACCCGCCCGCGCGCGACAAGCTCGAGCACATGCGCCCGATCCCCCTCGCCCACCATTCCGGCAAGAAAGCGCGTCACCGCCACGCGCGTATCCTCGCCGGCTTCGGCGAGCGCGCTCGCGATGCGCTCGCTTTGCACGCGCGCGAGCTCGCGCGCCAAAGCTTCGCCACTTCGCGTCGTGACGAGGAGACGGCGCCTGCGATCGGCGACGCCGGTGCGCTGCTCGATGAAGCCGCCCTCGATGAGATCGCGCAGCACTCGATTTAGGCTTTGCTTGGTGATGCGCAAAATGTCGAGAAGCTCGGCGATCGTGAGACCGGGAAGCCGGTCGACGAAATGGAGCACGCGGTGGTGCGCGCGCCCGAACCCATAGGAAGCGAGCACGAGGTCGGCCTCGCCGACAAAATCCCGATAGGCGAAGAAGATGAGCTCGATCAGATCGTAAGGGGCCTCGACATGAAATGCCTGCCGAACGGTGTCAAACCTCTGAAGCGCAGGCGCCGACATTTCGTGCTTTGCTCCTTGCTTGCGCCGCTCTTGCGCGTTGCCATCCGCCGTTCCCGGTTCAGCGGGCGCGTCGAACGGCTCCATCTTAGCACCAGCTGGGCTCGCCAGCCAGTATGTCAGCATTGTTGACTTATTTTTGATCTCGGGCCTTACTGGTCGAGCTTTTCACGCAGTGAAGCGTCGAGCGTGGCGGAAAAGAAGCCGCGCAAAAGACGCCTTCCCCGCGTTCCTTTCGGACAAAATCCAAAGGCTGGAGGAGAGTATCATGGCGTTGCTGCCGTTCGACGATCGCGATGGCTTCATCTGGTTCGACGGCAAGCTCGTGCCCTGGCGCGACGCCAAGCTTCACGTGCTCTCGCACGGGCTCCATTACGGTTCGTGCGTGTTCGAGGGCGAGCGCGCCTATGGCGGCGAGATTTTCAAATGCACCGAGCACTCGCGGCGCTTCAAGACCTCGGCCGAGCTTCTCGATTTCGAGATCCCGTATTCGGTCGAGGAACTGGATGCCGCCAAGCGCGCCGTTGTCAAGGCCAACGGCAAGCCCGATTGCTATGTGCGGCCCGTCGCCTGGCGCGGCAGCGAGATGATGGCGGTTGCGGCTCAGAATGCGACCATTCACGTCGCCATTGCGAGCTGGGAATGGCCGAGCATGTTCGATGCGGCTGTCCGCATGAAAGGCATCCGCCTCGACATCGCCGAGTTCCGCCGCCCCGACCCGCAAACCGCGCCCTGCCGCTCGAAAGCGGCCGGCCTCTACATGATCTGCACCATCTCGAAGCACAAGGCGGAACGGAAGGGCTATGCGGACGCGCTCATGCTCGACTGGCAAGGCCGCGTGGCCGAATGCACCGGCGCCAATGTCTTCTTCACGCGCGACGGCGCGCTGCACACGCCGATCGCCGATTGCTTCCTCGACGGCATCACGCGGCGAACCGTGATCGATCTGGCGAAGAAGCGCGGCATGGAGGTGCAGGAGCGCCGCATCATGCCCGACGAGCTGCCGAGCTTCAACGAGTGCTTCATCTGCGGCACCGGGGCCGAGGTGACGCCGGTCGCCGAGATCGGCCCGCACCGCTTCACACCCGGCAACATCTCGCGCACCCTCATCGAGGATTACGCGGCGGCGGTGCGCCCGCACGCGTGACCGTCATGACCGGGCGTTGGCCCGGTCATCCACGCCTCCCTCGCCTTTGCGTCCACTTTGCGGGTGGAAAAACAAGACGTGGATGACCGGATCAAAACGGCCTCATCCCCGGCCGAGCGGCCGAAGGCCGCGAGGGGAAGGGGAACGATGTTCCACACCGCTCGTGCCTTCCTGTGGGCCCCCTTCCCGAGGCTCGCTCGCGCGAGCCTCGCCGAGGGCACACGGGGGGCGTACCCGACCGACGGATGCGCCCCTACTTCTCGGTCGCGAGCTTGTTGCGGCTCGAGGAGGCAGCGCCCGTGTCCGTGAAATATTTCGTCTCGTCGCCGAGCGCCACTGTGGGCATGCATGTCGGCGTGCATGAATAGGTCTCGCGGTCCAGGCCACGCTGCATGACGACGACATTTTCGTTCGCCTGCTGCACCTGGATGGTCGATTCGTTCAAGATGGCGCCGGTGCCGTCGAGCGCGATGAGATTGGTCGTGCCGAAGCTCTTGCCGGTCAGGATCACGAGACCGTCCTTGCCGATGGTGACGTCGGCCACGATCGGGTTGCCGACGATGACGGTCTTCGTCTGATTGGGAAGCTTGATGATCTTCGCGCGATCGGTCGTCACCACGAGCTTTTCGGCTTGCGCTGCGCTCAACGGCACGAAGAGTGGACAAAGAAGAACGGCCAAAATCGACAGCCGGCTCGCAACTCTACGCGTTCGTGACAAGTTACGCATGACGAACCCCGAAAAAACCGCCCAGCCGAGATACACGCGTTGTTTGGCGGCCTTCACCCTCCTGCTTAACGTTTGAGTGGTGAATGATTGGCTAATTTCGCGCGAAAGATGCGTTGCGGTTCGCCTTGATGATCCCGCGTCCAGGGCCCATCTTTGTCGTGGACGGCGAACGGGAGAGCGCGCCGCACGTCAACGGGAGAACGGGTGATGGCGAATTTGGCGGCCGAAAAGACGTTTCCGGTCACGCACAGCGACGCGGAATGGCGGAAAATCCTCAGTCCCGAGCAGTATCAGGTGCTTCGACACCACGCGACCGAGCGTCCGGGAAGCTGCGCGCTCAATTACGAGAAACGTGCAGGCACCTTCTCTTGCGCCGGTTGCGGGCAGGAGCTTTTCAAATCGGTGCGGAAGTTCGAGAGCGGCACGGGTTGGCCGAGCTTCAACGACCCGGTTCCCGGCGCCGTCGAAACGACCGAGGATCGTTCGCTGGGCATGTCGCGCACCGAAGTCCATTGCGCGCGTTGCGGTGGCCATCTCGGGCATGTCTTCCCCGATGGCCCACCGCCAACCGGCCTTCGCTACTGCATGAACGGCGTGGCGATGAACTTCAAGCCGGAATAGGCGAGCTGCCACTCCGTCACTTTCTGGCGCAAAATGAGGTTCAGGTGTCTCGATGCGGCCATCGCTTGCGCCTGCCGAAATCGGCGCGTCATGAATTTGGAATTGCTCCTCACCCGTCCATCTTCAGCGCGGCGATGAAGGCTTCTTGCGGGATATCGACCTTGCCGAACTGGCGCATGCGCTTCTTGCCCTCGCGCTGCTTGTCGAGGAGCTTGCGCTTGCGGGTCGCGTCCCCGCCATAGCATTTCGCGGTCACGTCCTTGCGCAGCGCCCTGATGGTCTCGCGCGCGATGATCTTGCCGCCGATAGCCGCCTGCACCGGAATCTGGAAGAGATGCGGCGGGATGAGGTCCTTGAGCTTTTCGCACATGGCGCGCCCGCGCATCTCGGCGCGCGTCTTATGGACGAGCATCGAGAGCGCGTCGACGGGTTCGCCGTTCACGAGCACCTGCATCTTCACGAGATCGCCTTCGCGATAATCGGTGAGCTGATAATCGAAGGAGGCATAGCCCTTCGAGATTGATTTGAGGCGGTCGTAGAAATCAAACACCACCTCGTTCAGCGGCAGATCGTAGACCACCATGGCGCGCTTGCCGACATAGGATAGATCGACCTGGACGCCCCGCCGATCCTGGCAAAGCTTGAGGATCGAGCCGAGGTACTCATCCGGCGTG
>JAFBAS010000174.1 GCA_019247605.1 Hyphomicrobiales bacterium
CCGCTGAAGCGAGACCTTTGCCCAGGGAAGAGACCACGCCGCCGGTGATGAAGATGTACCGCGTCATGGGATTTGAGCTTTAACAACTCTTGCGTGATTCGGGAAGTCTCGAATTAGACGTTCTCCCATGACTCGTGCTCATCCACCTACTCCCGTAAGCCTGTGCGATGGAGTGGGCCTTCCCTCCGAATCGATTTTCACCGCCTCATCTGCTAGGAATTGCCTCATTCGGCATTTGAGAATTTCCGGGGCATGCCCGATCCGATGAATTTTGACGGTTAGCGGTCTTCGCCGGAGCTTGGGATGATGCAGAGACAGCCCTTCGTCACCTGGGGCACCAGCGTCCTCGTGGGCGCTGTCGCGGGCCTTTTCTTCAGCGCATTCATCATGCCGAACGGGCGCCCGATGATCGGCATGTTTTTCGGCGTCTTCACCGCCGTGCCTATGCTTGCCTTCATGCGCGGGATGTTCCTTCCCGGCTTGCAAAGGCGCCTCGCGCGCCTTGCCTTCCCTCTCTATGTCCCCGCCTCCATTTTCATCTATGTCGGTCTCGTGATCCTGAGCACCGTCTTCGCGGGCAGCCTTCTGTGGATCACAGGCATTCTGCCCGGTCGATACCTCATGGCGATCGAGGTGCCCGTCAGCGATATCGTCTACTCGCTCCTGGTGCTTGCGCTCGCGGCCTTCATCTTGCGCGTCAAGGACCTGATCGGCACCGAAGTGTTTCTCAGCTTGCTGCGCGGCCGCTATCACAAGCCAGTCGCGGAGGAGCGCGTCTTCCTTTTTGTGGACGTCGTCGGTTCAACCCAGTTCGCGCAGCGTTTCGGGGATTTGCGCACCCAGGAATTTCTCGGTCATTTTTTCGCAGCGCTCGCGGAACCGGTACGGCAACATCAAGGTGCCATTGACGACTATGTCGGCGATCTTGCGATCGTGACCTGGCCGATGCGCCGGGGCATCGCCGACGCGCGCTGCGTGCGCTGCGTCTTCGCGCTTTTGAGCAAGATCGCCGAGGAAGCTCCTTCCTGGGAAGCAAAATTCGGATTGGTGCCACGCTTCCGGGCGGCGCTGCACGGCGGGCGCGTGGTGGCCGGCGAAGTCGGCGTAGACCGCCGCAAAATCGCGTATTTCGGAGACACGGTAAACACGACCGCACGCCTCGAAAGCCTGTGCCGGGAGGTGGACTCCCCGATCGTGATCTCGGCCGAACTGCTGGCGCGCATCCCGACACTGCCGCGCGACGTTCACGCGACCAATCTCGGCGCGCACGTCCTGCGCGGTCGCGATCACCCGCTCGCCATTGTCGCGCTCACATCGGAGTCATCCGGCGCGTCCCGCACCGCCAGGATCGCAAAAGTGGCCTGAACGGGCTCGGTGGGCCCGCTCAGCGCGGCATCACTGCGGCGGTGGCACTTGCGGCCCGTTCGAGGCCGGTCCCTGGCGACCAGCCCCACCATTGTTGTTTTGGAGCTGCTTCAGCTGATCCAGCACCGTCTGATCGCTGGCCGGCGCGCCACCGGCCGGCGCGGGCTGGCCGGGCGCCGGGGTCGTGACACCCGCTGGCGTGCTACTCAGGATCGAGGTTGGTTTTTTCCCATAGGTCTGAAGCATGGTGAGCAGGATGCTCGTCGCGAAGAAGGCCGCCGCCAGAATGGTCGTCGCCCGCGTGAGGGCATTGGCCTGCCCGCGCCCGGTGAGAAAGCCGGAAACCCCGCTCGAGCCGCCGCCCAAGCCCAACCCTCCTCCCTCGGAGCGCTGCAGCAGCACGACGCCGACGAGCGCGAGCACGATGAGAAGATGGATGACGATGAGCACATTCTGCATAGGAGGCCTTGCTGCGGCTTCGCGACAAATTTCCGCGTGGCCTGGCATGTAGCAGCCTCGTTGAGGCTTTTCCAGCCGTCTGACGCCGCCCGCGACACCTCGACCGCAGCCTCGCGAGCGCGCACAAGCGCGATCCTACACTCGTCTTACTACCCCCGCTCCCTGGACAGGTTTGCCGGGCGCTGGTAGCGCCCCTTCTTCGCCGCTGGTTGCAATCGCGCGGCGGGCAATGCGTTGGGCGGAGCGCCATGAAGATCATCCTCACAGGGATCGCCGGCTTCATCGGATCGCATCTCGCACGACGACTTCTTCGCGACGGGCACACCGTCGTGGGCATCGATGACCTCAATGATTACTACGCGGTGAGCCTGAAACGCGACCGCCTAGCGGAAGTCGCGAGCGTCAGAGCCTTTGAATTCGTCGAGGCCGACATTGCCGATCTCGAGAAGATGCGCGCGCTTTTTGCCACGCATTGCGACGCGACACACATCGTGCATCTCGCGGCGCAAGCGGGTGTGCGCCACTCGCTCGAGCGGCCGGAACTTTACGTGCACGCCAACGTCATGGGGCAAGTCGCGATCTTCGAGGCGGCGCGTAAGCTCGAGCGCTGCCTGCACCTCCTCTACGCGTCCACCTCCTCGGTTTATGGCACGAACCGGGAGCTCCCCTTCTCCGTCGAGCAAAGGGTGGAAACGCCGGTCTCGCTCTATAGTGCGACGAAGCTTGCCGGAGAGCACATCGCCTACACCTACGGACATTTGCACGGCGTGCCGGCAACGGGATTTCGCTTCTTCACCGTGTATGGCCCGTGGGGCCGGCCTGACATGTCGTACTACAAATTTGCGAGCGCAATCACCGCCGATGAGCCGATCGCCGTGCACGGCTTTGGCGAGATGTCGCGCGATTTCACCTATGTCGATGATGTGGTGTCCTGCCTCGTGGCCGCGCTCGAGCGCCCGCCGGCGCCGGACCGCACCGGCGTGCGCCACAGGATCTATAATATCGGCAACAATCGACCGACCCCGCTTCTCGACTTCATCGCCCTCATCGAAAGGTCGCTCGGACGCAAGGCAAGGCGCACTCTCGTTCCGGTACAACCGGGGGAGATGATCAGCACCTATGCCGACATTACCGAAACGCAGCGCGATTTCGGCTTTCGGCCGGCGACGCCCGTGGAGCTCGGCATCGAAGAGTTCGCCCGCTGGTTCAAGAGTTACCATTGCGTGAATTGAGAAGGCGCCAGGTTTTCGTCGCTGCGTCCATTCTACTTTTCCGATCGGGCGCTTGACGAGGCGCCACTCCCAGGCAAGATCGACAAGATCAAGGCCGGAGTTCTCTCATGAGCGTCTATGACCGCGATAATATTTTCGCGAAGATCCTGCGCGGCGAGATACCCTGCCACAAGGTGCATGAGGACGAGCACAGCTTCGCCTTTCTGGACATCATGCCGCGCGCGCTCGGCCATACGCTCGTGATTCCAAAGGTGCCCGCGCGCAACATTCTCGATGTGTCGCCGCAGGCGCTGTGCCAGACGATCTTGACCGTTCAGCGCGTCTCGCAAGCCGCCAAGGCTGCCTTTGCGGCCGATGGCATCACCTTGTCGCAATTCTCAGAGCAAGCCGGTGGCCAAGTGGTCTTTCATCTGCATTTCCACGTCCTGCCTCGCTTCGACGGAGTCGCGCTTTTACCCGCGCATACGAACGTCGAATCGAACGAGACGCTTGCCCAAAAAGCCGCGAAGCTTCGCGCCGCGCTCGCAGAAATCCACGCCTGAGCGCGGCCGGCCTCTCTTGCCTCGAGCTCCCCTCTTGCTCACCGAGACCGAACGCCCAGATTATGTTCGAAGCCGGTGCGTGGCGTTGCTGCTGGCCGAGCGAGCCTCCTTTCCGCCCACCGCAAGTGAAACATGACCTTCCTCATCCTCGCCCTCGCGATCTTTGTCGTCATCTGGAGCGTGGGGCGTGGGCTCATTCAGATTGGGCCGGGGTCCTCGGCACGGCTCGCCCGCAAACTCGCGGTCGCCGGCTGCATCGGCATCGCCCTCCTCTTCGCCTTGCGCGGGCATATCGAGATTTCGCTTTTGGCACTCGGTGCGGCCTGGCTCATCGACGGCAACACATTTCCACGCCTGCGTTTCGGTCCGGGCACGTTACGCGGCTTTGCGGGTTCGGCTGGAGGTGCCGTCTCAACCTTTCGGACCGCCATGATCGAGATGCGTGTCGAGCATGCCACCGGAGCGATGCGGGGCACCGTCCTCGCGGGGGCCTTTTCAGGCCGGGAGCTCGAGCTTCTCAGCGAGACGCAACTTGCGAAGCTTGCGCTCGAATGCGCAAAGTTCGACGCCGAAGGCGCAAAGCTTCTAGAGGCTTATCTGGACCGCCGCTTCGCCGGTCGGCGTGAAGACGCATATGCTCACGCGGACCCTGGCCCCCCGCGACGTCGCCCGGGTGCGATGACGGCGGAGGAGGCCTATGAGGTTCTCGGCCTTTCGCCGGGCGCCCCCGACGATGCGGTCCGCCGAGCCTACCGCGACCTCATGAAAAAGCTCCATCCCGACCAGGGCGGATCGACCTATCTCGCCGCCCGCGTCAACCAGGCCCGTGACGTTTTGCTGAACCGGCATCGCTAAAACTCCACACGCGATCGGTTAAGAGGATTGGGAGCGCAAAAATCCGCTCCGCGGTTCTCCACATAGGCTCGGGCTAAACGATTGCCTCACGGGTCAGCTTCGTGTCGCGAAACACGCAAAGCCGCTCCGCTTGAGGACCTTGCAGGCACTCTGAGCGGCCTCTTCGTCGAATCCGGCAAAGCGTGCCCGAAACAACGTCGCGCCGTCCTTGGTCACTTTCTCGGTGAAGGATTCGGCTTTCGAAAGCACGTGTCCACCGCTGCTTCGGGCTCGCTGAATGAGCTCGCTCGCCTTGTTCTCCTCGGGAACAGCGCCGAGCTGAATCATCCACCCGCTTCGCGGCGACGTTTTCGAGCCGATCGCAGCGTTGGAGCCATTTGCCGCCTGATCCGCGAGGATAGCGACCGCTTTCGCCTGGACCTTGCCGGCATCGGTTTCGGTGTGTGCACGCGGCTCCTTGTTCGGTGGCTCGGGCTTGTCAGGATCAAGCCTCACGAGAATAGCCTTGGACGGCTCGGTCCTGGCCGCGGATGTCGGCGCGCTCGCGCCGGCAGAATTGGTCACCGTGGGCGGCGTCCTCGCGGGAAGACGATCGGTGAACAGCTTGGCACCGGGCGCGCCAGTCGTCGGCGCCTTGTGCTCGCTCTCCTCATCGCGTTCGGCGGCCGCTTGCACGAGCTTCCCCGCAACGCTCCAACGCGGCGCTGAAGGTGTGGTCGTCGAGGTGTAGGCCTGGATCGTAGTCGGGAGGTGAGCATCCTCGCCCCCGCCGATCGCGGCCGTGATCGTGAGCGGCTTCATGGGAGGCCGGGACGGGACGGAGGCATCCGCGACCACCGCAGGCTTGGCGTGCGGGGACGCGTCGGCGAGTACGGGTGCCATGTGCTCGCCCGCGGACGCCTCGCGGAAGTGGTCCTCGATCATATTGGCCATGATGTGGTCGCGTCCGGCAGCTGACGCGCCGCCCATGACCACTGCGACAATCTGGCGACCGTCTCGGCGCACATTCGTCATCAGGTTGAAGCCCGAGGCGCGCGTGTACCCCGTCTTGATGCCGTCCAAGCCCTCGATCCGGCCGAGCAGATGGTTGTGATTATGCATCGCCCTGCCGTCATAAAAGAAGCTGCGCGTGGCGAAGACCGGATAATAGCGTGGAAAGCGTTCCTGGATCGCGCGTGCCAAGACCGAGAGGTCATAGGCGGTGGTAATCTGGTCGTCGTCGGGCAGGCCAGAGGCATTCACGAAATGCGTGTCGTTCATTCCGAGCGAGTGGGCCTTACGCGTCATCATCTCGGCAAAGGCGTCTTCGCTACCACCGATTGCCTCGGCAATGGCGACGGCCATGTCATTGGCCGATTGCGTGACCACCGCCTTGATCGCATTCGAGACCGCGATCGTTTCACCCGGTTCCAGGCCGAGCTTCGTGGGCGCCATCGAGGCGGCATGAGCGGAGACGGGAATGCGCGTATCCATGGTGATAGCGCCGCGCTCGAGCTGCTCGAACAAGAGGTACAGCGTCATCACTTTGGTGAGCGAAGCGGGATGACGGCTTTCCTTCGCATCGACAGCGTAGAGCACCTTGCCGGCGTTGGCATCGACAACGATCGCCGAAAAGGGCGGACGGTAACCCCCGCCGGCAAAATGCCGCAGGTGATGATGGTAGTGGTGATGGCGGGCTTCAGCGGGCGATGCTGCGAAAACTCCAGCGAACCCCGCCAACACCAACGACGCCAAAAGGCCTAGGCCGGACCGGCGGCATCTCTTCACGCCAGACAAAAACATACGCGCAAACCCCAGTTTCGTTACTCCCGCCAGGAGCGGCGCAACGTGTCCCATGCGTCACAGCTCAATTTTTATGACACACGAAGTTACGCACGAGTTAAGGCGCATCGAATTAAATTTGTGCGGCGCACAAAATGATCTTGACTTTATTGTGCGTCGCACCTAAATCATCGTTCATGGCGCCGGGGGGCAACAGAGCCACACCATCTTGATCAATCCCCACGGGTTCGTGGGCAGGGAAAGGATCGAACGATGTTTGCGCAGTATGATGACTTCCAGAAGTTTGGAAAGCAGGGCATGGACGTCGCTCTCAAGAACTTCGGCACGATGTCCAAGAGCTTCCAGGCGATCGCCGTCGAGGTCGCCGATTTCTCGAAGAAGCAG
>JAFBAS010000052.1 GCA_019247605.1 Hyphomicrobiales bacterium
GCCGCCTCGGCCGTCGAACCATCGATCCCGGGACACCTACAACGTAGGTGGGCGCCATATGTCCGGGTCCAGGGACCCGGTCAGGGACAGCTCCCGTTCGGATCGATAAGGGCCCGGGGATACAAGTTCTGACGCACCGCGCAGCCCCGCCATGGCGAATGTAGGTCAAGGGTTCGCAAAAAGCCAGAGTCAGCTGGATTGCGGCGTCTGGCGCATGTCAGTTCTCTCGCACTTGGCTCGATGTTGGGTCCGTGTTTACGCCCAAGCGAGACTGTGCTTGCGTTCCTAATTGCATCCGCTGGCATCCCGGCTTTCGATCAGATAAATCTTTGACGCCTCTCATCGATGCGGGCCCAGGAACCCTGTGAAATGAATTTCCCAAGCTCGCCGGGCATGAGTCGCAGACGCCTCTTGAGGATGATCGGCGAGGCGACTTCGAGCGCCGTCATGTATCAGGCGATGACGAGCCTCGGCCACGCGGCCGATTCCGGCTACAAGGGTCCGGTCGAGCTTCCCGGCGATCCGAAAGGCGCCTCCGTCCTCATTTTGGGTGCAGGCCTTGCCGGCATGGTCGCGGCCCTCGAGCTGCGCAAGGCCGGCTACACGGTAAAGCTGCTCGAATATCAAACGCGCGCAGGCGGACGAAACTGGTCGCTGCGCGGCGGCGACAGCTATACCGAACTCGGCGGCGCACGACAGGATTGTGCCTTCGATGAGGGGCTCTATATCAATCCGGGCCCTTGGCGCATACCTTATCATCATCGCGCGCTCCTCGATTACTGCAAGCGGCTCAAGGTCGCGCTCGAACCCTTCATTCAGCTGAACTTCAACACCTACCTGCATGCGAGTGACGCCTTCGGCGGCAAGCCACAACGGTTTCGCCACGTGCTCGCGGATTACCACGGCCACGTCTCCGAGCTTTTGGCCAAAGCAGTGAACGCGGATAAGCTCGACGAGGATGTGCGCCCCGAGGACAAGGAGATCCTCTTGGCCTCGCTTCGTTCCTGGGGCGCGCTCGACCGCGATTATGCTTATCGGGAGGGCTACGCCTCGAGCGAAGTACGGGGGTACGAGAAGGCGCCGGGAGGCGGGGTCGACGGGGCGCCTTCGCCCTCGACGCCGCTCGCCTTCAACGACGTGCTGAACTCACGACTTTGGCGGCATTTGAGCCTGCCGCTGCAACATGATTTCCAGCACGCCATGTTCCAGCCTGTGGGCGGCATGGACATGATCGGCAAGGCCTTCTTCCGCGAGGTAAGCGACCTCGTCGAGCTCGGCGCCAAGGTGACTTCCATCCGCCAGAACGACAAGCGTGTGACCGTCACCTATGAGAGCGCCGGCGGCGGCGTGCGGCAGGCGAGCGCCGATTGGTGCTTGTGCACGATCCCGCTCTCGATCCTGAGCCAGATCGAGCTCGATGTCGGGGCGCCGATGCGCGCGGCCATCGACGCCGTTCCATACGCTGCTTCGGTGAAGATCGGCCTCCAGTTCAAGCGACGCTTTTGGGAAGAGGATGAGGCGATCTATGGCGGCATCTCGTTCACGGATTTGCCGATCGCGCAGATTTCGTATCCGAGCACCGACTATCACAAGCCCGGCAAAGGCGTGCTCCTTGGCGCCTATAGCTTCGGGTTGCCGGCAACCGAGTTCACCGCGATGACGCCGCAAAAGCGCATCGCCCTTGCGGTCGAGAACGGCCTTTGCCTCCATCCGCAATATCGCCAGGAGTTCGAGAACGGCATCTCGGTCGCCTGGCATCGGGTGCCTTGGACGCTCGGCTGCTTCGGCATGTGGAGCGGCGCAACCCGCAAGGCCCATTACCAGGACCTCTGCGCCATCGACGGACGCATCCTGCTCGCCGGCGAACATGTTTCCTACGTGAATGCCTGGCAAGAAGGCGCGATTCTATCCTCACTCGATGCGATCACGCGCCTCCACAAGCGCGTCGTGGCCGGCAATTGAGCCGAGGCGTCCGAGGAAAGCCGTGACAACACAGTCGCTGACGGGCCCAACACGGGCGTGCACTCGCTTGGCGCCGAGATTCATCCTGTCTGCCTTGCTCGCGACTTTTGTGGGTACGACCGCGGCGATCGCACAGAATGCGAGTTTCCGCTCGACCACGACGCGCTATCCTGAATCCTCGGGCGAGGCCCTCTATCACGCAATCTGCCAAGGCTGTCACATGGCCGACGCCAGAGGCGCGAGCGGAGCCGGCACTTATCCGGCGCTTGCCGCGGACACGAAGCTCGAGGCCGCCGGATATGCGGTGCTCGTGGTGGTGCAAGGCCAAAAGGCGATGCCGCCGCTCGGGTCAGCGCTGAGCGATGAGCAAATCGCGGCCGTCGTGAACTATGTCAGAAGCCATTTCGGCAATGACTACAAGGATGAGGTCACGGCCGAGGAGGTGAGAGCAGCGCGACCTTAGAGCGTGGCGATTCTAGAAGCTTCGTCATCCGGCTCCAAGCTTAAGGAGCGACGGGCGGGGTGCCGGCAACAATGGCGCGCAAATCGGCTGGAATCGCCGCCGGCTCCTGCTCAGGTTCGGCACGCGGGGTGGCGTCAACGGCAACTGGCTTTGTCACTTTCTTGCATTGGAGGGCACCGAACATCGCCGTAGGAACAGAAGACGCAGCAATCGCCGGCCTTCGGCTTGAGCAGACCCCCACAACCTTTGCACTCATAAAAATATTGGCAGGCATCGGTTGGCATCATCTCGACCGTTGCTGTCCCGCAGTCAGGGCAGGTGATGGTGGATCGGAGGATGAGTGTCGCATCACACATAGCGATAGCCGGCCCAAAGCAACCCTACGCCGATCAAAACTCCGACGAGCATCAACACGCGTGTCGCTCGGGTTATACAGACGCCCCCTGGAGCGCAAGCCATCGCCGCACGCTCTTGGCGTACCATTAGCCCCGCCGCGGCGATCAAGCAAACGGCGCCTACGCCGAGCAGAAAGGTCCGGTGTGGCGCGGCCAGCATGGCGACACCGCCAAGCCAAGCGGTGCCAATGCCCAGTGTAGTGAAGAGGAGCGGCAGGGCACAGCACGAGGCAACGCCGAAAGCGGCGCCAATACCGCCCAGCATGAGCAGCGCAGCGCCTGCCCTGCTTGCCGGCTGTTCAACCGCAGGTGTTTTGCTGAGAAGATCGGACATGGATAGCCTCCTTGCGATGAACAAGATGGGACGCTAGCGTCTGTAGCGACTACAGACTCAAGCGGTATTTTTCAGGAGCCGCGAATGCGCGCGCACGCGATCCCGATCGGTGAGCTTTCCCGCCGTACCGGGTGCAATATCGAGACGATCCGCTATTACGAACGCATTGGCGTCCTGCCGGCCGCGCGGCGCTTAGGGCGCTATCGCAGCTATGGCACGGAAGACGTAAGCAGGCTCGGCTTCGTGCGCCGCGCGCGAGAGCTCGGGTTCACGCTCGACGGAGTACGTGCGCTGCTCGCATTGGCGTCGGATGGGGATTCGTCCTGCGTCGAGGCGCGCGATCTCGCCGCTTCCCATCTCAAGGGGGTGCGTGCGCGCATCGCCGATCTCAAGCGAATGGAGCGCGCGCTGACGGACATCGTTGGAGCGTGTGACATCAGGAACGACGCGGTCTGCCCGCTCATCGACGCGCTCGTGCAAGGCAAGGGCGGGGCAAAGATACGCTCTTCTCGTAACGGTCGCCTTGGATCGGTTCTTTGAGGGAAGGTCAAATCCAGAGCGTGCTGGAGCGCGAGAAGGCTTCCTTTCTCACCGCCGCTCGATCGGCACATAAGTGCGTGCCTCAGGTCCGTCATAAAGCGTCAACGGCCGGATCAGGATGTTGTTTGCGTATTGCTCGACGCACTGCGCGGTCCAGCCCGGCACGCGCCCCATGGCGAAGATCGGCACGAACAGATCCTGCGGGATGGCGTGCAGATAATAGATGGCGCCGGAATAGAAATCGACATTCACGTTGACGCCGTGGCGCGCATAGGGCCCCATGGCGGCCACCACCGCCTGCAGAATTGCGAACCATTTCGGCTGGCCCATTTCCTTCGAGAGCCGCTCGACGCCGGCGCGCATGTGACGCGCCCGCGGATCTTCTGTGCGGTAGACGCGATGGCCGAAACCCGTGACCGGCTCCTTGTTGCGGCGCTTTTGCGCCACATAGGCGGCCGCCTTTTCCGGTTCGCCGATCTCGATAGCCATCTTCATGACGTCTTCGGCCGCCCCGCCATGAGCTGGGCCTGAGAGCGCCGCAACGGCGGCGGTGACCGCGGCATGCAGGTCGGCATCCGTGCCGATCACCACCCGCGCCGTGAAGGACGAAGCGTTCGAGCCGTGCTCGGCGTGCAAGACGAAATCGGTGTCCATCAGCCGGGCGCTTTCCGGGGTCGGCCTTTCCCCTTTGAGCATCCACAAGAAATTCGCCGCATGGCCGAGGCTGGCGTCGGGGGGGATCGGCGCCTGGTGCTTGCGGATGTGGTGATGGGCACAGACGACCATCGGCGCCTGCGCGGTGAGCCGCATGCCCTTACGGATATTCGCCTCGCGCGATTTGTCGGCGCAGTCGGGATCGAAGGCTGAAAGCGCCGAGATGCAAGTTCGCAGCACATCCATCGGGTGGGCGGCCTTGATGCGCTCGATGATTTCGAGGACGGCCGCCGGCAAAGTGCGCGCCTTTTTCAATTCGCCCTCGAACCGATCGAGCATGACCCGATCCGGCAATTCGCCGTGCAGAAGAAGGAAGGCCGTTTCCTCGAAGCTCGAACGCGCGGCAAGATCATGGATCGAGTAGCCACGGTAGCGGAGCTCCCCGGCCTTCCCGTCGATGGAGCTCGTGCCCGAGCGCTCGAAATACACATCCTTCAAGCCGCGATGAATCTTGATCGGCTGGTCCTGTTCGGTCATGACGTCTGGCGCTTTCTCACGGTGGGATTCAAGGAGTAGTGAAAGCTCGGGCAGGGACCATCCATCGGTCGCGGTCCACTGGTCGCCCGAAGAACCCTCCGCGGCTCCAGGCGGCGCCATATTCGACGGGGCTGGGCACAAAAGCATGGATAGGCTCGAGCAATTCAAAACCACGGCACGCAGGGCCGGGCACCGCATCGTGCTTCCCGAAGGCCAGGATTCTCGCATCATCGCAGCGGGTGCAATCATCCGGCGCGACGGCATCGGTCACCCCGTGCTTCTCGGGGACCCCGCTGCGATCGCGCGGGAGGCAGAAGGGCTCGCCGTGTCGCTTGCCGGAATCGAAATCGTCGATCCCATGGCAAGCCAAGACGTTTCGGCCTTCGCGGCAAGGCTCGCCCTTGAAAGAGAAAGGCTGAGTGAAGGCATGGCGCTTCGCCTCTTGCGCAAGCCACTCTTTTTCGCGGGCATGATGGTCGCATGCGGCAAGGCAGCCGCCATGGTGGCAGGCGTCGCGAACCCGACGCGGCGCGTCATCGAGGCCGGGCTGATGACAGTCGGGCTCGCCAAAGGCATCGCCAATCCTTCGAGCTTCATACTGATGCTGGTGCCCGATCGGCAGGCGGGCACGCGCGCCTATGTGTTTGCCGATTGCGCCGTCACCATCGATCCTTCGCCCGAGGAGCTCGCCGACATCGCGATCGCGGCAGCGCGCAATGCCGCCTCGCTGCTTCACGAGGAGCCTCGCGTCGCGCTCTTGTCTTTTTCCACCAAGGGAAGCGCGCAACACCCTCACGTCGAGAAGGTCACCCGCGCGCTCGCCCTTGTCCGCGCGCGGGCGCCCGAACTTGCCGTCGACGGCGAGCTGCAATTGGATGCCGCCCTCTCGCCTGAGATTGCGATGCGAAAGGTGAAGGAGGAGAGCAAGGTCGCGGGCCGCGCCAATGTGCTCGTCTTCCCGGATCTCGACGCTGCCAATATCGGCTACAAGCTCACCCAGCATTTCGGCGGAGCGCAAGCACTCGGCCCGTTCCTGCAAGGTTTCGCAAAGCCGGTGAGCGACTTGTCGCGCGGGGCAAGCGTCGAGGATATCGTCTCGACGGTCGTGGTGGTGCTCGCCATGGCGAAATGAGGCCGGCACTACAGGGTCACCTTGGCGATCCCGATCAGGGCAAGCCCGACCAGAAGCCATAGCGTGTGTCGACGAAACTCCTCGGGCGTGGCGGAGAGAAAATGCCGCCCGCCGAGCAAGAGCCCGACGATGAGGACGGGCAAGCATAACAGTGCGGTGACGAGTGCCTCAGATCCGAGCACGCCTTCGCGCGCCAGCAAGGAGCCCGCAATGATATCGAGTGCGAAGAAATAAGCGATGAAGGTCGCCCGCATGGTCGCGGGTGCGATTGAGCTCGCAGCAAGGAAGAGCGCGACCGGCAGGCCACCCATCGCCGTCGCCCCGTTCACGAACCCGGAAACGCCGCCGACTGCGACTTGCCCCGCCGTGCCGACCGGCTTTTCGAGGCGGAAACCCGCAAGCAAGGCACAAGAGCACAAAAGTACGAGCCCCGCGATCAGGAGACGCACCGTCGAGGGCGCCGCAAGCGTGAGCACCAGGACGCCGAAAGGGCTGCAGACCAGCGCACCCGCGAGCAAGCGCCCGATGCGGCGCCAATCGACGTCCCGCCAGACGCTCGCGGCCTGCATGATGCTTGCGCTGACCTCGAGCAGGACCGCGACCGCGACCGGCAATGAGGGCGGAGCCACGAGCGACCAGCTCGCGACCAGTATGGCCGAGAAGCCGAAGCCCGAATAGCCCCGCGCGAAGGACGCCGCGAGCAGCCCCAGAAGCATGACGATGAGCGCGGGCGTCGTCGCCCAATCCGCCGCGCAAAGGCTCGCGGGAAGGAGCGGCAACGGGCAGGTCATTCCCGCACCCGCGCCACGCCGCGCCCTTCGACTTTGCGGCTCTCAGGCGACGCTGAGCGCCGCATATTTGTCGAGGAGGCGCTTTGGCTTCTTGAGCGCGTCGCGGCGGAAGGGATCGCCGAGCTCCTGCGTCACCATCACCTCGACGATGGTGCAATGATCGTTCTTGACGGCCTGGCGCAAGGCGTCGCCGAGCTTGTCGGGATGATCGACGGTGATGCCTTTCGCGCCCATCGCCTGGGCAATACCGGCAAAGCTCGGGTTCTCGAGATTGGTACCGATGAAGCGGTCGGCGTAATAGTCGATCTGGTTCTTCTTCTCGGCCCCCCATTGACCGTTGTTGAAAACGACCGCGACCGCGGGGATCTTCTCGCGCACGCAGGTCAGCGTCTCCTGCAAGCTCATGCCCCAGGCGCCGTCTCCCACATAGGCGATGGCCGGCCGGTCAGGCGCCGCGACCTTGGCGCCGATCGCCGTCGGGAAGGCGTAGCCGCAATTGCCGAAGCTCATCGCGGCGAAGAAGCTGTTTGGCCGCTCGAAGCGCAGATAGCTGTTCGACACCGAGCAGATATTGCCGATGTCGGTCGTCACCATGGCGTTTTCGGGCATCGCCTTCTCGAGCTCGCGCAAGGCGCGGCGCGGGCTGATGGGAGAGCCCGCGCCCTGGCCCCATTGATTGAGCTCCGCCTCCCAATCCTTCTTTTGTTTTTCGATCTCGGAAAGGCGCTCGGCACGATTCTGACGTGCCGCGACTTGCACGTTTCCTGTCTGCAGGCGATGCATGATCTCGCTCGTCGCGGCCCGCGCGTCCCCGCAGACGCCGACCGAGGCCTGCTTCACGAGCCCGATACGGCGCGGATCGGCCTCGACCTGCACGAGCTTCGCGTTTTTCGGCCAGTAATCGAGCCCGTGCTGGGGCAAGGTGCCGAAGGGTCCAAGCCGCGTGCCGAGCGCGATCACGACGTCCGCCTTCGCCAGGAGCTTCATCGCCGCCTTTGAGCCCTGATAGCCGATCGGCCCGCACCAGAGCTGATGGCTCTTCGGGAAGGAATCATTGTGCAGGTAAGTGTTGATCACGGGCGCGGTGAGGTATTCGGCAAGCTTCACCACTTCGCCGACACCGTCCGCCATCACCACCCCGCCACCCGAGAGAATCACCGGGAATTTGGCTTCGGCGATCAGCTTCACGGCGGCTTCGAGGCTTTCGGGTCCGCCGGCGCCGCGCTCGACGCGGATCGGCTTCGGGATATTGGCATCGAACTCGCCGTAGAAGAGGTCGCGCGGGATGTTGAACTGGGTCGGGCCGCGCTCGAGAAGCGCGTAGTCGAAGCAGCGCGACAAGAGCTCGGGGATGCGCGCCTGATTGGCGCAATGGATCTGGTATTTGGTGATCTTCTCGAAGAAGGGAAGCTGCTCCGTCTCCTGGAAACCGCCGAGGCCTTGCGTGTTAGAGCCCGTCTCGGGCGTGATCATCACGACCGGGGAATGCGCCCAGTAAGCAGCCGCGATCGCGGTGACGAAATTCGTGATGCCGGGCCCATTCTGCGCGATGCACACGCCGTGCCGACCGCTCGCCCGGCTGAAGCCGTCCGCCATATGTCCCGCGCCCTGCTCGTGAGCGACCGAGATGAAGCGGATGCCGGCGGCCTCGAAAAGATCAAGCGCGTCCATATAGGCGGAGCCGACGATACCGAACACATGCGAAACGCCTTGCGCCGCAAGCGTCTCGACAAAGGCCTCACTGGCGGACATTTTGGTCATTCGGGGTATCTCCGGTTTCCGCTCACGATGGGTGAGGCGTGACTTTGGTACGCGCCTTGTGCCGCGCACGGTTCGCCGTGATGGCACCGCAAGGCGCAAACGTCGAAGGGCGGCGACACCGTAGCGGCGCCAAGCTTGGAGGCTCTAGAGCCAGTCCCCGGCGATCGCTTGCGCCAGGACCGCCCCTCAAGTGACGAGCGCTCGCGCCGCCTGCCCGAGCGCCGCGATCCCGGCTGGGATGCGCTCGCGCGCGATCGAGGCGAAGCCAAGCCGCAGGTAATTGCGCGGCGGCGCATCTCCCATGAAGAACACGTCGCCGGGCTCGATCAGGACACCACGCTTTTCCGCTTCTTGCGCGAGCGCATGGCAATCGAGCGAAGGTGGGCCTCCGAGCCAAAAACTCGACGCGCCAGGGCCCCGCATGCGACGCCAGCGCGGCAGATGGCGTTCGAGCGCCTCCTCGACGAGCGCAGCGCGTTCGCTGAGCGCATGAGTCACGCGCCGCAAATGGGATTTGTAGTGGCCAAGCCCGAGGAACAGGGCGGCGGCGCGCTGATTGTTCGAGGGCGGATGGCGAAGCATCAAGCGTCTCAAGGCCCGAAGCTCCCGCGCGACCGCAACCGGCGCGACCACATAGCCGATGCGCAAGCCCGGCGCGAGAACCTTCGAAAAGCTGCCGACATAGATGACGCGACCATCCGGATCGAGGCTGCGCAAGGCCGGGGATCCGTGGTTCTCGCCGGAAAGTTCGAACTCATAGCCGTCCTCGATGATCACAACGTCGTTCTGACGCGCCAATTCGAGGAGGCGCTCGCGGCGCCGCACCGGCATGGTCACGGTCGTCGGGCAATGATGCGCAGGGGTGACGTACACATATTCGCATTCGGCGACTTCCTTGGAAGGAACAAGACCCTCTCCGTCCACCTCGAGGGGCACGACGCGATCGCTCATCATGGCGAATATGTTGCGCGCATCGGCATAGCCGGGGTTCTCGATCCCCATGCGCGTGTTCTTGCGCAGAAAAAGCTGTGCCAGCATGAAGAGCGCCTGCTGCGCCCCCACGGTGACGATGATCTCTTCGGGGGGTGCGAAGATGCCGGCGCGCGGCAGCACATGCACGCGCAACTGATCGATCAGCTCGGGATCATCGCCGTCGATGAGATCGCGCGCCCAATTCTGAATTTCGAGAACGCTCAAGGCACCGCGCGCGCTCTCGCGCCAGTCATTCGTCGGAAAAAGCGAAGGATCGAACTGCCCGTAGAGGAAGGGAAAAGGATAGCGCAGCCAATCGAGCTTCTTGACGATGTTGCGCTGTCGCGAAGGCGCAATGCCGAAACGCTCCGGCCAATGGGGGCCGAGCCCCGAACCCGCCAGCATGTCGTTTCTTGCCGTAAAGGGAGGGTCGGCGAGCTCGAGATTGGCGACGAAATACCCGCTGCGCTCGCGCGATTCGAGAAAGCCTTCATCGACGAGCTGGCGATAGGCGAGCACCACGGTGTTTCGCGCCACGCCGAGCGCGAGCGCGAGCTCTCGACTCGACGGCATGCGGGCATTCGCGGCGAGGCGACGCTCTTCGATCGCCGCGACGATCATTTGACGGATCTGGACCTGAAGCGACCTTTGGTTGAGCGCGAAGCTGCGAAAGAGCACGCTCCAATTGAAGCTGCTTTCCGGCGGCTCCTTTCGTCGAGCGACGCTCTGCGTCGAGATGCCACGCTCGGCGAAGGGTGAGCGAGAGGGCTTGCCGCGGCGACCGGCATCGCCAGCGTCCCTGTCTCGACGTCGCGGGGGGAGAAGCGCGTGATCCAAGCGAAAGCGACCTTCTGGTTCTATTGCCGGTCCAAACTTACCTCATAATGGGTCCAGTTGCCTCCTCTGCGCAAGGACGGGAAGGGGCGCAAAGCACCGTCCGATCATGGGATGGGGTCAGCGCCCTTGCGCGCGCCTCCTTAAGCCGTGGCATGAGGCTGCCGTCCGAGACTTGTCGACGTGGATGCAAGAACAAAAACAAACAAAGGTGCCGGGGAGCAAACGATGGAGGCAGGCCAATCTGGCGCCGATCGAGGAGCGTGGACCCGGAGCGTGCCGCGATGGAAGCGGGCACGCTACGCCGTGCTTGTCTCACTCTCGCTCATGTATTTCATTGCCTATATCGACCGCACCAACATCTCGGTCGCGGGCCCTTTCATCTCGAAGGAACTCGGTCTCGACAAGCAGCAGCTTGGCTTCGTCTTTTCCGTTTTCGCCTACACCTACACGGCGATGCAAATCTTGGGTGGATGGCTCGCCGACCGCTTCGGCCCCCGTCTCATCTTGTTCCTTCTCTGCGTCGTCTGGTCGATAGGCACCATCCTCACCGGAATGGTGGGGGGCGTGGTCTCGCTCGTGCTCGTGCGCCTTGTCGTCGGGATCGGCGAAGGTGGCGCTTTTCCGGCAGCGACTCGGGCGATGAGCTTCTGGTTTCCGCCACAGGAACGCGGCATGGCGCAAGGGGTGACGCACAGCTTCGCGCGGCTCGGTGGCGCGGCGGCGCCCTTCGCGGTCGTCGGGATCACGGCGCAATACGGATGGCGCGCCGCCTTCGTCGTGCTCGGGGTCGCAAGCGCCGTCTGGGCTGCCTGGTGGGTCGCCTCCTTTCGCAACACTCCCCGCGAAAAGCGTTCGGTTGCGCCGGAGGAACTCGAGGAGATCGGCATTCCGGCCATGAAATCGGCGCGGGAGAAGACGCCCTGGCGAGCCATGATCTCGTGCATGTGGCTCGTGACCCTCGTCGATTTTTGCTACGGGTGGTCGCTATGGGTTTTCCTCACCTGGCTCCCGACCTACCTTCTCGACGCGCGCGGCTTCGACGTGACCAGAATGGCGCTCTTCACCTCGTTGCCGCTCGCGGCCGGCGTCGTCGGCGACAGCCTCGGTGGCATCCTCTCCGATCGCATCCTGAAAGCGACCGGCAATCTGCGCCTCGCGCGCTGTTCGCTGCTGGTTTTCGGCCTTTCGGGCGCGCTCGTCTTTCTCGTGCCGGCAGTGCAAACCCAGGATGCGCTTCTTGCCGTCTACGGCCTCACCGCCTCGTTCTTCTGCCTCGAGCTCACGAATGCCGTGCTCTGGTCGCTTCCGATCGATATCGCCGGGCGTTATACTGGCACGGCCGGCGGAATGATGAACACCGGCTTTGGCGTTGCGGGTGCGATCTCGCCAGCCGTATTCGGCATCCTGATCCAGCGCACGGGAAGCTATGTGGGACCTTTCGCGATAACGGCAGGGCTCCTCGCGGTCGGCATCATCGGATCGCTCTTCATCAACCCGAACCGAAAGGTCGATGAACGAAGCTTGGTCTTGGCGAGCTTATAGGCAAGGAAGGCAGGTCCATCCATGTTGGACAGGCAAGTGTCGGAAAACGCGGACGCAAGGCGCGCCGAACGGAGCGTCGAAGATACCGACGCTGCGGCGCTCGTCGCCGAGCTGATCGCGCGGGCGAGGAAGGCCCAAGAGATCGCGAACCGCTATGACCAGGCGAGGACCGATCTTCTGGTCGCCGCGGCCGGCTGGGCCATCATGGAGCCTTCGCGCAACCGAACTCTCGCGGAGCTTGCGGTTGCCGACACGGGCCTCGGCAATGTGGCGGACAAGATCCAGAAGAACCACCGCAAGACGCTCGGCCTCTTGCGCGACCTGAACGGAGCGAAATCGGTCGGTATCATCGCCGAGCACAAGGAGACGGGCATCGTCGAGATCGCGCGCCCGGTGGGCGTCGTGGCCGCCATCACGCCGTCCACCAACCCGGGCGCGACACCCGCGAACAAGATCATCAACGCGCTGAAGGGGCGCAACGCCGTCATCCTCGCGCCTTCGCCGAAAGGTTGGACGACATGCGCCAAGCTTGTCGCGTTCGTTCATGCCGAATTCGACAAGCTCGAGGCCCCGCGCGACCTCGTTCAGGTTCTTCCCGCCCCCGTGACGAAGGCGACGACGCGCGAGCTCATGCGCCAGGCCGATCTCGTCGTGGCAACCGGATCGCAAGCCAATATCCGCGCCGCCTATGCGAGCGGCACACCCGCTTTCGGGGTGGGGGCCGGCAATGTGGCGAGCATCGTAGATCGAAGCGCCGATCTCGCAGTCGCGGCCAAGCAAATCGCGGTGTCGAAGTGCTTCGACAACGCAACGAGTTGCTCTTCTGAGAACAGCCTCGTGCTCCATGCCGGGATTTTCGAGCCGATGCTCGACACGCTCGCGAAAAATGGCGGCGTTCTCCTCGACGCGCAGGAACGCCAGCGCCTCGAAGCCGTGCTCTTTCCGGGCGGCAAGCTCTCACCGGAATTGATCGCCAAGGACGCGCCCACGATCGCGGCCAAGGCCGGACTTCGTGACGAGCGTTTTCGTTCCGCCCGCTTCCTGATGGTCGCCGAGACCGGCTTTGGCCCTGCCCACCCCTTCTCCGGCGAGAAACTCTCGCCCGTTCTCGCCATCTACCGGGCCGCGGATTTTTCTGAGGCGATCCGCATCGTGGAGCGTATTTACGCTTATCAAGGCGCCGGCCACTCGGTCGGCCTGCACACGCACGACGAGGGCCAAGCGATCGAGCTCGGCCTTCGCCTGCCGGTGTCGCGCGTCATCGTGAACCAGGCCCATTGCATCGCGACCGGTGGCAGTTTCGACAACGGGCTGCCCTTTTCGCTCTCGATGGGGTGCGGCACCTGGGGGCGCAACAGCTTCTCGGACAACATGAACTACCGACACTTCCTCAACATCACGCGTGTCTCCCGCGTAATCCCCGAAAGCGTCCCCGACGAAGCCGAGATCTTCCGCGAATATTTCGCGCGCACCTCGCCCCGTTCGGGGCAGGCCGGCCGCGGCGCGGGTTGAAGAGCGGCATCGAGGCGACGACCCATGAATGAAGGAACTGCGGGACCGGCGGCGACCGGGACGGTGTCGGTGCGAGCGCCGACGGACCGAATGGGGCCGACCTTGCGCGACATCGCGGTTGCGCATGCGGCCGCGCAAGGGCCGGCACCCTTCCTCATCGCGCCGGACAATGCCGAGGAACCGGGTCGGATTCTGAGCTACGCCGGCTTGCTGCGCGAGGCGCGAGCGCTCGCGGCGGAACTGAAGGCGCGCGGATTGGGCGCGGGCGACAAGGTCGCGCTCTTGATGCCGAACGGCTACCAGACCACCTCGCTTTTCCTCGGCGCCATGATCGGCGGCTTCGTCGTGACGCCGCTCAACCTCAGAAGCTCACGCGCCGGCCTCGCCTATGCGCTCGATCATTGCGACTGCAAAATCCTGTTCGCTTCGCTCTCACAAGCCGCCCAGCTTGCCGAGGCCTTGCCGCTCATGGCGCGCAAGATCGCCGTCGAGATGATCGACGTCGACGCGTTGCAGCTTTTCCCCGATGCGCCGGAAAGCTTCGCGTTCGAGCCGATCGATGAGAAAGCTCCGGCGCTTCTCATGTACACCTCGGGCACGACGGGCACGCCAAAGGGCGTGTTGCTCAGCCACCGCAATCTCGTCGCGGCCGCGACAAGTGTCGCCGATTGGCATGGGCTTCATCCCGATGACCGGGTGCTGAGCTCGCTTCCCCTTTATCACATCAACGGCCAGGTGATCGGGACGCTCGCGCCCTTCCTCTCGGGGGGCAGCATCGTGGCTCCGCGCGCTTTCTCGGTCTCGACTTGGTGGAGAGATGTCGAGACCTATCGCTGCACCTGGATCAACATGGTGCCGACCATCATCGCCTATCTGTTGAATGGGGCGGCCGGCGCGCCACCACGCCGCTTCCCGCAACTGCGCTTCGGCCGCTCGGCCTCGGCCCCGTTGCCGCCGGACCACCATCGCGCTTTCGAGGAAAGCTTCGGTGTGCCGGTGATCGAGGGAATGGGCATGACGGAATCCGCCTCGGTCGTCTTCTGCAACCCCATGCAGCTCGAGCGTCGCAAATATGGGAGCGTCGGGCTTGCTTGCGGCGTGGAGGCGTTCGTCGCCGATGCGAAGGGCCACGAGCTGCAGGACGGCGTGGCCGGCGAAATCCGCTTTCGCGGCCCCAACGTGATGAGCGGCTACTACAAATCACCCGAGCGAAGCTCGGAGGCGCTCGACCCCGAGGGATTCCTGCGCACCGGCGATCTCGGCTTTCGCGATGAGGATGGCTTCTTCTTCGTCACCGGGCGTCTGAAGGAACTCATCATCAAGGGTGGCGAGAACATCGCGCCGCGCGAGATCGATGAAGCTCTGCTCGCGCACCCGGGGATCCTCGAAGCCGCCGCCGTCGGCATTCCCGACACGAATTACGGCCAAGAGATCCTCGCGGGCATCGTGCTCAAGGCGGAGATGTCCTTGAGCGAAGAGGAATTGCGCGCTCATTGTTTTACGCATCTCGGGCCTTACAAGACGCCGAAATTCTTCGCCTTCCTCTCCGAGCTGCCGAAAGGCCCATCGGGGAAGGTGCAGCGGCTTGCTATCGCGGAGAATTGGCAATCACGAAAATTCGAGTGACGGTATACTCAGCTCCTTTCCCTGCCGATTTAGTCCTTGACCATAATTACCGGCTTGCAAGGGGGTGACACGGGGTGGAACGCTTCAAGGGGTGTCACTCCCGGCCGAGCGGCCGAAGGCCGCGAGGGGAAGGGAGCCCATGTTCCACCGCTTGCGGAGTTTGGTGGGCCCCCTTCCCGAGGCTCGCATTCGCGAGCCTCGCCGGGGGTGACACGGGGCGGGAATCGCGGTGACAGTGCATCATTCCATTGCCGCCACGAATTTCGCGGCGGCGGCAGCCACCTCGCTCGCGGACACGCTCGGCTTGAACAGGGCCGAGCCGATGCCGAAGCCGTCGGCGCCCGCCTCGCGATAGGCGGGGATATTCTCGGGAGAGATGCCGCCCACCGGGATGAGGCGTGTCGTTTTCGGCAGCACCGCGCGAATCGAGCGCACGACCTTCGGCGCGATCATCTCGGCGGGAAAAAGTTTGAGCGCGTCGGCGCCGGCCGCGAGTGCCGCGAAAGCCTCGCTCGGCGTCGCCACGCCCGGGATCGAGACGAGGCCGTGCGCTTTCGCGGCGCGCACCACTTGCGCATCGAAGTTCGGCGAGACGACGAGCCGCGCGCCGGCCTCTGCGATTTGCGCGACTTCCTGCGTGTCGAGAACCGTGCCGGCGCCGACCAACAAGCGCTCGCCGAAGCGCTCCGCGATGCGCTCGATGCTGACGAGCGGCGAGGGCGAGTTCAATGGCACTTCGAGGATGCAAAAGCCGGCATCGAAGAGCGCGGTCGCGACATCGACCGCTTCCTCCGGCCGCAAGCCTCGCAAAATCGCGATGAGCGGCAGCTTCGCGAGCCCCTCGTCAAATCCCATGACCCATCCTCTCCGCGATCTCGGCGATCGCGATCGCGCCGCGCACTGCGGCATCGCTCGGACCCAGGCGGGGTTCGAGCCCGAAAGCCGATGCCGCTCGCCGATAAACCTCGACAAGAGGGTCGCCGCCGATAATGCCGACGCCCTCGCCGGGCTTGAACCAGCCCATCTCCCGCGCTTCGCGGAATTCCATGCCGACGACGAGCCCAGAGAGGTAATCCGAGGTCTCGTCCGGCGTGAGCTTGCCCGCGAGCCAGCCCGTGCGCACCGAGAACAGATTCGAAAGGAGGCCGCCAAGTTGCGTGTGCCCTTGGGACGCCTCGAGCCCCATGGAGAAAGCGTTCCAATTCGGTTCCGGCTGCGGCTTTGCAAGCTGCGCGATGAAGGAGTGGCGCGACAGGACGCTGAAGACCTCGCCCGTCACGAAGGTTCGAAAGCGCTGGATCCGGCCGCCTCCGACACGCGCCCATTTCGAGTGCGTTCCCGGCAGGACGGCCGTCATCTCCCGTTCGAGGCCGAAGCCGACGAGTTGCGTCTCCTCGCCGCGCATCACGTCCGGGAATGGTTTGACGCTCTCATCCGCGAGACCTGGAAGGAAACCGATTAGGCCGCCACCGGCGAGCTTCACCCATTTAATCGCAGCCGCGAGCGCTTCGGCATTCGCGGGCGCTTCGACGTAGGGTGTTTCTATCCAGCCGTTGCGGCTTGTGATCATTCCGGCCGCGTAGATGGGAAGCGCCGGGTACGCGCTCCGCCAGTCAGCGATGTTGCGCGTCAGGACGGCTTCGAACTTACCTTTCGGCACCGATTGGATGCCGTCTTGCGTCTCGACGCGATCGAGGATCGCGCCGTTCGCAGCGACGAGGAGCGCGCGAAAGTTCGTCGTTCCCCAATCGAGCACGATGCAGCGAGCTGGATGAGAGGAAGCTTTCATGCGGTGCGCCCCTGCGCATCAAAGATGAGCGTGCCTTAACGATCCCAAAACGGATCGGCAATCGCCACTCATCCCTCACGCCGCAACAGCAGCGAACCGGAGGCGTGCACTTCTCCGCTCCAGCCCGGCGGTACGAGCGTCGTCGCATCGAGCTGGGTGACGATCGCCGGGCCGGCGAAGCAGTCTCCTGATCCGAAGCTCTCGCGCTCGAAGACCGGCACCTCGCATGATCCGTGTGCGAAGCGGACCTGCCGCTTCGCGAGGGGGCCGGCGCCCTTCCCCGGGGTGAGCTTTGGCCGCACCGGCTCCGGCATGCGCCCGCTCGCCTCGATGCGCAGCGTGACGAGCTCGATCGGCGCATCGAGCGTGAAGCCGTAAAGCGTCGCGTGAGCCTTCCTGAATTCCGCCTCGGTCGAGACGGCATCGCCTGCCCAACCCACGGCGAGCTCGCCACCCTGGCCGTGGTAACGCAAGAGCGCGACGCGAAGCTCGCGCCTGTCGGCGGCCACCACCCCTTCTTCCTCGAACCAGGACTTCGCCTCCGCATCGAGCTCGGCGTAAAGCCTCGCGACCTCGCTCGCGTCGATCCTGCCCGATTTCGCGAGGGTTCGGCTGAACTCCGCCTTGAGATCGGCGGCGAGCAGGCCTTCGGCGCAAAGCACGCCGGGGGCTGGCGGTATCAGCACTTTCTCGATGCCGAGAAGCTCGCCGAGCGAACACCCATGAAGGGGCCCGGCACCCCCGAAGCCGACGAGCGTGAAGTCGCGCGGGTCATGTCCACGCTCGACTGAGACCACGCGAATGGCGCCGACCATGTTGCTGTCGATGATCGCCAGCATGCCGCGCGCCGCTTCGTCGAGCGAGAGGCCGAGCGGTTCCGCGACGCCCTTGCGGATCGCCGCCTCGGCGAGCGAGGGGTCGAGCTTCATGCGCCCCGCAAGCAGGCTTTCGGGCAATTGGCCGAGCACCACATGCGCGTCCGTGACCGTGGCCTCGATGCCTCCGCGTCCGTAGCAAGCGGGTCCCGGTTGAGCGCCGGCGCTCTCCGGACCGACGGTGAGCGTGCCGTTCGCAACCTTCGCGATCGAGCCGCCTCCCGCCCCGATCGTCACCATGTCGACCATGGGAAGCGAGAGCGGCCACTCGCCGACATGTCCATGCTGCGTGAGGCTGATCTCCCCGCCCTTGATGAGCGCGATGTCGGCGCTCGTTCCCCCGATATCGACCGTGATCACGTCGCTGATGCCGCAAGCGGAAGCGACATCGCGAGCTCCGACCACGCCGGCTGCCGGACCCGAAAGCACCGTGAGCGCCGGCGCGCGCCTGATGCTGCGGGCGCCCGCGACGCCGCCATTCGATTGCATGAGCAAGAGAGGCGCTGCGATCTTCGCGTCGGCGAGCCGCTCCTCGAGCCGGCGCACATAGGTCGCGATGCCCGGCATCACGGAAGCGTTGAGGATGGTCGCGAGCGAGCGCTCATACTCGCGGACCACAGGCAGGACGTCGGTGGAGGCCGTGACGGCGACACCGGGAAGCGCGGCACGCAGAAGCTCCGCGACGCGCCGCTCATGCGCCGGATTGGCGAAGGCGTGCAACAGGCAGACCGCGACCGCCTCGACCTTAAGCTTGCGCAAGGCCTCGATCGCCTTTTCGACGCTCGCCTCGTCGAGCTCTTCGAGCACCACGCCGCCCGCGCCGATGCGCTCGCGCACTTCGAGGATGCGCGACGCCGGCACTGGCCGTTTCGGCTTCACCCAAGCGTAGAGATTGACGCGGCGCGGAATATCCTGGCGGCCGATCTCCAGCACGTGGCGAAAACCGGCCGTCGTGACGAGCGCGGTGCGAGCGCCCTTGCGTTCGAGGATCATGTTGGTCGCGACAGTCGTGCCATGCAGGACGCGACCGATTTCCGCAGGATCACTCCCGGCTTCGTCAAGCGCGAGGCGAAGGCCGGTGAGGAAGGCTTGCGAAGGATCGGCGGGCACGCTCGGCGTCTTGGCGCGCCAGGCGCGGCCGCTCGCTGCGTCCTGCAAGGTCACGTCCGTGAAAGTGCCGCCGATGTCGACGGCGACCGCGAGATTGGGCGCCGACGTCGCCGAGCCTTGTCTTGCGTTTGCGGGCGAAGCCATTTCGGAACGGAAAGACGCGGTCGCGGGCGGCTCAGGCGAGGGCATCGACATACTCGTTGCGGTGAAAGGCTCGCGCCTGCGAGCGCTTGCGCCGAAGCGCTGCGGTCGCGTCGCCGTCTACCTCCTCGTCATCGATCGCGACGCCGTAAAATTTGACGGCGGCTTTCCGGCTGACGAAGCCGCCGAGCACATCCTCCAGCACCTCCTCGGGCGGACGATCGAAAGGATGGCCGTGCCCGCCGCCACCGCCGGTCTCGATGCGCAAGATGTCACCGCGCGTGAGCCGATTGCCGTCCGAGAGCGGCCGCAGCACGCGCTCGTGCCTCGTGCCGGGATTGACCACAGCGCGCCCCGCCCCGCCCGACATGCCGCCGGCAAAACCCCAGGGCGGGTTTGTCACGCCATCGATGCGCACGGCGAGGACGGCCTCGTCAGCGAGCACCTCATATTCACGCACGATGCCGCAGCCGCCACGGTGGCGGCCGGGCCCGCCGCTGTCCCTCGCAACTCCGTAATGGGTGAGGCGCACCGGATAGCCGAGCTCGACGAACTCGACCGGATAATTCTCCTGGGCGACGAAATAAACGGCGTCGATGCCGTCCGCGTAAGGGCGCGCGCCATAGCCGACGCCGATGCCGTCGGAGAGGAGGAAGGGCTGCTTCTCGCCCCTCTCGTCCGTGAAAGTGCCGCGCATCAAAGTGATCACATAAGCGGAGTGCGCCGCCGCGCCTTTGCCGCCCGCCACATTGACGAGCCCCATCAACCCCGCGAGCACGCGCATCATGGTGAGCCCGCGCATGCCGAGCGGAGCTGGAAAGCGCGGCGCCAACAAAGACCCTTGCCGCAAGATCACCTCGTCGAGGGCTTGCGGACCGCCGGCGTTGCAAACCTGCCCCGGATCGCCGCCGAGATAGAAAAGCCCGAGCGCCATGCCGGGCACGCCTGGGTTCATCAGGAAATTCACCGGACCCGGCGCTTGATCGTCAGTTTCGCTCGCATCGAAGATGAAGCGATCCTCGCCCTTCTGGCCGCGCTCGCGCGTCAGGGCGAAGCGAATGCGATATGGCCCGTTCCCGTGCCCGTCCGAATCGATCGCGTCGGTGAAGCGGTGGGTGCCGTAAGGGAAGGTTTCGGCGAGGCGCTCGCGTACGAGGCGTCGCGTTCGCGCCAGCAATTGACGCAAACCGTCCTCGACCACCTCGGCGTCGAAGCGGGTGAGGAGTTCTTCGACCCGCTTCACGCCGAGCTCGACCGACGCCATCAAGGCGCGCATGTCGCCGCGGCTCTGCTCGGGAAAGCGGGAATTGCGGTGGAAGATCTCGAGCACCCCCTCGTTGACGCGGCCTTCGTCGATCAGCTTCGTCGCGGGAACGATGATGCCTTCCTGAAAGATGTCGGTGGCGTCGGGACTGATCGAGCCCGCCCGCATGCCGCCGATATCGGCAAAATGCGCCCAGCTCATCACAAAGGCGCAACGGCGCCCTTCGCGGAAGACCGGGGCGATGAGCACCTGATCGTTCGAATGCGAGACCGCGCCAGTCGATTCGTAACAGTCGCTGTACCAGTAGAGATCGCCCGGCCTCATCGTTTCCGGCGCAAAGCGCTTGAAGACCGAGCCGCTCATATCGCCGAACACGGGCATGTTCGAGCCGACCGCCATCACACCGTCCGCATCGAAGAGCGAGGTGTAGAAATCCTTCTTCTCGCGAATGAAGGCGGAGATCGCGGTGCGCTCGATGAGCGCCTCCATCTCGGCCTGGACGGCGCGGATGGCGCCGCGCAAGATCTCCAAGGTCACCGGGTCACAAACGCCCGAGACATGCGAGGCTGCGGAGGCGCCAGGATCGGGCTTCGTCTCTTCGTCAATCGAGGGGAGCATTCGTCGGATCCTTGATGGCGATGAGCGTGGCGGCCGAGATGAGTGCCCCCACCACGATATAGGCGGCGGGCGAGACCTGGCTGCCCGTCTCCTTGATGAGGAAGGTCGAGATGTAAGGCGCGAGGCCGCCGAAGAGCGCGACCGCGAGGCTGTAACCGATCGACAAGGCCGTGAAACGCACCTTCGTCGGGAAGAGCTCGCTCAAGATGGCGCAGAGCGGACCGGCATACATCGCAAGGAGCACGGCCGAGATGGCTTGCGTGAGCATGAGGCCTTGCCCGCTGCGCATGCCCGTGAGCAGGAGAAAGAGCGGATAGGAAAGCACCGCATAGGCGAGCGCGGAGGTGAGGAGGATCGGCTTGCGCCCGAGTCTGTCGGAAAGCGCGCCCATCACCGGCGTCAGCACGGTCAAGATCACGGCCGCGAGTGTCGTCGAGAGGTAGGCCGTGCCCGCCGCGATGCCGAGCTGGCCCGAGGCGAAGCTCGGCAAGAAGATGTTGAACACGTAATTGCCGATCGTGCCGACGATCGAGAGGCCGAAAGCCGCGGCGACTGGGCGCGAGTAAAGCGTGAGACTGTCGCGCACCGGGGAGGCCGCCGTCTTCTGCTGCGCCACAACGCGATCGAAGGCGGGCGATTCGGCGACGCGCGAGCGCAGATAAAAGCCGATCGGCGCGAGCAGGAAGCCGAGGATGAAGGGCACGCGCCATCCCCAGGCGAGCATTGCTTCCTTGTCGAGGAATGTGTTGAGGAGGTAGGCCGACAAGGTGCCCATGATGAGGCCGAGCCCGACGCTGAATTGCTGCATCGAGCCGATGAGGCCGCGCTTGCCGGGCGGCGCGTACTCGACGAGGAAAGCGGCGGCCCCTCCCCATTCGCCACCGGTCGAGAAGCCTTGCACGAGCCGACAAAGGACAAGGAGGATCGGTGCCGCGATCCCGATCGACGCGTAGGGTGGGATGAGTCCGGTGACCGCGGTCGCCGTTGCCATCAAGCCCACGGTGAGCACGAGGGCCATCTTGCGCCCCTTGAGATCGCCGAGCGCGCCGATCACGATGGCGCCGACCGGGCGCATGAAGAAACCGACACCGAACGTCGCAAAGCTGCTCAACAACGAAGCCAAGGGATCATCGCTCGGAAAGAAATTGGCGCCGATCTGCGTCGCGAAGAGGCCGTAGATCACGAAATCGAAGAGCTCGACGAAATTGCCGACCGCGCAAGAGACGATGGCGCGACGCCGAAGCCGCTGCATGTCATGCGTGCCGAAGGTGGAATCGAGGTAGGCGGTGGCTTGCGACATCATGTGCCCCTTGGCTGTTCCGTCCCTGATTCGTTATCTCCGGCAGATTAAAGCACACTCGGCCTCTCGACGCTCACGCCGAAGCCTGATCGAGGGCGCGCTCGGCTTCGCGCAAGCTTGCGAGCACGCGATTCCTCGCGCGCGCCGCCCCGACCGCGTGAAAACGCGACTCATCCGAGTTCGGCTTCTGCGCCGCAAGGTCCCGCAGCTTCTGGAGCGCCGGCCAGGCCGGCTGCGGCAATGCGGGGTCGTGGCTGAAGCGATCCCCTTGCGTGTAATCGAGCGGCACCAGGGAGCGCGACACGCCGACCAGGGCGGCGTTCAAGCGATCGACGCGCGCGGGCTCGTTCACGCCCTTCAAAGCCATGGCCGCCTTGGCCTTTCGCAAGACCCTTTCGGCGGCATCGATGAGGCCTTCGAGCCCGCTCTCATGCTCGAGCTTCGCGGCGATCGCCTTCAGCTCCGCGACGAGCGAGCCCGCATGAGCCGCGACATCGAGCGGCAAGATCGGATCGTTGAGGAGCCGCGAGAGCGTCGCCGCAACGATGCGCGTGTCGCGCACCAGGAACTCCTCATCGATCTTGTCGATGAGGTCGTGCGGCGTATGCCACCACCAGCCGAGGGGATTGCGCATCTTCACGGGGCTTGGCGGCTGATGGCTCACCGTGCCGTACATGGACGGGATTCCGACGCCCCAGAAGGACTGATCGCTCGAGCGCGACGGACGTTTGCCTTGATGATGCTGGCCGGTCTCGACGAGCGTGGCCTCGCGCGCGACCTCGGCGAGCTCGACGACCACGCCGTTCTCGGTGAGCACATCGGCGCCGATGCCACCTGTGGAATCGACATTGACATGGGCGACGCAACGCCGGTCGAGCTCGTCGAAATTCTGGTCGACGTACCAGGCCGAGCCCGAATAGCGCCCATGCGAATGGCCGGACCAGAAGCAGATGCGCAAGCCGCGCCGCCATCCTGAGCGCCGCTCGGCGAGAAGCCGCGCCGCTTCGAGCATGGTGGCATTGGCGCTGCCGTTGTCCATCACGCCGAAATACCAGGTGTCGTGATGGCCGGAGAAAAGCACGAAGGGCGCCTCGGGCCCACCCGCGCCATCGAGATCGGCAACCAGAAGCGGCGTCTTTCGCCACCCCGTGTCGACCTGCGCATGCAGCACCGCCTCGAGCTTGCCAGCGTCGGCGAGCCTCGCGCGAACCGCCGCGCCATCGAGCTTCGAGATCGTGCAGGCGACGGTCGAGGGGAGAACCGCGAGCGTTTCAACAGACGGGCTTCCCCAGACGGGCGAGATGCACATCTCGTGGAGATGCTCATGCGGCGAGACATGAAGCTGTCCGACGGCACCGGCGCCTGTCGCCAAATCGGCCACTGCGGGGCTCGCGATGCCATCGACGAGCACGATCTTGCCGCGGCAATCCGTACGGGCGAAATCCGCCGCGCTCCCTTCTCCGAGATCGACGATTGGCGCCTTGAGGCCCCCCTTCGGGGACGGCCGCGAGAACGAATGAGTGATACTTTTGAGCTCCCGCCCGTCGATCTCGACCCGCGCGGCGCCCGGAAGGCTGATATAGGCATCATGCGACAAGAGCGCGGTGCGGTAGCCATAGCGATCGAGACATGCCTGGAGATAGCGAAAGCTCTCAAGCTCCTCCGGCGTGCCGGAGAGCTTCACACGCTTGGCGAACTCGGCGCAATGGCGCATCAACTCCTTGCCGCTCACGGCGGCGCTCGTCTCGCGCGCGACGTCATTCATCATCCCGGCCCTCACCTTGCTACGCCCTGTTATCCTTCACCTGCGCTCAATTCCCCCTCGGACTTGATCCGCGGGGGATGAGCGGAGAAGGTGAAGCACAACCCCTCCTTCAAGCGCTCAAACGATCTCGTTGTGAAGCTTCGTCTCGCCTCGCCAGAGGCGACCGAGGTTCTCGGTGAGATAATCGAGGATGGTGTCCTCGTAGCTGCGCGTCTCGCCGGCCGTGTGCGGCGTGAGGAGGACATGCTCCATCCCCCACAAGGAAGAGGCGGCCGCGAGCGGCTCCTCTTGCGTCACGTCGATCCCGGCGCCCGCGATGCGGCGCTCGGTGAGCGCTTCGATGAGGGCCGCCTCGTCGACGCAGCGCCCGCGCGCCACATTGATGAGGAGGGCCGAGGGTTTCATGGCGCGTAGCGCTTGCGCATCGATCAGGCGCTCCGTCTCCTTGGTCAAAGGGCAAGTGAGCGCCACGAAATCGGCTCTTGGCAGGAAGGATTTCAACACGCCGATCGCATGGACCTCATCGGCGTTGCCCCGGCCAATCGAGGGATCGCGCCTGAAGCCGACGACGTGCATGTCGAACGCCTTGGCGAGCTTCGCGAGCCGATTGCCGATCGTGCCGAGCCCGACGATCAGGAGAGTCTTGCCGGAAAGCTCGTCCTCGCGCCTCGTGAGGTCCCCGATCATGGCGCGCCAATGATGCTTTCCCTGATTGTCGCGCGCCTCCGGCAGGCGGCGCACCAGAGCGAGCATCAGGGCCATCGCATGCTCGGCGACGGCGCGCGCGTTCACCCCTTGCGCATTCGCGAGGCGCACGCCTCGTGCGCGAAGCTTATCCTGCGCGAACTGGTCGACGCCCGAGCCGATGCTCTGGATGAACTTCAGCTTCGGCGCCTTGTCGAGAAGCTCGTTCTTCCACATGCCGGAAATGACGAGCACGTCGGCTTCGCCGATCCTTCGGGCAAGCTCATCGGGCGCGCGCACCTCGAAACTGCGCAAACCGGTCTTCCGCGCCTCAAAACGGGCTTGGAGCTGGTACGCGACATGGGCGAAGCAGATGGTGAGATCGTCTTTGGCGGGAAGCATGGATCGGAATTTCGCAGGAGAGCGCGAGCGACGTCAAGCCGCGCGGGAGGCGGCGCCTCTTCCTTCTCCCGCGCTCTTTGCGCGGGAGAAGAGGGTGCCTTTCCTTCTCCCAATGGGAGAAGGAGCCCACGTCACCGCAGCGGGACATGCACGCTGTTGAGCCTGCGGATCAGCTCAGCCATCCGGCGGCACCCGGTCTTTTCCTTGATGCTCCGCATATGCGTGTAGACCGTGGTGATGCTCACCGAGCGGCTGCGCGCATACTCGGTCATGGACACGCCCGCCTGCAACGCCTGCGCCAAGCCCGCTTCCGCCCGCGTCAGTCCGAAAGCCTCCCGAAAGACGCGGGCCGCGCCTTCGTTTTCCATGAGGGGATCGCGGACGAAGACGATGACCTCGACCGGTGCCTGCATCGCGCCGGGACGCTCCCCGGCCAGTGGTCGCACCGAGACGAGGTAAGGCGGGCCGCCGGAAGGACGAGCCACCGTGAAATCGGCGGGCAGGCTCGACAAGTTTTTGTCGCGCAAGTCACGCGTCGAGGCGAGCGCCGCCGCGAACCGCGCTTGTGCCTCGGCGGGCGAAAACGTGATGACGTTCTGCTTCAGCCTGATCCCGTCATTGAGACTGCCGAGCGCTTGCAACGCCTCATTGGCATAGAGCAACGTGCCGTCGGCACGTAAAAGGCCGACGCCGTCGACGAGGCGATCGAGCGCCTGCTCGAAAGGGCGGCGTGCCGCATCGAGTGAGCCTAGACGCCGCATCATGCCGAGCGCACGTCCGACATGGGGCCCGAGCCTTCCCATCATCTCCACGTCAGACCGGTCCACATGCCCTTGCTTGGCCGTGCGTTGCACGGACACGAAAGATTGCGGACCTTCGACCGGGAGGGCAGCGGCGATGGCATATCGGTATTCCATCGGCGCCAGGAACTCCGCATAGTACGGGTCGCGATCCATGCCGCGTTCATCCAGCATCAGATAATCCCAGATGAGACTGCCGGACCGGAGGCCCTTGCAATAGGCGAGGCGCGGATTGATTTCCTGAAAGTCGGCGAGATATTTATGTTCCGAGCCCAACGGGGTTCCAAACGACCGGAATTCGGTGAGCCTCATGTCCGGGCTGCAGCTCGCGAGCGTCCCGCTGACGCCACCGACGCATTGGGTCAGCGCACTCAGTGCGTTCGGCCAGAGGGCCTCGTCGAGGCCGGCGGCATAGATGGCCTCGATCGCGGCGAAAACGTCGTCGGCTCTAGCCATCGCCATTAGCGCGCTCCAACGCCCCGCCATCTCCCTTTGTAATGATTGTAGGTTCGCCCGCAATCCAATCCCTGCTCGAACGGCGGAGAATTAGAGCGTGCGCGCTATCTGTCATCATATCTGCTGAGGATGCTGGACGCGTACGCCCCTTCTCCCAATGGGAGAAGGAGCCCACGTCACCGCAGCGGCACATGCACGCTGTTGAGCCTGCGGATCAGCTCGGCCATCCGGCGGCACCCGGTCTTTTCCTTGATGCTCCGCATATGCGTGTAGACCGTGGTGATGCTCACGGAGCGGCTACGCGCATACTCGCTCATGGAAACGCCCGACTGCAAGGCCTGCGCCAAGCCTGCTTCAGCTCGCGTGAGCCCGAAAGCCTCCCGAAAGACGCGGGACGCGCCTTCATTCTCCATGAGGGGATCGCGGACGAAGACGATGACATCGGCCGATGCTTCCACCGCGCCATGGCGCTCCCCGGCCAGTGGTCGCACCGAGACGAGGTAGGACGGGCCGCCGGAAGGACGAGCCACCGTGAAATCGGCGGGCATGCTGGACAAGTTTTTGTCGCGCAAATCACGCGTCGAGGCGAGCGCCGCCGCGAACCGCGCTTGTGCTTCGGCGGGCGAAAACGTGATGACGTTCTGCTTCAGCCTGATCCCGTCATTGAGACGACCGAGCGCTTGCAACGCCTCATTGGCATAGAGCAACGTGCCGTCGGCACGTAGAAGGCCGACGCCGTCGACGAGGCGATCGAGCGCCTGCTCGAACGGGCGGCGCACGGCATCGAGCGAGCTGAGCCTGAGCCGGCGCGTCATATCATACGCACGTCCGACATGCGGCCAGAGCCTGTGCATCATCGCGGTCTCGGACGCGTCCACATGGCCCTGCTTGCCCGCGCGTTGCACCGACACGGAGGAGTATTGCGGGCCTTCGATGGGAAGGGCGGCGGCGACGACATATCGCAGCTCCATCGGCGCCAGGAACTCCGCATAGAACGGGTGGCGATCCATGGCGCGTTCGTCCATGAGCAAATAATCCCAGATGAGACTGCCGGGCTCGAGGCCGATGAGATGGGAAGCGCGCGGATTGATTTTCTGAAAGTGGGCGAGATATTTGATCTCGATGCCCGATGGAATTCCAAAGGATTGGGCTTCGATGAGCGCCATATCCGAGGCGTAGGTCGCGAGCGTCGCGCCGGCACCGCCGACGCATCGGGCCAACGCGCAAAGTGCATTCGGCCAGCGGGTCTCGTCGAGACCAGCGGAATAGATGGACTCGATCGCGGCGAAAACTTCGTCGGCTCCAGCCGTCGCCACTAGCGCGCTCCCACGCCCCGCTGAGGCCCCATCTCCCCCTGTAATGAGTTCCAAGTTCGCCTGCAATCCAATCCCCGCTCCAACAGCGGACAATTAGAGTGTGCACGTTGTCTGTCATCATCATTTCTGGGGATGCTGGATGGGTATTTGCCTCCCTATTTCCGCTCATCCCCGCGAAGGCGGGGACCCAGATTCCCATGGGCCTGTTTTATAATCCTGGTTCCCCGCCTTCGCGGGGATGAGCGGGTAGGTTTGGGCCGAGGGTGGAGGTGGCCCCCTTCTCCCGCGCTCTTCGCGCGGGATAAGGAGAAGGACCGTGTCACCCCGGCGAGGCTCGCAAGGCGAGCCTCGGGAAGGGGTACAGGAAGCGGCGGGGTTATGGGTTCCCTTCCCCTCGCGGCCTGCGGCCGCTCGGCCGGGAAGGACACCCATCTTTTGGGCACCCCGGTCGTGTCACCCCCGGCGAGGCTCGCAAAGCGAGCCTCGGGAAGGGGGTCCAGGAAGCGGCGGGGTTTATGGGTTCCCTTCCCCTCGCGGCCTGCGGCCGCTCGGCCGGGAAGGACACCCTAGTTGTCCGCGGGTCCTAGAACCGCAAGTTCACATTGCCCTTGAAGGCATTGTCCGTGGCCCGCTGGCCGTATTGCCCCGAATAGGAAACGCCGACCGAAAGCATCGAGGTGAGCGAGTACTCGATGCCGGCTTCGGCCACGAAGGCGTCGCGGTCGATCGGCACGCCCGAGACGCTGAACGCCTGCGCGCCGCCCTGGAAGCTCAAGAGCACCGAGGGCACGACATCGCCATAAGCGTGGCGCCAGCCGACCATGGTCTTCAGCGTGAGCGGCATCGACGCGAAGGCGAGCTGGCCGCGCACGCCGAGCGTCGTCGTCTGCACGTTGAAGTCGCGCGCCGAAGCCGTGAGTGCCGAGGTGCCGCCGACTTCCGTGAAGCCGTTCTGATGGATGAGGAAGGCGGCCCCGCCCGCGAAGGGCTCGACGAAGGCGCGTGAACCGCCGCCAAAGCCAAGGCCAGCGAGCTGGATGCGGTACCCCACCTCGCCGAAGCCTTGGGCCGTGTAGCCGCCGTTGTTCGAGGAGAGCGCCTCGAAGAAGCCCGGGAAGGCGACCTGGCGCGTCGTCGAGGTGGTGTTCGTGCCGTAAAGCGCGCCGGCACGAAGCTGCAGCGCACCGAAGCTCGCGCCCGCATAAGCGCCGCCGAAGACGCTCTCGAAGGTGGACGAGGAGCCGCGCTGGTTCACGGTGATTTGGTCATTGGTGTAGCCGCCGGCGAGGCCGAAGCGCCAATCCCCCCCCATGAAGTTCGTGGCCGAGACATCGCCGCCGAGCACGAAGCCGCCGGTGGTGCGCGAGAGTGAAGCGGCGTTGCCGTCGCTCGAGACGCGCCCCCAATCGCCGAAGCCCTCGCCCCAGAGATCGAAGATGCGCGGCTGGTAGAAGCTCGCCGAGACGGGCGCGACCGGGCCTTTGCGCGTCGGAAGATCGGCCGCGTAGGCGCCAGTGGTCTCCCGCGCGGCGCCGAGCACGGGCGGTGCGACGGGCTGGTTCAAGCGATCGAGGATCGCGGTGTTCGGCAAGGTCGCGTCCGTGAAGGCGGCGCTCACGGTCGAGGCATGTACCTCGCCTGAGAGCGCGTTGAAGATTTGCGGAGCGTTGGCGATGGGTTGATTGGAGACCGCGTTGAAGAGCGTTCCCGAGCCCAGCGCCTGCACCGCATTCGCGGCCGCCTTCTGGTTCGGAGTCGTGGCCGCCGCGGCGAAAGTGCCAGGGGGAAGAACGGTGACCGCCGCTGCGTTTCCGCCGGCTGGCGTGTTGGCGGGTGGGGGAGGCGATGCCGCCGCGTTCTGGGTCACGCTGAGATCGAGCGCCTTGGTGGGATTAGCCGCATCCGGGGTGAGCGCGATCGTGGCGCCATTGGGCTGGACGACCGTTACAGTGTTGGTGAGCGTGTTCGTGGCGACGATCACGTTCTGGAAGCTCACCTTCTGGCCGGCCGTGAAGCCCGTTGCCGTCACTGTGAAGTTGCCGGCGAGCGTCACCGTGCTCGCGTTGATGGTCGGTGCCTGTGTCGGTGTCACCTGGAAAACGAGGGTCGTGCCCGCCGCGTGGGTGAAGGCCGCAACGCCCGTAACCATCGCGGTCGAGGACATCGTCGCCGTCCCACCGCCCATCACGTTGACTGTCCCGGCCCCTGCATTGCCGCTTAGAGCGCCATTTAGCACGCCCCCCGTGAAAATAACGGTGTCACTATGTGTCGATAACTTTACAGCCCCGTTTATTGAACCCGCTTGCTGCGTCAATGTCGTAGCCGCTGCGGCTGAAGATAAGTCGATAGCGGCGGTGGAGGCTGTGATTGTCCCGCTGTTGAGAATTCCTCCAGAGGCGATCCCTCCAGTACCGATCTGAATGCCTATATTAGTCGCTCCCCCTATCACATTGATTGTGCCAGCGTTACTAATTCCAGCGGTATTACCAGTGGTGCTACTATTAATAACCGCAATCCCAACTGCGGCCACCCCGTTACTTCCATTCACGGTAAGCTTGCCCGTGTTACTGATCCCGGCTGCAGTATTACCGCCGGTGGCGGTGCTATTTCCTTGAAGGATAATGCCAAAGGCAACACCGGCAGGTGCGGTAACGGAAACTGTGCCTGTATTACTAATCCCAGACACCCCACCACTCGCTACGACAGTACTATTCGAAACCAGAATTCCTGACGAGTTATTGCCATTGAGGGTGATGGCGCCTGTGTTTATGATCCCGCCTTTCGCAGTGCTACTAGTTATATTAATTCCTGCCTCAATATTCTGATTATTTGCGATCGTACCGGCATTCGTGACTGCGCCGGGGGTCACCGTTGCACCGCCTGTAATCACGATCGAGGTGATTGTCGTATTTGCGGGATTGGTGATTAGGGCAACCGTGCCGCCAGTCTGCGTAATATTCGCGGCCTCGGCCGACCCACCGAGAAGAAGCGCGGTGACACATGTCGAGGCGAGAAGCGCCGGCGGGCGGGAGAAGCCGGGTGCGAAGCGGCGGCGGGAAGCAGCGGGAATGATAGGCATGAGTGAAGGCCCCTTTTGCTCGTCTATCTTGGTGTCTGTCTTTCATCGTTGTCTTCAGGCGTCTCTTGGGCCTCGATCCTTGCCGAACGGCAGCCGAATCTAATTAGGCTCAGGACGTGCTTTTAACCCATGGCGCCCGGGTGGATCGTCATCAGAACCGATGAGGTTTCGGGTGTTTTATAAATTAGCTTAAGGCGCGTGATATTTGCGCATCAGGGGCGGGGGCGTTTGACCCTATGACAATCTGAAACCAAGCGGGGCTGGCATGCCTCATCCGCCGCTCCCCTAGGCGGCTGCACCTTGAGGATGGGAGAAGGAGAGGACCGTGTCACCCCGGCGAGGCTCGCAAGGCGAGCCTCGGGAAGGGGGTCCAGGAAGCGGCGGGGTTATGGGTTCCCTTCCCCTCGCGGCCTGCGGCCGCTCGGCCGGGAAGGACACCCATCTTTTGGGCACCCCGGTCGGGTCACCCCCGGCCAGGCTCGCAAGGCGAGCCTCGGGAAGGGGCCAAGGAAGCGGTGGGGTTATGGGTTCCCTTCCCCTCGCGGCCTGCGGCCGCTCGGCCGGGAATGACACCCATCTTTTTGGGCACCCCGGTCGTGTCACCCCCGGCGAGGCTCGCAAGGCGAGCCTCGGGAAGGGGGTCCAGGAAGCGGCGGGGTTATGGGTTCCCTTCCCCTCGCGGCCTTCGGCCGCTCGGCCGGGAATGACACCCATCTTTGGCACCCCGGTCGTGTCACCCCCGGCGAGGCTCGCAAGGCGAGCCTCGGGAAGGGGGGCCAGGAAGCGGCGAGCCTATGGGTTCCCTTCCCCTCGCGGCCTTCGGCCGCTCACTCCTTCAATCACCTCAACTCCGCGCAAAAGCGCTGGATCTTGGTGCAGGCCTCTTCGAGAAGCGCGTTCGAGGTGGCATAGCTGATGCGGAAATTGGGGCCGAGGCCGAAGGCCGTGCCGTGCACGGCCGCGACGCCTTCCGTCTCCAGAAGCTCGGTGACGAAATCCTCATCCGTCGCGATCGTCTTTCCTGACGGCGCCTTTTTGCCGATGGTCGCGGCGCAATTCGGGTAGACGTAGAAGGCACCCTCCGGCTTCGGGCAGACGATGCCCTTTGCCTGATTGAGCATCGAGAGGACGAGGTCGCGACGCTCCTCGAAGGCCTTGCGGAAGACCTTGAGATGGTCCTGCGGGCCGGACAAGGCCTCGACCGCCGCCCATTGCGAGATCGCCGAGGTGCCGGAGGTCTGGTGGCCCTGCACGGTCTCCATGGCCCTGATGAGGTGCTCCGGCCCGCCCGCGTAGCCGATGCGCCACCCCGTCATCGCATAGGCCTTCGAGACCCCGTTCATGGTGAGGGTGCGCTCATAAAGCGCGGGCTCGACCTGGGCGGGGGTCACGAATTCGAAATCGCCGTAGACGAGATGCTCGTACATGTCATCGGTCAAGATCCACACATGCGGGTGGCGCAAGAGGACATCGGTGAGCGCCTTCATCTCGGCACGGGAGTAGGCGGCGCCTGAAGGGTTCGACGGCGAGTTCAGGATCACCCATTTGGTCTTCTTGGTAATGGCGCGATCGAGATCGCCCGGCTGCAGCTTGAATGCGTGCTCGATACCGCAATCGACCGTGACGGGCGTGCCGCCGCAAAGGGCGATCATCTCGGGATAGCTCACCCAATAAGGGGCAGGCACGATCACCTCGTCGCCCGGGTTCAAGGTGGCGAGCAGTGCGTTGTAGATCACGTGCTTGCCGCCCGTTCCGACGATGATTTGCGAGGACTTGTAATCGAGCTCGTTCTCGCGCTTGAACTTGCCGCAAATCGCCTCGCGCAATTTCGGGATTCCGACGACGGGCGTGTATTTAGTCTCGCCTCGGCGAATGGCATCGATGGCCGCGGCTTTGATGTGATCGGGCGTGTCGAAATCGGGCTCGCCCACCGAGAGCGAGATGATGTTGCGGCCCTTGGCCTGCATGTCGCGCCCTTTTTGCGTGATCGTCGTCGTCGCGGAGGGCTTCACGCGCTTCAAGGCATCGGACAAGAAGGCCATCGATCGATCCTTTCGAGGTGACTGGCGCCGCCAAAAGGGGCCGCCACGCCATAGAGCCTGATCGGTCGATCCACAAGGCAAGAGCTTGTGATTTTCATGGATTCGCGCCAATCGCGCGATGGCTGCTCTTGTCCGACCCTCGAAGCGCATAAGGGCCTAGAACTCTCATCGGAACGTGATCGCCGTTATGTAAACGAGGCGCCGGCAGCGAGCCTGCCACCCGACTCAACCGGTTAAGTCTCTTGCGGTTCGCGAGCGGTGGGGGCATTTGGCGAGTGGCATTCGCCTTCGATCCGAAGCGGAAAGCTATTCTGCTGGCCGCTGGCGACAAAAGTGGCGTCAGTCAGTCGCGCTTCTACCGGCGGCTGATCGCCACGGCCGATGCGCGCTATGCAGCGCATCTCGAGAGGATAAGGTGATACGTCATGGTTCGCACATTGAGGGAAGTCCTGGACAGCCTGCCGGCCGATGAGCGGGCGGCGATCGACAGGCGCTACGAGGAGCTGGTCAACGAGGTCGAATCGCTACGGGAGTTGCGGCGCATCTCGGAAATGTCGCAAGCACAGATTGCGGAGACCCTCAAGATCAGTCAGCCGGCCGTCTCCAAGATGGAGAAGCAGACGGACATGTATCTTTCCACGCTACGCAGCTATGTCGGGGCGATGGGCGGCGAACTCGATGTGATCGTCCGGCTTCCCAACCGCGCTCCCGTGAAGGTGAGATCGCTGGAGGATATGGCTTCGGCCTGACGATCGAAGCGATACACGCTCAAGCGAGCCCTCCCTTCTGATAGCAGCGAGGCTGCTTCGCCCGCCTATCCGCCCCTGCCACCGGCTTGCTTGCGGCACCCCCATGCCGCTAGAGCGATCCCCATGAGCGCGGGCGACAAGCTGCGAAATCTCTCGCCGTCCTGGGTGAACCACCCGGCCCGGCAGACTTTGGCGTTCGGTGGCGCCGGCGTGGCGGCGGCAATCGTCCACTATGGCACGCTGATCGGGCTTGTGCAGGGGGGAATCCTGGCTCCCGTCCCGGCAACCCTTTGCGGCTATCTCGGCGGCGGCCTCGTCTCCTATGCTCTCAACCGGCGCCACACCTATCGCAGCGATCGCCCGCATCGCGAGGCCGTCTGGCGTTTCGTGGTGGTGGCAGCCGTGGGCTTCTTCCTCACTTGGGCCATCATGGGCGTGCTCGTGGATGGTTGGACCATGCCCTATCTGCCGGCGCAATTCCTCACGACCGGGATCGTATTGATATGGAGCTTTTTGGCCCATAGAGGGTGGACTTTTCGCCAGCGCCCGGAAGGCTCGGCAACCGAGGCAGCCCGTTCCGCGCCGGATTTTTCCGTTAAGGGCGATCGCGGAAAGCGGTCGCCAAGCGATTGAAGTTGGCCTATTTCCGACCCCATGGCCTTTCCCGACCCGACCATCACGATACCCAGCGCCGAAGACATCGGCCTGCCCTCCGGGGGTTCGAACCTCGCGAAGGGGCGCTCGAGTGATGAAGCGAAGCTCATCGACCTTTTCGCGCGCCGCGGCTTCACGCGGGTCGAACCTCCGGTGCTGCAGCCGCTCGAACCTTTCCTCGAGCTCTCGGGCGAGGATTTGCGCCGGCGCATGTTCGTGACAGGAGATGCCGAAGCGCGAGAGCTGTGCCTGCGCCCTGAATATACGATTCCCGTGTCTCGCTGGCATTTGGCGCTCCCGGGCAGCCCCCGTGCAGGCGCTTATGCCTATTTCGGCCCGGTGTTTCGTTTCCGAGACGGCGAAGCCAATGAATTCCTGCAAAGCGGGGTCGAGGACTTCGGACGCCAGGATCGGGAGGCCGCTGATGCGGAAATCCTGGATCTTGCGCTCGAAGCCCTGCGCGAGATGTCTGCCGGCCCGATCACGACATCGGTCGGCGATGTCGGGCTTTTCAGCGCACTTCTCGAGGCGATGCGCCTTTCCGGTTCGACCGCGAGGCGCTTGCGGCGGGCCTATGCGGCCGGTAAGGTCGGCACGCGCGCGCTCGCGACGCTCAGCTCGCCTTCCACCTCGCAGAACCATGCCGGGTTGCTCGCCGCGCTCCAAGGGCAAGATCCGGCGGCAGCGCGGCTCTTCGTCGAGGACATCCTCAAGATTGCGGGCATCTCGACGATAAGCGGCCGCTCGGCTCATCAAATCGCGGCCCGCTTTCTCGACCAGGCCACGAACGGGCCCTCCGGCCTCTCGGAAGAGCAGCTCAAAATTTTCGAGCGGTTCCTCGCCATCGCCGGCCATCCGGACGAGGCCGCCGACGCATTGCGCGCGCTCGCGTCCGATACGAAGCTTGAACTCGGGCGCGCCGTCGAGACCCTCGAAATCCGCAACGGCTTCATGGAAGCGCGTGGGATCGACCTTTCGAGCTTGCACTTCTCGGCAAGCTTCGGACGCAACCTCGACTATTACACGGGCTTCGTCTTCGAGATCAGGAAGGCCGAGCCCGCGGCCTCGAAGCCGCTCGTCGGCGGGGGGCGCTATGACGGCCTGCTGCGTCGGCTCGGCTCCGGTGAAGACGTGCCGGCCGTCGGATGCTCGATGTGGCTCGACCGCGTCTCGTCTCAGGGGCAAGGGACGGATCGTCGCGCCGAGGGGACACAGGTGTCGTGAACCCGCTCGTCGTCGCCGTTCCGTCGAAGGGGCGCTTGCAGGAGCGCACTGACGCGTTCTTCGCGCGCGCGGGCTTGCGAGTTGCGCGCCAGGGAGGGTCTCGCGACTACCGCGGCGGGTTCGAGGGTGTCGAGAATATAGAAATCCTGTTTCTTTCGGCCTCGGAGATCACGGCCCAGCTTGCAAACGGTACGGCGCATCTCGGCGTCACGGGTGCCGACCTCGTCCACGAGACCGTGCCGGACGCAGCCCGCAAGCTCACGCTGCTCGCCCCGCTCGGCTTCGGTCACGCCGATGTCGTCGTCGCCGTGCCGCGTGCCTGGATCGATGTGCATTCGATGGCCGATCTCGACGATGTCGCGGCGGCACTTCGCGCAACGACCGGACAACGCATGCGGGTTGCGACGAAATACATGAACCTGACGCGGCGCTTCTTCGGCGAGCACGGCCTTGCCGATTACCGCATCGTGGAGAGCGCGGGCGCGACGGAGGGCGCGCCTGCGTCAGGGGCAGCCGAAATCATCGTGGACATCACCACCACCGGTGCAACACTCGCCGCGAACGCGCTGAAGACGCTCGATGACGGAACGATCCTGAAAAGCGAGGCGCAGCTCGTCGCCTCCCTCATTGCGCCTTGGGATGCCACTCACCGGGAGGCAGCCCGCTCGCTCCTGCAACGCGTCACCGCTGAAGAGACGGCCCGCTTCATGCGCGAGATCAAGGTCGACGCGCCGGCCTCGGCAAACGTGGCTTTGGCGCGTCCGCCGAAGAAGTTCGGGGCGAAGCGCGCCGAATCGGGCACGGGTTCGCCTTCGCGTTTTTTCGTGCGGCGCGAAGAGGCGCATGGCTTTTGCGATTGGCTGATCGCGCAAGGGGCGACGACGGTCACGGTCCAGGAGCTCGACTTCGTGTATACCGCGACGAATGTGCTGTGGGAGAAGCTCAAAGGGCGCCTCGACGCGGAAAAGGCGAGTGCGGGGGGTGCCCATCCGGCGAGCAAGCTCGCCGGATGAAAGGGCGTCGTCCGAGCTACCGTTCATCACCTACCTGTCGATCGCCGCTTGAGGCCTGGTCATGCTGAGCTGTCAGCGCCCTCTCTTCCACATCGAGCGCGAAGTCGCGTATCTCAATGCCGCTTCCTACTCGCCGCTCCCTCGCGTCGTGCAAGCGGCCGGCGAGAAGGGCGTTGCCGACAAGGTGAGGCCATGGGAACGCAATGTGCAAGCTGCGCAGCAGATTGTGGAAGCGGCACGCGCCGGCGCGGCGCGCCTCATCGGCGCGAGCGCCGATGATATCGCCATCGTCGGCGCGGCGAGCTACGGCATCGCGACCGCGCTCGCCAATCTTTCGATACCGGCCGGTACACGCATTCTGCTGCTCGAGGGCGAGCACTCTTCGCTCAATCTTGCACTTGTGCGCTTCGCACGCTCGAGCGGCACGCATCTCGATGTTGTCGCGCGGCCGAAGGACGGCAATTGGACGAGGGCCGTGCTCGCGCGCGTCGACGTTCCCGACGCGCCGGCGATCGGACTTGCGGCGCTCACTCCCCTCCATTGGACCGATGGCAGCCTCGTCGACCTTGCGCGGATCGTGCCCGAGCTTCACCGCCGCCGCAGCGCCATCGTGATCGACGCGACGCAAGCCGCCGGAGTGATGGCGCTCGATGTCGCCGAGCTCAAGCCCGATTTCCTGATGTTTCCGACCTACAAATGGCTGCTCGGCCCTTATGGAATTGCCTTCCTCTATGTGGCGCCTCATTGGCAGAGTTCTCGGCCGTTGGAAGAGCACGCCTTCAATCGCCAATCCTACGACTCGGCCTTGAAAACCTCGACCGAAGGGCTCCCCTATTTGGAGGGAGCGCGCCGCTTCGACAGAGGCGAGCGCGACAGCTTCATAACAATTCCCATGGCGCATGCGTCACTCGATGTCATCCACTCATGGGGCGTGGGCGAGATCGAGGCACGCCTTCGTTTCATCACCGATCTCCTCGCAGAACGCCTGTCAGCGCTCGACGTCGAGGTTGCGCCTCGACATTTGCGCGCTCCGCACATCCTCGGCTTGCGCTTGCCGAAAGGGAGCGCGGCAGATGCGGCAAACGAGATGGAACGCGCGGGCATCTTCGTCAGCGTGCGGCACGGATTCCTGCGTGTGAGCCCGCATGTTTTCAATGATGAGGAGGACGTGGAGCGGCTCTGCGTCTGGATGGAGCGCTATCTGCGAAGGTGAAGCTCTGGCGTGCGCTGCAATCAATGCTTATATTGCTATCAATGCAGTCGGGAGGGATTCATGGCGAGCATCACTATCCGTAATCTTGAGGAGCCGATTAAGGCTAAGCTTCGCATTCAAGCCGCGACGCATGGAAGGTCAATGGAGGAAGAGGCGCGGGAGATACTGCGAAGTGCACTGAATCGGCGCGCCGGACGGCCCGCGAATCTTGCTTCCGCCATACGGGCCCGGTTTGCTCCTCTTGGCGGTGTGGAGCTCCCAGAGACTCCCCGCGAGCCCATCCGCGAGCCGCAGCGTTTTAGCCGATGATTCTTCTCGACACGAACGTTTTGTCGGAACTGATGCGGCCAGCGCCTGAGCCGACCGTGGTGGGATGGGTCGAAGCGCAGTCCTCTACGAGTCTTTTCATCAGCGCGGTGACGGAAGCGGAACTGCGGTTCGGGCTGGCCTTGCTCCGGGACGGCAAACGCCGCGATCGGCTCGCCCAAGCCATCGAAGGCTTGCTGGCTGAAGATTTTGGGGGGCGAATTCTGCCTTTCGACAGTCCTGCCGCCTTCGCCTACGCGCGGATCGCATCCAAGCGTCGCGCGGCCGGCCGGCCGATCAGCCAATTTGATGCGCAAATTGCATCCGTCGCCGTGTCTCACAATGCCATCTTGGCGACGCGCAATTTGGGCGATTTTGAGGCTTGTGGGGTGCAGCTGGTCAACCCCTGGCAAAGTGTCCAAATTTGATGCGTGGTGCGCATCGCGCGCTCTTTTTCTCTTTTCAGAATTCCTCTCTTTCAGAATTCCGCGCGCTCTCACTAATGTGATCTTAGCGGCCGGCGCGGGGCCTCGGTCCCCCACCGAAAAAGGGGGAACCTATCCATTTCTCCTTCGTTGCCGTGGCATCTGTCGCATATCGGCAGGCAGGAAAGGAGAATGAACATGATCACTCTTCGAACGGCCGCCGTGGCCGCGGCGATTTTGGCTTCAGCGCCGGCCTTCGCTCAAGGGCAGAATTATCCGCGCCCGAATGAGAGTCAGGCGGGTTGGACAGGCAATAACTATGGCAACCTCTACTCGGCTGGATCGCCCCCGAACGGCGGCTATGCTGCTCCCTCGGCGACATACGCGGCGCCAGCAGCACCATTCGGCGGTGGAACGGTCCCGGGTGTCGTGGGCGGCGCGGCCGTCGGCGCGGCGGTCGGTGGCCCGGTAGGAGCGGTGGTTGGCGGCGTCGTCGGCGGGACCGCCGGGTCGACGCTGTTGCCCGGTTCGGTTCACGAGTACGTTCTTTCCGAGAATGTTCCGTCGGTCCCGTACGAAGGCCAATTCGCGATCGGCGAGCGGTGGCCGGGTGGGATCGAGCTTTACGCCATCCCGACCGATCGGCGTTTTGGGTATGCGATGGTGAACAACCAGCGCGTGGTGGTCAATCGGCGCTCGCACCGCATCGTCGAGATCGATTGACCGGGGTCCAGGCGTAAAGCGTAAGGGTAAGCGTAAGGGTAAGCGTAAGCGTAAGCGTAAGCGTGAAGCGTAGGAGGCTCGGCACCCTCGCGGTGCCGAGCCTTTTCTTGTCTACTTAGATGTGGCTACGCGAGCCGCGGCTCTTCGAAGAGAGTGGCCGGTTGGCGATCCTGTCTCCACCTGATAGCACTCGGTGATGAGAAGCGCCGTTGGTTTCGCATGAGCGCCATCGCGCATTTGCCGATGTACGACATCGCGGAGGTTCGGCCGGCGGTCGCGGATTTATGGAAGGCCATCGCCGGAAAGCTCCGAGTGTCGGGACTCGCCGACGTGCCGGTTGGGCTTGCGCACCATCTGTCCCATCACGAAAGCTGGTGCTCTCCCGAGCTGCTCTTGGGTCAAAGCTGCGGCTACCCGGCGCTGCATGAGTTTCGCGGTCACCTGCGCATTTTCGCGACGCCGGTCTACAACGCGCCGGGTTGCGAGGGGACCACGCATCGCAGCTTCGTGGTGGTCCCAGCGAACGCGGCATTCAAGGAAATCGCGGAACTGCGCGGCTCGCGTTTCGCTCTCAACTCCTGGGATTCGAACACCGGCATGAACCTGCCTCGCCTCGCCTTCGCGCCCTTCGCGCAAAACGGTCGCTTTCTCGGCGAAATTGTCGAGACCGGAAGCCATGCTGGAAGTCTTGGCTGCGTTGCCGAAGGGCGTGCCGACGCGGCGGCCATCGATTGCGTGACCCATGCGCTCCTCGAGCGGCATCGTCCCGAGGTCGTCGCGAAGACGCGCATACTCGCCGTTACGGCGCCGAGCCCCGCACTTCCCTTCGTGACGACCCGCAATGCCAGCGAGTCGACCGTCGAGATGCTGCGCCAAGCTCTCACCGAGGCCCTGACAGATCCCGCGTCCGAGCCGGCCCGCACGGCGCTATTCCTGAAAGGCGCGGTAGCGGCCGACGAAGGGAGCTACCGCGTGCTCCTCGATTATGAGGAGAAGGCGCGGCAGTTCGGCTATGCACGGCTCGCCTGAGGGTGGCCTCAGGGTACGCTCGATCGCATCGAGGCCGGGTGGCCGGGGAGCTTCAGCGTTTTGCCGGTGTCCACGACCTTTTCGCCGGTGACCCGGTAAATTTGAACGTTGTTGTCGTTGAAATTCGCCACGTAGAGATATTTTCCGTCCGGGCTGAAGGCGACCCCTTCGGCAAGCCCGCCGGCATTGACGGAGCCGACCTTGCGGACCTTGCCGCCCGCGGTCGAGAGCACATCCACGATGGTGTTCGGATGCGCGTACCACGCGCCCTTGGGCACGGCGCCGCTGCCGTTCAGCGCGAGCGCCACCGCAAGGTTGGCGCGAGGTGAGACATCGAGGCCTTCGGGAATGGGATCGATGCCGACATAGTCCACGACGTGAGGAGGTGTCGCCTTTAGATCGATCACGGTGACGGAGCCCGCCCCGCCATCGGCCGCGCCGCTATTGCCTTGGTTGGCGGTGAGAGCAAACCGGCCGTCCGCCATGACCTGCACGTTGTAAGGGTAGACGCCGACCGAGAGGTCGGTCTTGTCGTATGTCACTTTGTCGCCCTCGACGTTGAGAAGAGCGATTTTGTTGACCGTGTTCTTCGCGACGAGCGCGTGCTTGCCGTCAGGCGTGAACGCCACGGCAGCTGCCGGATCTCCGACGGGAACGGTGTCGACGAGCTTCACCTCCTGACCCTTGATGGTGAGCACGCTGACGCTCGAATCGGCGCGGTTGGCGATCAGAAGCAAGCTGCCGCTCTTGTTCACGGCGAGGCCCGAAGGCTGCTTGCCGACCTCGACGGTCGCGATCAATTTGGCGGGCGCGCTCTTGAGATCGATGACGAAGAGCTTGTTGTCCGGAACGCTCTTCCAGCCGGCGCCGTCCTGCTGATACGCAATGGAATTCGCAACGAGCGCGAGGCTCTCGTCGGGTGTAACCGCAAGATTGGTGGGCGGCCCGATAACCGTGTTGGTCAAGGGGAGCGTGGCGATGATCTTCGGCGCTTCCGGATTCTTGATGTCGACGATGACGACCTCGTCCTTGCCCGGTTCGGTGAAGACCGGCTTGCCCGCATCGTCCCAATGAATCTTGTTGTCGTCGCCGATCACCAGATATTGCGCTTGGGCTAATATAGGCGCCCCGATCCATAAGGCAGCAGCGACCCCGCAACCGAGCCAAGCCCTCAATCCTCGCCCCATGGCTTCCTTCCCTTCTCGCCGGCCCTTCAGCCGTGCGTTTCCTGCTTCCCCTTGCCAGCACCATGAAGTGCGAATTTGCAAGTGCCTATTGGCAGATGCCTACTTAGCTCGCGCTGCATCGAGGTGCAAAAGCATAAGATCGTGCGCGAAGGAATGAAAGGGGCACCCGGATCAACCGCACGGAAAGCGACGGTGCGATCGCTCGCGGTCACACGCCACGCTTGCGGTCGGCGAAACCCCGCGCCTCGAAAAACCACCCGGCCGCCAGCGTCGGTCCGAGGAGGAAAAGACCTGCGAAGCCGAGGAATAGCGGCCAAATCGACAAGCCCGTCACCACATATGAGTCACTTCCCCGCAACCCGATGAAATCGACCCCGCTCGCGGGCGAGGAGCGCGTTACGCTCACCACGCTGGGCAAATGGATGTTGCCCATCGCATTGGTCGCGATGCGCCGAACGGACCCGCCGGTCGCCTCCGCGATCGGGCGCAGCCGTTCCGTGTCCGAAATGACGTCCTGGAATTCCTTCGAATCGGCGGCGCCCGCAGAGACGAGCGCCGTCTGATCGCCTTGCTTCAACCGGTAAAGCCCTTCCTCGTCCGCGACGAACGAGCCCTTCCAGAGCCCCTCCTCGGCCTTGGCGAGCGACAAGCTCGAGCTCGCTCCACCCGGCGTGGCGATCTCGACGGGCGGCAAGCTGTCCCCGAGCGTCTGGCGCTCGACCATGACTTCGCGTCCCTCCGCCGTGGCCCGCAGCGCCTCCTCGTCGAGCGCGGGCTCTTTCATCAGCCAATGCGACAAGCGCCGCAGGAGATCGATATAGGGGCCACCACCCTCATAGCCGCGCGGCCAAAGCCAGAGCTGATCGGTGAGGAAAAGGCCGACACGGCCTTCTCCGACGCGGGCGAGATCGAGAAGTGCCGTCTGGTCGGGCCCATCGAGCACCACATGGCCATCTCGCACGCGCGCACCGACGGCCCGCAACCACTCGCCCCAAGGATTGTCCTTGGAATCCCAGTTCGGAAGGTTGCGCGTCACGGGGTGGCGCTGGCCTTCGGTTCCGACATGGGCGCGGTAAGGGGTCTCGATGATGCGCCCGTCCGGAATGGCCGGAAGCACGGGCTCGAGCTGCGTGTTCCACAAGCCGCCGCGACCGATGAATTCCGGGCCCGCCGAGATCAGCAAGGCGCCTCCCCCGCGCACGTAATCGGCGATGTTGCCGAAATAGCGCTGCGGCAAAGTGATGTTGTTGGTGAAACGATCGAAGATGACGAGGTCGAAATCGTGCAGCTTCTCCTCGAACAGCTCCTTCTGCGGGAAGGCGATGAGGGCAAGCTCGTTGATGGGCGTGCCGTCCGATTTCTCCGGCGGACGCAGAATAGTAAAATGCACGAGATCGACCGAAGGATCAGATTTCAAGAGATTGCGCCAGACGCGCTCTCCCGCATGCGGCGCCCCCGAAACGAGAAGCACGCGCAATCTTTCGCGCACGCCCTCGAGCGTAACGACGGCCTTGTTGTTGCGCAGCGTCAGCTCGTCCTTGGCGGGTGCCGCATCGATCTCGATCACGATGCGGCCGGCATGCGAAACCGGAACCGGGATCGTGAGAACGTCGCCCGGCTTCGCGTCGTTCGATGACAGGCGCTGACCATCCACGCTCACCGTCACGGGCACCGGTTCGCTGAAGCCGGGATCGAGCACGCGTGCCTTGATGGTGACATCCTTGTTCACGAGGCCAAAGCGCGGCGCTTCCACGAGCTCGATGCGTCGGTCGCGCTCGCCCTGATGACCGGTGATCAACGCATGGAAAGGCCCGCCGAAGCCGAGTGCCGTCGGATCGGCCGGGACATCGTGGATGATGCCGTCGGTGAGAGCGACGACGCCGGCGATACGCTCGCGCGGCAGATCCCCGATGGCCGACGACAGGGCGCGAAAAAGGCGCGTGCCGTCATCCTTGCCGCCATCCTCGACCTCGACGACGCGCAAATCCACCCCCTCGACCGCGGCAAGGCGCTTCTGCATTTCGAGACGCGCCGCATCCGTCTGCCGCGGGCGCTCGGCGATCGTCTGCGAGCCGGTGCGATCGACCACGAGCACGGCCGTGTCGCGCAGCTTCTCGCGGTTTTCGATGACGAGCCGCGGATTGGCGAGCGCGATGAGCAGAGCCGCAAAGCCGAGCGCCCGCCACACCGCGGTGCGCCGCCGCGCCACGACGAACGGGATCGTCAAGGCGACAGCGAGCGCGACGCATCCGGTGAGCGCCCACCAGGGAATGAACGGCTCGAAGGCGAGGCTCGTCATCACTGCCCCAACCGCTCGAGAAGCGCTGGCGCATGCACTTGATCGGCCTTGTAGTTGCCGGTGAGCGCGTACATCACGAGATTGACCCCGCCGCGCAACGCGTATTCATGTTGCCGCCGCCCGCCAGGAACGAGGGAGTAAAGTGCCTCGCCGCTCGGCCCGGAGGCCCAGCCGGCCGCAAAATCGTTCGAGGTGATGATGATCGGGGACACGTTGTCGCCGGCGCGTACAGGCTTGGCGCCATCGATGGGAGAAGGTGGCAAGGCTTCGATCCAGGTCCGGCCCGAGTCGTAGCGCCCCGGAAAATCCTCGATCAGGTAAAAAGACTTGGTGACGACATGGTCATGCGGCACCACTTCGAGCGGCGGCACTTCGATGGTGGCGAGTATCTGGCGCAAGGCGGCCGCTTCGGGCGTCGGGGGCCCATCCTGGCGCTCGATGAGCGCATCGCGCGTGTCGAAGATCACCGTCCCCCCGCTCTTCATGAAAGCGTCGAGATTGCGAATGGCCTTTTGCGACGGGCGTGGCCGATCCGCCACCATCGGCCAATAAAGGAGCGGATAGAAGGCGAGCTCGTCGTGCTCGAGATCGATCGCCGCGGGTGGGCCCGGCTCGAAAGCGGTGCGGCCGCGCAAGATCAACCCGAGTGAGGAAAGCCCTTGGCGGCTGACTTCGTCCACGCGCGCGTCCCCGGTGACCACATAGGCGAGGCGGGTGGTCAAGGCGGGCTCGAGCGCCGCCGGAAGCTGATCGGCGGCGAGCGCGCGCTCGGGTTGAGCGCAGCCGAACGCCGTCACACCGCATGCAAACAGAGTGAGGATGGCGGCGCGCCCGGCGAAACGGCCCATCGACGTGAAGGCGCCCATCAGCCATGAGGTCGCCACGGCATCGATGAGGAACAACAGGAAGGCTGCGAGGAGGAAAGCGCCTCGCAGATCGGTGGCCTGGCGCAAGCCCAAATTCGCCTCCCGAAGACGCGGTAGGGAGACGCTGAGCGGGAGGATCTTATCCCCGGCGGCGAGCGCGTTCAACGCAATCGGCGCGGAAACATCGCCATAGAGGCCGGGCGGCGCCGCAGCATCGGCGCGAGGCTTGCGAACTCGCGGCAAGGGAGCGACGTTGGTTGCGGCTGTCTTGAGCACGCCATAGCCGTCGAGCACCTGCAAGGGACGCGCCTCGGCCGGCAGATTGCCAGCCGTCTCGCCGGGCGCCGCGAAAGCCGCAAGATCGACGAGCCGATGCAACATCTCGACGAACAATCCCGAAAGCGGCAGGTTCGACCAAGCGGGGTCGGCCGTGACATGAACGAGGACAAGCGTGCCGGCGCCGCGCCGTTCGGCGGTGACGATAGGCGTGCCGTCGGAAAGCGCCGCCCAGGTCTTGCGCGACAAGGCGCCGTCCTGCTCCGCGAGCAGTTGACGATCGACCGTGATCTCATCGGGTGTCTTCAATCCGGCAAACGGCGAATCGGGAGCGAAAGGCGCGAGCGTCTTCGGCGTATCCCAAGAGAGGACGCCGCCCAGCAGCCGGCCGCCCGCGCGAAGCCGAACGGGGGTGAGTTCGTCGGCAGGCGCCGCCGCGAGGCGCGTGCCCGCGAAGCGGATGATGACGCCGCCATCCGCCAGGAATTTGTCGAGCTTGCCGCGCGTCTCGGCGTCGAGCCCGCCGATATCGGCGAGCACGAGCACATTGGCGCCCTCGTCGATGAGCTTGGGCACCGCCGTTGCCGGCACTGTACGCATTTCGCGCACATCGGCGTAGGGAGAGAGCGCCTCGACGACGTAATGGGCGGGCGACAACAAAGGCTGCGCCACATCCGCCGTTTCGCCGGTGATCACGCCGACGCGCTCTCGATGGGAGGCGTTGTCGAGAAGCACCACGGCGCCGGCGGAACGCTCGCCCCCGATTTCGATACGAGCGATCTCGTTCAGGAGCTGGGTCGGCATGTCGAAGACGGCTTTGGTTTCACGAACATCGTTTCCCGAGAAGCTGAACCGCCTTTCTCCCATGGGGCGGCCCTTCGCGTCGAAGGCGCGCAGCGAACCTTCGTCCCGCCCATTCGGGCCGGCACGTACCACCGTGATCGCAAGCCCCTTGGCATCATGCACGGCGCCGGCGAGCGCGAGCGGGCTTGCGGCTTGCGATCGCACCAAGGTCAGGTCATGGCCTTGCAGCGCCTCGACGAGGCCAACCGCATGCGGATCGGCCGCGAGGTCGACATTGTCGCCGATCCACACCACCTCGGCATCCGGCGATTTGGCGAAGAAGCGTTGCAGGGCCTGAATGATGAGGCTGCGATCGGGCAGGAAGGGCGCGGGTGCGAGGGCTTGCAGACGCGACAACGCCGCATCCTGTGGCTCGAGCGTGATTTCGCGCGCCGGCTCGGCGGTCGAGATCAGCGCAACCGGCTGGGCGGCCCGCCCGGCTCGTTCGATCGCGTCCTTCGCGGCCACGACGCGGTCGGACCAGTCGGGCGCCGCCGGCCAGCCCCCGTCGATGATGACCAGGAGCTTGTGGCTGATCGCGCCGACGCCTCGCGTCGAATCGAAGCTGGGCCCGGCCAGCGCCAGGATGACCAGCGCCGCGATCGCCAGCCGCAAAAGCAAAAGCCACCAGGGGGTACGCGCCGGGCTTTCCTCGGCCGGCGCAAGATCGGCCGCGATGCGCAGCGGCGGAAAACGGATCTCGCGCGGCTGGGGCGGCGTCACGCGCAAGATGAGCCAAAGGAGCGGCAAGGCGAGGAGCGCCGTGAGCACCGCCGGCGCCGAAAAGACGAGTGAGGCCAAGAAAGCCATCATCCGGCCCTTGGCCCGATCGGCGCCGCGGGCGCGAAAGCACCCTCGTGACTTGCCATAGCAATGCGTCCGGCTAGCGAGATCAACGCCTCGGTCGCGGGGCGATCCGTGCGATGCAAGGCGAAGCTCCAGTTCAGGCGCCGGCACATGTCGGAAAGCGCGGCACGATGCCGCCGCAAGCGCTCGCGATAACGATCCCCAAAGGCGGCCGCATCTCCGACGCGCAATCGCATGCCGCGCTCATCCTCTGAGAGGAGCGCCTGCCCGGCGTAAGGAAAGACCTCCTCGGCCGGATCGGCGATCATGATCATATGGCCCCGCGCGCCGAGCCGTGCCATGGGTTCGATCGCGAGCGCGACTTCGCTTTCGGGCGCGAGGAAATCGCCGATGAGCACGGCTTCCGAACGCCGGTTGAGCATGACATTGCCCGGAATATCGCCATGAGCGCCCGCGTTCGTGCCAACGATCGCCTCGGCGAGGCGCTCGATGATGGCGCGGCTGGCGCTTGGCCGCGTGGCGCCGATCAGCCCGACCCGCTCACCGTTGCGCACGAGGATCTCGGCCGTCGCGAACATGAGGACGAGCGCACGATCCGCCTTTGCGACCGGCGCAAGATGCGATTTGAATTCCATCGAGCGCGAACGATCGGCCCAGAGCCAGAAGGTTTGCGCCCCCTCCCATTCGCGCTCGCGCACGAAAAGACGCTCTTCGCGCGCCGAGCGCCGCCAATCGACGAGAAGAGCCGCTTCGCCTGGAAGGAAGGGGCGGAATTGCCAGAAGCTTTCTCCGACCCCTGGCCGTCTGCGGCCATGTGCGCCCTGCACCACGCTCGCCGCGATGCGCCGCGCCTCGAGCCCGATGCGGGTCAGGCGTGCCGCGAGACGCTTCGCCTCGACGACTTGAGCACGGGCGCGCTCGGCGCCCGGATTTGCACTCGATCCCAGCTCTTGCGGCATTCCCCGCTCAGATCCTCCCGATCAGACGCTCGATGACCGTGAGAGGCGTCTGATCTTGCGCACGCGCCTCGTAAGTGAGCGCGATGCGATGCTGCAAGACGGGCCTCGCCAAGGCCCGCACGTCGTCGAGCGAAGGGGCAAGGCGCCCGTCGATCAGCGCACGGGCGCGGGCGGCGAGCATGAGGGCCTGGCCGGCCCGCGGGCCGGGGCCCCAGAGCAATTTCTCGGCCACACCCTCCGCGCCGTCGCCTGGACGAGCGGCCCGCACCAGATCGAGAATGGCCTCAATCACGCTCTCGCCCACCGGAAGACGGCGCACGAGACGCTGGGCGGCGGCGAGGTCGTCGGCGCTCATCACAGGGGTGGCCTGCGCATCCAGCGGGCCGGTGGTCTCGATCAGGATGCGCCGCTCGGTTGACCGATCGGGATGATGGATGTCGATTTGCAGCAAGAAGCGGTCGAGCTGCGCCTCCGGCAAAGGATATGTGCCCTCCTGCTCGATCGGATTTTGCGTCGCGAGCACATGGAAAGGTTGAGGCAGATCGTGACGAGCGCCGGCGACCGTCACATGCTGCTCCTGCATGGCTTGCAACAGGGCGGACTGAGTGCGCGGGCTTGCGCGGTTGATCTCATCGGCCATCAGCAACTGGGTGAAGACGGGGCCCTGGATGAAACGGAAGGCGCGATGGCCTTCGACGGATTCCTCGAGGATCTCGGCGCCGAGAATATCGGAAGGCATGAGGTCAGGCGTGAATTGCACGCGCTTGGTCGAGAGGCCGAGCACCACGCCCATGGTGTCGACGAGCTTGGTTTTGGCGAGGCCGGGCACTCCGACCAGCAAGGCGTGGCCGCCCGCCAGCACGCTCGTCAGCGCGAGCTCGACCACCTCTTCCTGGCCGAAGACGATCTGGCCAATCGCGGCCTTGGCTTTCGCCGCGAGCGCGACCACGCTTTCGGCGCGCTGCAAAATAGCTTCGTCCATTGACGTCACGTGTTCGCTATCGAGCGGCATGCGAAGAACTTTCTCTCGTCGACTTCAAGGCCCCCCGAGCCAGCCATTCTGGGCCGAGGCCCCAACTCTCACAAGACTCGTCGAACCCGGCTTTTATGCGGCGCGGTCGTAACGCAGGGAAAAACACAGAAACCATGAGCGAAAAAACATCGCCAGAAGACGAGCAAAACTCGTGCCGTTCCCGAACCTCGGGGAGACATGGCCCCACCGGCCCTCGGGGCCAATTCTGCCAGGCGGTCGCATCTCGAGAGCCAATCATGCTAGCTTACTTGTGAACTGCTGCGTCGTCTAATGAGTTCCCTGCATCTTGGACGCGCAGCACGTGCGTCCATACCGATTCGCGCACCGATCCCCATTCACCGCAGGGGCAAATCAAGGAAAGGTAAACGATGGCGCTTCGCCTCTACGATCTCGCTGGCGCAGATCCGCAACGCCGTTTCAGCCCTTATTGCTGGCGCATTCGCATGGCTCTCGCCCACAAGGAGCTGCCGGTCGAGACCATCCCTTGGCGTTTCACCGAAAAGGACGCGATCGCACCCTCGGGTCAAGGCCGCGTGCCGGTCCTCGTCGACGGTGAGCGTTGGATCGCCGATTCCTGGCCAATCGCTAATTATCTGGAGGATGCGCATGAGGCGCGCCCTTCGGTTTTTGGCGGCCCCTCCGGCCGCCGTCTGAGCCGCTTCTATTCATGTCTCGGCGACACCCTCGTCCTGGCCATCTTCCCGTTCGTCGCTCTCGATATTCTCGACGTTCTGCACGAAAAGGATCGCGAGTATTTCCGCAAAACCCGCGAAGAACGTGTCGGAACGACGCTCGAGGCCTTCGTTGCCGATCGTGAGCAACGCTTGCCCCCATTCCGCGCAAGCTTGGCGCCGCTTCGCCTCACGCTCAAGGAACAGCCTTTCCTTGGCGGCGAGCGACCGCTCTATGCCGATTACGCGGTGTTTGGAGCGTTTCAATGGGCACGCTGCGTCAGCCCATTCGCGCTCCTTGCCGAAGACGACCCTGTGAGGTCCTGGCGCGATCGCCTGCTCGACGCCTTCGGGGGTCTCGCGCGCGGGGCGCCCGCGTTCGATAAAGCTTGAGGCTCAGGCGGGGCGCGATCGGGGACCTGCAAGCTCCTCCCGTGAGCTTTCCCCTCTGAGGTGGCCTCTCGGGACCTCTCTTGGCTACTCACTTGGCGAGACCCCGGAAATCCGCCATCTATAAGCACATGCGCCGTGTCGCTCCCGAAATCGCAGATACGCTCTCCGGTTTGATCGCGGCGAGCGCTCGCAATGGCGAATTCGCGAAGCCTCGTCCGGTCGAGCGATGGGATCCACCCTATTGCGGGGAGATCGACATGGTGATCCGCGCCGATGGAACCTGGTTCTACAACGGCTCGCCGATCGGCAGGGCCGCCTTAGTGCGGCTCTTCGCTTCGATCCTGCGCAAGGATAATGATCGTTTCGTGCTTGTGACGCCGGTCGAAAAGGTCGGTATCGAGGTCGAAGACGCTCCTTTCCTCGCGACCGCGATGCGCCTGGACGAGACCACCGAGGGCGAGACATTGGTGTTCGAGACCAATGTGGGGGATGTGACGCGCGTCGGCACTTCTCATCCCTTGCGCTTCGAGAGAGGCGCCCATGCGGGTGTCAAACCTTACGTGCATGTGCGCGGCGGCCTCTGGGCACGCCTGACGCGCGCCCTCGCGCATGATCTCGTCGGCATTGCGGCCGAGCGCGAGCATGAGGGTCGAGCCTGGCTCGGCGTGACTTCGGGGGGAGTCTTTTTTCCCTTATGTCCGGCGAGCGAACTGGCGGAGGTCGGAGCGTGAGGCTCGATCCGACATTGCCTCCCCCATCGAGCGCAACGGCGCTGAGCGTGGAGGATTTCACCCGAAGGGCGGTGCAAAGCTTGTTGCCGCTCTCCGCTCTTGCGGCAGGAGACAAGGAGGCCGCGCCGCCAAAGAGCCGAGGCGACTATCGCCTCGACGATGCGCTTCCTTTCATCGCCGATCCTTCCGCGATTCGCCCGGCCGCCGTACTGATCCCGATCGTGGCGCGACGGGAGGCGACATTGCTGCTGACCGAGCGTGCGGCAGGGCTTGCCGTGCATGCGGGCCAGATCGCGTTTCCGGGCGGTAGGCTGGAACCGGGTGAAACGGCGCTTTCAGCCGCAATGCGGGAGGCACAAGAAGAAATCGGGCTTGCGCCCGAGCTCGTCTCGCCGCTCGGCGCGCTCGATCCCTACCTCACCGGCACGGGCTTTCGAGTGACGCCGATCGTCGCGCTCGTCGACCCCGCTTTCCATCTCGCTCCCAACCCTATCGAGGTCGCCCACGTGTTCGAGGCGCCGCTCGGCTTCCTCATGGATCCCGCAAATCATCAGATTCACTCCCGCGAGTTGCGCGGCCGGATGCGGCGCTTTTACGCGATGCCCTGGGAGGGTCATTACATCTGGGGTGCAACCGCGGGAATGATCCGCATCCTTTACGAACGGGTCTATGGGCAATGATCCGATATGTCGACGAGCTCGGCCTGTTTCTCTTGCCGTTCGCGTTGTTCTTCATTTTCCTCGCCCTTTCGGGGCGCGAGATCTTCGCACCGGAACATTGGCGTGGCGCGCGTGGTTGGCTCGCGATCGCGGGAGTTGTTCTCGCGATCGCGGGGCTCGTGACACAGACGCTCCTTCTCGAGCGCCATGGCGGCATTTACCGCCCGGCGCGTCTCGAGAATGGGCGCCTGGTGCCGGGGGGCTTCGACGCGCCGGCGGCGAAGCCCTGACCGCGCGCGCGATGGAAGCCGGCCCGAACATGGCCCTCGACCGACTGCTCGGCGACACCGACGTCGCGCAAGTGCTCGATGCGCTCAATGGAGAAGGAGAAGAGACACGCATCGTCGGCGGCGCCGTGCGCAACGCCCTGATGGGTTTGCCGGTTACCGAGATCGACCTCGCCTCGACAGCGTTGCCGAACGAGGTGACGCGCCGCGCCGAGGCTGCCGGCTTCAAGGCGGTGCCCACCGGGATCGAGTACGGCACCGTGACCCTCGTGATGCGCGGGCGCCCCTTCGAAGTCACCACTTTGCGCGAAGACATCGAGACGGATGGTCGTCATGCGGTCGTGCGCTTCGGGCGAAACTTCGCGGCCGATGCGCTGCGCCGGGACTTCACCGTGAATGCCTTGTCGCTCGACCGTTCCGGCAAGGTGCACGACACGGTCGGCGGCTTGGCTGATCTCGCGGCGAGGCGGGTGCGCTTCATCGGCGATGCGAAACAGCGCATCAAGGAGGATTACCTGCGCATCCTGCGTTTCTTCCGCTTTCACGCGAGCTACGCGACGGGTCCGCTTGACCCGGACGGCTTCGAAGCGGCGATCCATTTGCGTGAGGGCTTGAGCTTTCTTTCGGCCGAAAGAGTGCGCAACGAGCTCCTCAAATTACTCAAAGCGCCTGGCGCCGCGGACACAGCAAAAGCGATGCTGGCCGGTGGATTTTGGTCGTTCATCCTGCCCGGCGTGCCTCATGTGGGTCGCTTCAGGTCCGCCATCGAAACCCAAGCATTTTTCTTCGAGATGGGCGGCGCCATGGCGCGTCTCGCAGCGCTCGGCGTGCTCACGAGCGAAGATGCGGCGCGCCTGCGCCAGCGCTTGCGCCTCTCCAATGCGGAATCCGCTCTGCTGGCAGGGGTAGCGGTTGTGCTCGAACGGCTTCATGGCACGTTGCGGGGCGAAGATGATGCCGAAACAAAGCGAGAGATCGCCCGTCTGGTGCTCGACCACGGTGAGAAAAGGGTGCGCATAGCCGTCGCGATCGAAGTTTCGGAGCGGGATCGTGTGCGCGCCGAGGAACTCTCACGTTTTTCGAACACGATCCCGGCCTTTCCCTTGTCCGGCGCCGATCTGCTCAAGCGCGGCGTCACGGCAGGGCCGCAGATCGGGCGCCTCCTCGCGCAAATGCGCGAGGACTGGATCGGTGCCGGGTTTCCGCTCGAAAAGGCCGCTCTGGCATCAATCGTCGACCGTGCGACGCAACGCCGGACGTCGTAGCTCCTCTTCACGCGCTTCGCAGCCCGATTCGCCAGCCTCTCTGAAAGCCGCTATCTTGTTCGGCAGGGTGAATTCCCATGGATAAGCGCGAGCCCGCCAACCTTTTCGGCGCCAGCAAGAGCGAAGGCGACGCACGCGGCACGCCGCGCGATATCGCGCGTCGCTTGAAGAGCCGCTCGCAGTCGAGAGCCCGGGCCGACGCGCAAAGGGCGGCTTCCTCTCAAACCGACGGCTTTCTTCGTGAGACTTACGCGCTGCCCCGAGAAGAGGCCCGCGTCAGGGCCCGCGATTGGTTTCGCCGCTATCCCAAGGCCGCCTATATGACGCGGGTGGAGAGCTGGCGCGAATTGCCCGACGGGCGAATCGAATTCACCATGCGCCGCCTTCCGACCGCGGATTGAGCTCGCTCCCGCGCGGCTGCGCGGCATTGCGCGCCCAAAATTCCTTTTCGCGGCTCATCTTTCGTGGAACCAAAGCACCGCCTCGCGCGTATCGAGCCTGTGTGAAGACGCCAACCAATTCCGTCGATGCGCCTTTGGCTCCACGAGAGGTACGGATCATGAATTTCGGTAATCTTCTGCATTGGGCCATCATTTTCCTCGTCATCGCAATCATCGCGGCGCTGCTTGGCTTCGGCGGTCTCGCGGGGACTGCAATGGAAGGCGCGCGCATCCTCTTCTGGGTCGCGATCGTTCTGGCCGTGCTCGCATTCCTCTTCAACTTCATGCGCGGACGCGCCTAGCGACACAGCGCCTCCCCAAACGGGCCGATCTCAATCCTGCTCGACCAGGATGCCTGCTCGACCAGAATGGTGGAGAAAAGTCGGGGAGGCGTGCCCAGCGGGCTCTAGCGGGCGTCAGGCGAAGAGAGGTCGGCCTGAGCCGAGCCGAGCGCGTCCGAGTGCTCGCCGTCAGCGCTGGCTTCGCCGCCGCCTGATATGTCGTTCAATCCGAGCGTCGTGGCGAGGCGTTGGCGCGCGCGATTGACCCGGCTCTTGATTGTCCCGACCGCGCAGCCGCAAATCTTCGCCGCTTCGTCGTAAGAAAAGCCGGAGGCACCGATGAGGACCAGCGCTTCGCGCTGCTCCTGCGGCACGCCGCTCAAGGCCAGCTTGAAATCCGCCATGTCGAGATGAGCGATCTGGGCCGGTTCCGAGACGAGGCCAGCCGCGTAGGAGCCGTCCGCATCCTCCACCTCACGCCAGCGCTTGCGATATTCCGAGTAGGCCGTATTGCGAAGAATCGTGAACAGCCAGGTCTTCAAATTCGTGCCCTGCACGAAGCTTTGCTGATTGGCCCAAGCCTTGATCAGGGTTTCCTGAACGAGATCGTCGGCGCGATCAGGCGTCGCGCCCAGTGATCTTGCGAACGCCCTCAGGCTTGGAATGGTGGTCAAGAGCTCCCGAGTGAAAAAGCCGGCGTGCTCCGTATCGGCCTTTGTCATCGCGGCTTCGACTCTTTTTCGGCCAGCGCCCGCAACAGATCGACAAACTTGTCCGGAATCGGCTCGGCCTCAAGCTGCTCGTAAAGCAGACGCAGCTTTCGGCCGATCTGCTTTTGCGCCTCGTCGCTGAGAGTAGGCGCTTCGTCCTGCTCGTCCGTTTGGGGATTATGAGGCATCATGTGGGCCCTGGCAAACCTGGCAACGGAACCCTCGATATCGGCAGAGCCGTCGGAGAAATCCCCGCAAAACACCCGAGTTGGACGCATGAAGCGTCCGTTTGTTCCGTTCCAGGCCTTTCTGGGGATAATTTCCTATCATACACTTCCTTGACAACGAGTTGACAAGCATTTTTCCACGATTATTGGCATCGTCTTCGCCACATGGAGGGAGGCACATTTGTCCATCGCCGTCCAAGTCGCGCAGCACCTTCCCTTTCTGCGACGCTTCGCCCGGGCTTTGACCGGAAGCCAGATGGAAGGGGATGATCAGGTCGTGCGTCTCCTCGAGGCCTTGTTGGCTGATCCCAGCCTCCTCGGCGGCGATTTGCCGACAAAACTCGCCCTTTACCGGCTCTTCGTGAGGACACGGCGTGAATCCATCAACAAGCTGAAGACGCTCGAAGAGAAGGGAAGGCTCTCCTTGGCCGAAGCGCGATTGAGCCGTTTGACGCCCTTGTCACGTGAAGCCTTTCTCCTCACCACGGTGGAGGAATTCAGCGTGGAGGATGCGGCGCGCATCCTGGAATGCACCCAAACGAAGGCCCGCGAACTCATCGAAGAAGCGGCGCGTGAGATCGCCCGCCAAGTGGCGACCGAGGTGCTGATCATCGAAGACGAACCCATGATCGCCATCGACATCGAAACGATCGTGCAAAGCCTCGGGCATCGCGTGCAAGGCATCGCGCGCACGCATGATGAATCGGTCGCGCTCTTCCGCGCAGGCTCGCCCGGACTTGTGCTCGCGGACATCCAACTCGCGGACGGCAGCTCCGGGCTCGAGGCCGTGAACGAGCTTTTGCGCTTGCGCGAAGTCCCCGTGATCTTCATCACCTCATTTCCCGAACGCCTCCTGACCGGGGAAAGGCCCGAGCCGACCTTTCTCCTGACGAAGCCTTACCAGCCGGAGACCGTGCGCGCCACCATCAGCCAAGCGCTCTTCTTCGGTGAACGCTCGCACCCTCCAGTCTGAGGATTGGTGCGGGATGGATGGGCCTTCGGTTCACCCCCTCCGACATGTTTCCGGTGTGACGCTGCCGGCACGCGATCGCGAGCATGGTCCATGCCTTCCCTGATCCACGCTCGCATGGCCTCTTCCGCCGAGATGCTGGCGGTCTTCTCCGACGAAGCTCTGATCGCGCATTCGCTTGCCTTCGAGGTGGGCTTGGCAAGGGTGCAAGCCGAATGCGGTATCATTCCGCAAAGCGCTGCCCGATCGATCGCGGAGGCGGCCCGAACCGTGAAGCTCGATCCGCGTGAGCTCGCCAAAGCCGCCGCGCATGCCGGAACCCTCGCCATTGCGCTCGTGAAGCGGTTGGGGGAGGCGGTGGGCGAGCTCGATCGGGACGCCGCCGGACATGTGCATTTCGGCGCGACGAGCCAAGATCTCGCGGACACGTCTTTGGTGCTGCAGCTCGGCGCGGCCTGCGAACTGTTGCAGCGCGATCTTGCGCGGCTCTCGGACGGCCTCGCGGCGCTCACCGAGAAACATCGCGGCACCGTGATGCTGGCCCGTACGCTGATGCAGCCGGCTTTGCCAATGACTTTTTCGGTCAAGACCGCTTCCTGGCTGATCGGCATCGAAGACGGTCTCTCGCGACTATCGCGGGAAGGCGAGCATGCGCTCGCGCTTCAGCTCGGCGGTGCCGCCGGCACCTTGTCGGCGCTCGGCGACAAGGGGATCGAGGTGACACGACGCCTCGCGGCGCTGCTTGGCCTATCCGTTGCGCCGATGCCGTGGCATACGCGCCGCGATGCCATCGCAGGCCTCGGCAGCGCGCTTGGCATCCTCACCGCGACGCTCGGCAAGATGGCACGCGACCTTTCGCTGCTGTCGCAAGCCGAGATCGCGGAGGCGGCCGAGCCGGCGGGCCACGGCCGCGGCGGCTCCTCGACCATGCCGCACAAGCAAAACCCCATCGGCTCGATGGTGGCACTCGCGGCCGCGACACGAACGCCCGGGCTCGTCGCGACCCTCCTTTCCGCCATGGTGCAGGAGCATGAGCGTGCGCTCGGCGGGTGGCAGGCCGAGGCGCCGACGATCGCCGCCCTCTTCGAGGCGGCCCATGGGGCGGCGTCGGCCATGGCCGAGGCCATCGAGGGCCTCAGGGTCGATGGTTCGGCGATGCGGCACAATCTCGATCGCCTGAATGGCCTCGTTCTCGCAGAACGGCTGATGCTCGCGCTCGCCCCGAAGCTCGGGCGAAACGAGGCGCATCGCGTCGTGGAGAATCTTTCACGTCGAGCCGTTGCGGAGAATCGGCAATTGCGCGACCTTGCGCTCGCCGAGAAGGCGGTCGCGAAAGAGCTCTCGAGCGAACGGATCGCGGAAATCTTCGATCCGCTGACCTATCTCGGCGCGAGCGACGCATTCATCGACAATGCGCTTGCGATCCGTAGGCGGCGCGTGGGATGAGATCACGCGTTCACCATGCGTGAAGGAGCAGACCCATGGCTTTCGTGACCCGAGACAAGGTGCGCCTTTATTGGCGCGCCGATGGCGATGAGGGAAAGCCGCCGCTCCTCTTTCTCAATTCGCTCGGCACCGACCATGCCATGTGGGATGCAGTGATGCCGCTCGTGATGCGTGATTTCCGCGTGCTTCGCATGGACACGCGCGGCCATGGAGCGTCGGACGC
>JAFBAS010000134.1 GCA_019247605.1 Hyphomicrobiales bacterium
TTACCCGCTCGACCCGAGGCCCAAAGGCCAATTCATTCTTTAAGTCAGCCAAGCTTTTCCGCACGCATGGAATAACTGCCTTGGCGGACATTTCCACCTCCCTCCCCCCGCGACGCAGTCGCGGCGGGGAGGGTACGGGTGGGGGGCGCTGATGACGGACATCAACCTGGAAGGTAGGCGCTCGATGGCGGGAGGCGTTGAGGCGCGCGGAGAACCACAACCGCTTTCGTCGCTGCGCCGGCCCCACCCCGGCCCTCCCCGCCGCGACTGCGTCGCGGGGGTGGGGGCGATCGGCCCAAAGGGGATGCGGCTAGCGCAAGGGGGAAGGTCACGCAGCTCGTCGCGGCAAATCTCACTGAATGTGAGCAGCGGATCCACGAGCCCCCTGTTCAGCGTGAGGTCTCGAAGTTCGGGGAAGGTCTTGTTGGGCTGGGAATAGGTGTTCAGGACGGTCGCGACGACGTTCTCGGCATTTTCGATCACACCCGAATCGGACGCCATACGCATCTTGCTGATGAGAGCGTAGATGCTGACCAGGGCCGAAGGTTCAGCCCGGTCACGGACGAGTGCGTCCACGTACAGCTTGGAGGCCTCGTCCATGAATTGGGCGTAGATTTTTTGTCGCTCGAGCTTATTTGCTGAGGCTCGCTGTGCGCGATCCTCTTGCATCTTGCTGAGCCAAGCGGATGCAAGAGAGCTCAAGGCACCGACAACCGATCCCGAAAACACCGCCAGTCCGGAAAGAAAAGCAGCGTCCATAACGGCTTCTCCTTTACGACTACGATTTACCGGGCGTGAAGCCGCCCGGCTTTTTCAAATCTGCACCGCAAGCGTGGCCGCGGGCGCCGTCTCCTGCACGGCCGCGGCCTCGCGATTTTCCCTAATCCGATTTACGGCGACATAGAGGGCCGGAAGGAAGACAAGGGTCAGGAGCGTTGCTACCGCGAGGCCCCCCATGATCGCGTAGGCCATCGGGCCCCAGAACACCGTCGGCGCAATCGGGATCATGCCAAGGATTGCAGCGGAAGCAGTCAGGAGGATCGGCCGGAACCGATGCATGGTAGCTTGCACGACCGCATCCCAGGGCTGACGCCCTTGCGCTTTTTCCTTCTCGACCTGGTCGATGAGGATCACCGAGTTGCGAGCGATCATCCCGGTGAGGGCAAGCACGCCCAGCATCGCCACGAAGCCCAAGGGTTTGCCCGAAAGCAGGAGGGCCGAGACGACCCCAATGAGGCCCATAGGAGCCACGCTGAGCACCAGGAAAAGGCGGCCGAAACTCTGAAGTTGGATCATCAGCACCGTCAAGATGAGAATGAGCATGAGCGGCAGGACTGCGATCAACGAACTTTGCCCCTTATTGCTTTCCTCGACCGTTCCACCGACCTCGATGCGGTAGCCGCTCGGCAGGGCGGCATTGAGCGCGGCCACCTTCGGCGCCAGCTCCTGAACGATGCTCGCGGCCTGGAAGCCGGGTGCGAGATCGGCTTGCACCGTGACCGTGGGTCGTCGATCACGACGCCAAACGATCGGATATTCCTGGCCGTAATCGACGGATGCGATCTGGCTCAATGGAACGGTCCGTCCGTTGGGCAGGGGTACTTCAAGCGTCCGGATGGTCTCAAGCGACATGCGCTGCTCGGCCGACGCACGGACGAGCACGTCTACCAGGTAGATCCCGCTTCGCACTTGGGTGGCCGTGATGCCCGACACGACCGTGTTGATCGACTGGGCCACATCTTGCGTGCTGAGACCCAGCAGACGAGCCTGGTCCTGGTCGATCCGGAGCCTGATCGTGCGCCCCGGCTCCATCCAATTATAGTTGACGTTTCGGGCAGCGGGCGCGGTCCCGATGAGCTGAGCGACGTTGAGCGCAATTGACCGCACCTCCTCCGGGTCTTGTCCGCTCACCCGGTATTGCAGCGGCCAACCAACCGGTGGACCGAGTTCCAAGGGATAGACCCGCCCGATCATACCCGGAAACTGGCTCGCCAGCGCCTGCTCCAGCTTCGCCTTCACGCGCTCGCGCTGCTGCAGACCTTTGGTGACAACCACGGCCTGGGAGAAGAAGTCATTGGGGAGTTGGACATTGAGGGGCAGATAGAAGCGCACCGCGCCCTGGCCTACATACGTGCTCCAATGGTCGACGTCCTGATCGTCCGCTAGAAGCTTGTCCAATCGGGCCGCGGCGTCGCGGGTCGCATAAATCGAAGCATTCTCGGGGAGCTGCAAGTCCACCAGCAGCTCGGGCCGGTCAGATGCCGGGAAGAACTGCTGCGGAACGAAGTGCATTCCATAGAGGGCCACGCCGAACAGAACGAGCGTCACCGCGACGGTGACCCAGCGCGCTCGCATCGCCAGCACGAGGACGCGGCGGAATATCCGCAAGATCGGGCCGGGCTCGTCCGAGTGGACGGTCTTTGGCTTTTTGAGCATCCAGACGCCGAGCATGGGAGCGAAAAGAGCAGCAACCACCCAGGAAGCGATGAGGGCGATGGCGACAACGGCAAAGATCGAGAAGGTGTACTCGCCTGCTGCACTGTGCGCGAAGCCGATGGGAACGAAGCCCGCGACCGTGACGAGCGTACCGGCTAACCTCGGGAATGCTGTAGAACTGAAGGCGAAGCTGGCGGCCTTCTCCTTTTCGTCGCCGTGCTCGAGCCGCGTGACCATCGCCTCGATCGTGATCATCGCGTCGTCGACCAACAATCCAAGCGCGATAATGAGCGCGCCCAACGAGATTCGCTGAAGGTCGATTCCAAAAAGTGACATCGTTACGAACACCGCCGCGAGGACGAGCGGGATCGAGAGTGCCACCACGGCGCCTGCGCGCAGGCCAAGGGCGACCAGGCTTACCGCAAGGACGATCCCGATCGCCTCCCAAAGCGCCTCCATGAAATCGTCCACCGCGTGCTCGACCGTGTCGGGTTGGTTGGCAACAAGCGTCGGTTCGATCCCGACTGGCAGATTCGCGGTGATGTCAGCCATTGCCTGCTCGACGTTGCGTCCAAGCGACATCACGTCGCCACCTTTGCGCATAGCGATCGCTAGCCCGAGACCGTCTCGGCCGTTAACTCGGAAAATCGGCTGAGCGGGATCCGCGGGTCCGCGCGTTACGTGCGCGATATCGCCTAGCCGAATCATTCGGCCATTGGCGACGAAGTTGACGGCCAGGATGTCCTGCTCGGTTTGGAACGCGCCCGAGGTCCGGACAAGAATTTTCTCGTCACCAGTCTGCACCACACCCGCTGGACTGACGGCGTTCTGGGCCTGCAACGCGGCGATGAGCGCCGCTCGGTCGATGCCGAGGCCCGCCAGCTGCTCGGTCGAGAATTCCACGTAGACGCGCTCGTCTTGAGCTCCGAGGACGTCGATTTTCGAGATATCGGGCAGCGTCAGAAGTCGCTTGCGGATCTCGTCCACATGGTCCCTCAGCTCCCGGTGGGTGAAGCCGTCCGCGGTGAAGCCGTAGACGATACCGTAGGTGTCGCCGAACTCATCGTTGAAACCGGGTCCGACGATTCCTTGCGGCAGTGTGTTGCGGATGTCGCCCACCTTCTTGCGAACTTGGTACCAGATGTCGGGCACCTGAGCCGGAGGGGTCGAGTCCTTTAGATTGACGAAGATTGTGGCTTGGCCGGCGGTCGTGAAGCTCTTCAAGTAGTCCAGGTTGGGCGTCTCCTGGAGCTTGCGTTCGATGCGGTCCGTGACCTGTTCGAGAGTATCTTTGACGGTAGCACCCGGCCATGCGGCTTGCACCACCATGGTCTTCACGGTGAAATCCGGATCCTCGCTGCGACCGAGCCGAAAATAGGATCCAATGCCCACGACCGCGATCACGAGCATGAAATAGGTCACCAGCGCACGATGCCGGATGGCCCATTCGGAAAGATTGAAGCGGTTCATGACGCGCCTCCCATGTTGCTGACTTTCTGACCCGGATGCAGCGTCTGCGCTCCGGCAGTGACCACGATGTCGCCCGTGTCCAGCCCATGCGAAATCACGACAGAGGCCGGGTCGAACCGCAGAACTTCGAGGTTGCGTAGGGATACGGTCTTGCTCTGGGGATCGAACACCCACACGGCCGGGCTTCCGTTTGACTGGGTGAGGGCGCTCGCCGGGATTTCCACTCCGGCCGGCGCGGAGAGCTTGATGCTGCCGGTGACGGTTGATCCGAGCCGCATGGCTTCCGGCGCATCGACGATGCCGACCTTGACTTGGAAGGTTCGAGTCGCGGGGTCAGCCTGCGGGGCGACCTCTCGCACGCGCCCCGTCGCCCTCACTTGCGGGTCATTGGTGAGCGCGATTTCGACAACCGGGTCGCGTGGGCCAGACAAAATGAGCTGTTCCGGGACGTCGAAGACGGCGTCCCGCCCACCCTGCCGCGCGAGTTGCACAATCATTTGGCCGGCGCGAACCACTTCGCCCGGTTCAGCGCCGGTTGCGGTCACCGAACCGGGGGCATCTGCTGCCAGCACCGTGTAGCCAAGTTGATCCTGTGCTGTGTGAAGCTGCGCCTCCGCGGAATCCACTCGCGCCTTGGCGCTCAGAAAATTCTGCTGCGCAGCGTCGAAGTTGGCACGGGTTGTCCATCCGTCTTTCACCAGTTGCTGCTGTCGCGCGAAGGTGAGGCTGGCCTCGGTCAGCTGCGCTTCGGCTGCCGCCAGGTTCGCCTGCGCGGAGCGCAGCGCGTTCTGCTGATTCTGCGGATCGAGTCGGGCGACGACGTCGCCGGCCTTGAGCACATCGCCCACGTTGACGGGCCGGTCGATCGTGCGTCCGTCAAGGCGAAAGGCGAGGCTGACCTGGTCCTTTGCGCGAATTTGGCCGGTCAGCGAAACTGTCTCGCCCACGGCTCGGCGCTCGATGGTAAGGGTTCGGACCGGCCGCACCTGGGGCGCAGGCGCCTCCGATTTTTCGCACCCCGACACGGCCACAGTGATCAATGCGGCTACTAGGAATCGAGATTTGAACATTGGCATTGCCTTTCGAGGTTCTGAGGAGAAAGCCCGTCCAGGTGGGCGGGGGGTTCGAAACTCTTGTTCCGTTCTCATATTGAACTTATAAGTCAAATCGACTATATAGTCAATACGAGAAAATAAACCCTATGAAAATGAGGTGCACGCATGGCGAAGATTGATTTGGCGCGCAGGGCTGAAATCGGGCGGCAGCGGCGTGCCAGGACCCGAGCTCAAATCGTCGACGCGGGCATGATGCTTCTTGCGGAGCGCCCCCTTGAAGCGCTTACGGTCGACGCAGTCGTGGAAGCTGCGGAAGTCGCGAAGGGAACGTTCTACTATCACTTCCAGAGCATGGAGGAGCTGGCTGCCGCCGTGGGCGAAAGGCTCGGGGAGACCTTTGATGGCCTGCTGGCGCCAGCAAGGCTCAGCATGCGAGACCCCATTGCGCGTCTATGCTTTGCATTCAAACAGTTCTTGGAGAAAGCGATCGCGGATCCGGTTTGGGCGCGGCTGGTGATACAGAGCGCTCAAGCTCCATCCGAGTTCGCCGGCGAGGTTCGCGCCAATCTCAAGCGGGACCTCACGGAGGCGAGCGCACAGGGGCGCTTGATGATGCATGACGTTGATCTGGCGGCGGACATCGTCTTGGGCATCTGGGTACAGGTCACACGTGGTATTCTTCAAGGACGAACGGCGGCGGACTTGGTCGAGCGAGCTCTCGCTGCTGTGCTTCGAGCGCTTGGAGCGGCTCCAGTCCGACAAAGGAAGGGGAATACCAACAGCTAGCCGTGCCGCCGCGCAAGATTATCGATTGGGAGATTCCTGACCGCGCATCGCGGTCCAGGGAGAATCGGCCGAACGAGACTGGCGCAAGGAGCCGGGGTGGTCGCCGCGACTGAGAGCGTCGCATCCAGTACCGTTTTTTTGGTGGAGCTGAGGGGAGTCGAACCCCTGACCTCTGCAGTGCGATTGCAGCGCTCTCCCAACTGAGCTACAGCCCCGCGGCGCCGGTTTTCTAGGCGGTGGCACGGCCCGATGTCAACTTTTCCGAGGGCCAAGGATTCCACGATGAGGGGCCCGCTATCTGCGACTCAGGAAAGCCAGCCGCTCGAATAAATGGACGTCTTGTTCGTTCTTCAAAAGCGCGCCATGCAGCGGCGGGATGATCTTGCGCGGGTCGCGCTCGCGCAGGGTCTCGGGTCCGATATCCTCGTTAAGGAGAAGCTTCAGCCAATCGAGAAGCTCCGAGGTCGAGGGCTTCTTCTTCAATCCGGGCACGTCGCGCACCTCGAAGAAGATGCGCAGCGCCTCCTCGACAAGTCGTTTCTTGATGCCGGGGAAATGAACCTCGACGATGTCGCGCATGGTCTCGGCATCGGGGAACTTGATGTAGTGGAAGAAGCAGCGGCGCAGGAAGGCGTCGGGCAGCTCCTTCTCGTTGTTCGAGGTGATGAGCACGATCGGGCGCTGTTTCGCACGCACCGTCTCGCCGGTCTCATAGACGTGGAACTCCATACGATCGAGCTCGAGAAGAAGGTCGTTCGGGAATTCGATATCGGCCTTGTCGATCTCGTCGATGAGCAGAACCGGCCGCTCGGTGGAAGTGAAGGCGTCCCACAACTTGCCGCGCTTGATGTAATTGGCGATGTCGGAAACGCGCGCGTCGCCGAGCTGGCTGTCCCGTAATCGAGACACGGCGTCATACTCGTAGAGGCCTTGCTGGGCCTTTGTGGTCGATTTGATGTGCCAGGTCAGGAGCGGCGCCCCGACCGCCTTGGCGATCTCCTCGGCGAGCACGGTCTTGCCCGTGCCGGGCTCACCCTTCACGAGGAGCGGGCGCTCGAGCACGATTGCTGCGTTGACCGCGACCTTGAGGTCCTCGGTCGCAATATAGGTCTTGGTGCCGGAAAAACGCATGCTCGGTCCAGTTCGGCCCTCGATCGAGGGCATCTCGCATGACGGCTTTCGACCCGCAAGGGTAATCCCGATCAAGAAGGCGTGGATAAGCCAGCAAGTGCGCTCACCACTTCGCGCAAACCGCGATCGAGGCGTTTGTCGCGGCGCAAGACGAGCGCGAGCTTGCGCGACAAGCGCGGCGTCAGGGAGCGGACCACGAGACCGTTGCGCTTTCGCTCATTCGAGACCGCCATGCGAGGCAACACTCCATAGTAGCCGAGCCCGGCGCCAACGAGCTCCTTGATGGCCTCGACGCTGCCGAGCTCCATCACCGGCTTCAAGGATAAACGGCTTTCTCCACACCATTGGTCGACGATTCGACGGGTTTGCGCGCCGGGTTCGTAGAGAACGACGGGCCTTGCGGCGAGAACGGCGGGCGTAACGCGTCGGGGAAGAGGTGGGGCATCGGGCGATGCAATCGCCACGAACTCATCATCGAGCACGGGGGTGATCGAGAGCGCTCGGCCGCGCACGGGTAAAGTCACCAAACCCACATCGAGCGCGTTATCCTCGAGGAGCTTGAGAATATGGGCCGTATTGCCGGTCGCGACCGCAATGTCGAGCGAAGGGAACCTCTTGCGCAAATCGCGGAGCGCGGGGGGCAGGAGGTGAATGCAAGCCGTGGCGCCCGTGCCGATACGCACCCGGCCGAGCGCTCCCGTCGCATGGCGCGCCATGGCATCGGTCGCGCTCGCCATGACGGCCTCGATGCGACGCGCATGGGCGAGAAGCTCCGTGCCGGCGGGCGTCGGCGTCACCTTGCGACCCACCCGTTCGATCAGCTTGAGGGAGAAGCGTCGCTCGAGCTGCCTCACCTGCTGACTCACCGCGGGCTGTGTCAAATGGAGTCTTTCGGCCGCGACCGAAAAGCCGCCGAGCTCGATGACTTCCGCGAAAGCTCGCAAATGATCGGGATTGAGGGCGCGCAAGGCAAAAACGTTTCCTTATGCAATGGATAATGAAACAAAATTTTTCTTATGCCAATAAAGGGAGCAGGATGCGATGAGGTCGGCACAGGTGGTCGGATGTCCTCCCCTTGTCGGCAAAGCTCCCTTCGGCGCCGGAACGAGTCATGAAGACGACCGCAAAAGAAAAAACTGCGAGCGCATCCACGCTCAAGAGCAGGGTGATCGTTGAGGACGCAAACGAGACCGACATTGTGGCGGTTCGAGAGATCTATGCCCATCACGTCCGCAACGGCTTGGCCTCCTTCGAGGAGAACGCTCCAAGCCTCGAGGAAATGCGCGCGCGGCACGCCCAAGCGTCGCGCCAAGGCCTGCCTTATCTCGTGGCGAAGCTCGGCGGGCGCGTCGTCGGCTATGCCCACGCCTCGCCGTATCGCGCCCGCTCGGCCTATCGCTTCTCGATCGAGAATTCGGTTTATGTCCGGGACGGCATGGCGGGAACCGGCATCGGGGGGGTGCTTCTCGATGCGCTGCTTGCACGGTGCAATAACGGGCCTTGGCGGCAAATGGTGGCTATCATCGGGGATAGCGGAAATAAGAGTTCGCTCGCCTTGCATCGCTCGCGGGGCTTTCGCCTCGTCGGAACATTGCGGGCCGTGGGCTTCAAAAAAGGACGCTGGGTGGATACGGTGTTGATGCAGCGTGAGCTCGGTGCCGGGAGCACGAGCTTGCCGGGCGATGCGGCGAGCGAAGGCGGGAAGTCTCCGTGAGACGCCGCACCCCTTGATCACACGCTGGCTCGTCCTTTGGCTTGGGCTTTCGCAGCTCATCTGTTGGGGCATTTCCTATTATCTCATCGGCGGCTTCGGCGATCTGATCGCGGCCGACCTCGGCTGGAGCCGCTCGCTCGTCTTCGGCGGTTTCTCGGCGGCGCTCGTGGTCATGAGCGTCGTCTCGTCTGTGACCGGCCGCCTCATCGATCGCCATGGCGGGCGCGCCGTCATGACGGCGGGCTCCTGCCTCCTCGCTCTCGGATGTGTCGGCTTGAGCCTCGCGCATGACGTCGTGACCTACTACGCCGCCTGGCTCGTGCTCGGCCTTGCCATGCGGGCAACGCTTTACGACGCGGCCTTCGCCTCGCTTGCCCGCATCGGCGGGCCGCAAGCGCGCCGCCCGATCTCGCAGATCACGCTTCTCGGCGGGCTGGCCTCGACGACGTTCTGGCCGATCGGCGAGGGGCTTTCCTCCCTATTCGGCTGGCGCGGCGCCGTTCTCGCCTATGCGGGCTTTGCGCTCATGACGGTCCCGTTGCATCTCGCCATTCCGAATGCGCGCCATGAGGGGGCAAAGCCTGCCTCTTTTGCCTCATCAGGCCCGGTCCGCAAGGAGCGAGAAGGCGGACGCTTTCTCGCCGCCCTTCTTTATGCCGGAACGGCGGCGCTCGCGAATATCCTCAATTCCGGAATGTCGGCCCATATGATCCCCATTCTCGCGGGGCTCGGGTTGACGGCCTCGGCCGCCGTGTGGATCGCGACCTTGCGCGGGGTCGGCCAGTCGGCCGCAAGGCTTTGCGAAATTCTCTTCGGCAAAAGCCTCGATCCATACGACCTCAATCTCGGTGCCTGTCTCGCCTTGCCGGTGAGCTTCGTCGCGGGCTTTTGGAGCGGCACTTCTCTCATCGCGGCGATCGTGTTCGCGCTCGTCTATGGAGCCGGCAACGGCCTGCTCACAATCACGCGCGGCACCTTGCCGCTCCTGCTCTTCGAGCCGCGCGAATACGGCACCATCGTCGGGCGACTCCTTGCGCCGAGCTTCCTCTTGTCGGCAGCCGCCCCCCTTGCCTACGCGTCCCTCATCCAAAGCTTCGGCGAGCGGATGGCGCTCGCTCTTTCCCTCGGCTTGGCGCTCGGCGTGTTCGTCTGCGCGGTCGTGCTGCGGCTTCGCTTCAAGACGAAGTGACGGCAATTCTCGTCATTCGGCTCGCGCATTTGACTGGAACCTCTCCCGGCCCGAAAGGTAAGAGGAGCCCATGAAGCCAAAGGCAAGTTTGTCGCCAGGTGAGCGCCAGATCGAGGAGCCGCGCCAGCTCCTTCTCGATCTTGCGGGAGAGCCTCGTTTCCTGCCCGAGGATTTCATCGTCGGGCCATCGAACGAGCGCGCCTATGCGATGGTCGAAACCTGGCCGAGCTGGCCTGGTGAAGCCCTTCTCCTCGTGGGGCCGAGAGGCTCAGGCAAGACGCATCTCGGCGCCATCTGGGCAAGACGCGCTCATGCCTGGACGGTGCGCCGGGCGGAGCTCGCGAGTGAAAGCCTGCCGCGCCTCCTCGCGCCGGCGGCGCTTCTCGTCGAGGACGCACATGAGGCCGGGGATGAAACAGCGCTCTTTCATCTCCTCAACGCGGCGAAGATGCGCCGCTCGTATCTCTTGCTCACCGCCGTCAACGAGCCGGCGCTTTGGAAACTCGCAACGCCCGACCTCCTCTCGCGCCTTCGCCTTGCGCCCGCGATCCATATCGAGGAGCCCGACGACGCGCTCTTGCGCATGGTGGTGGTCAAGCTCTTCGTCGATCGTCAACTCGTCGTGGATGCGGGCGTGATCGAGATCATTTTGACGCATGCCGAACGATCCTTCGCCGGAGCGCGGGCCGCGGTCGAGAGGCTCGACCGTCATTCGCTCGCGTCGCAACGACGCATTACGCGCGCGCTTGCGCGCGAGGTGTTGCGAACTGAGGAGGGAGGAGCGAGGAGTGAACCGTTTATTTCCCCCTAATTACGTGCCGCTCGCCTTCGCTTTTCATTTCTCACCCTGGATGCCTAATCGAGCTCGGAAAGGTAATGGAAGTCGTCGGTCACACAGAGGCTGACGCGCCATTCCACCTTCTCTCCGGCGAGAGACAGGGCGAGCCGGTCGATGCGCAACGCGGGCGCCCCGGGCTTGGCGCCGAGAAGCGCTGCCGCATCGGCGTCGAGGCCCACCGCCTTGAGCCGTTCTTGCGCGCGCGCAATGGCAATTCCGTAGCGCGTCGCGTAAAGCCCGTAGAGGTTGTTGGGGATGTGGCCGTGCTCGAGGCGCGGAAAACGCCGTGCAGGCAGCGTGATGCGCTCGGCGATCACCGGCTTGCCCGCAAGCTCTCGCAAGCGGCTGATGTGGATCACGCGCGACGATGGGCCGAGCGCGAGCCGCTCGCGCTCGGCCTCGCTCGCTCTGTCCGACGCAACTTCGACGACGCGGCTTTCGGGGAGGGCCACCTCCCCCGCTTTATCCGGCGCGAGCTTGAAGAATTGGAAAAGAATGCGTGCCTCGTCGTGAACGGCGACGAAGGTGCCGCGCCCCTGATGACGCACGACGAGCTTCTCGGCCGCCATGGAATCGAGCGCCTTGCGTACCGTTCCCTGGCTCACGCGAAGCTCGGCGGCGAGTTCGGTTTCGCTCGGCAGCGCCTCGCCCGGCGACCAGACGCCGTCGACGAGGCGCTTCACGAAGGCATCGCGCGTTTGTGCGTAAAGCGGGCGGGGACCTAGCGGCGGGTCTTCGGCGGAACGGGTGTTCGGTGGCCGGCGCGACATGATTGACATGCTACCAACTCTTATATCTTATACAAGAGTCGGTTCCGACCTCGCCTTTCCTTGTGGGGATGGCGACGGTCGGCCGCGCCTTGCGCTTGGCGTGACGCTTCGGCGCGGCGCGACCGATCGAGCCTTCCCGAACGTGCTGAGGAACACTCCATGAGCTCCCCCCATTGCCTTGCGCATGACCATAAGGACACGGTTGCCGTGGTCGTCGTCGAGGGTCTGAAAGCAGGCACCGACATGCTCGGTGTCGTTACTCACGACAATTCCGATTTCCGCATCCGCGCCTTGCAAGACATCCCGATCGGTCACAAGGTGGCGCTGCGGGACATCAAGGCGGGGGAGACCGTCTTGAAATACGGCCAGGACATTGGCAAGGCCGTCGCGGCCATCAAGAAGGGCGAGCATGTGCACGTCCACAACGTGAAGACCAAGCGCTGGTGAGGAGAACAAGATGAGCATCGTCGCCGACTTCACCAGGGTGCATCGCAAGCTCGCCCCCATCAAAGGTCGAAGGATCGAAGCCCCCGCTTTCAAAACGCCCGTCGCGAGGCGCCCGTCCGCAAGCAAGCTCGATTGGTTCATGGGCTACAGGCGCGAGAACGATCGCGTCGGCGTGCGCAACCATGTGCTTCTCCTGCCGCTCGATGATCTGTCGAACGCGGCGTGTGAGGCCGTCGCCAACAACATCAAGGGCACGCTGGCCATTCCGCACGCCTATGGGCGCTTGCAATTCGGCGAGGATCTCGAGGTCCATTTCCGCACGCTCATCGGCACCGGCTCGAATCCCAACGTGGCGGCCGTGATCGTCATCGGCATCGAGGAGGGGTGGACCAAGCGCGTCGTCGATGGGATCGCGGTGACCGGAAAGCCCGTCGTCGGCTTCGGCATCGAGACGCATGGCGATATCTCGACCATCGCGCGCGCGAGCTATGTGGCCAAGGAATACGTGCAGTGGGCAAGCGAGCTTACGCGCGAGAAGTGCCCGATTTCCGATCTTTGGGTCTCCACCAAATGCGGGGAGAGCGACACGACAACGGGGCTCTCCTCCTGCCCGACCGTCGGCAACATGTACGACAAGCTCATTCCGCGCGGCATCCATGGTGTTTTCGGCGAGACGTCCGAGATCACGGGCGGCGAGCATTTGTGCCAAGCGCGCGCCGCGAACAAGGAGGTCGGCAAGCGCTGGTACAAGATGTGGAAGGCTTATCAGGACGAGGTCATCGAGGCCCACAAGACCGATGATCTCTCCGACAGCCAGCCCACCAAGGGCAATATCGCGGGTGGCCTCACCACCATCGAGGAAAAGGCGCTCGGAAACCTCGAGAAGATCGGGCGCGAGTGCAAGTTCATCGAAATTCTCGAGCCCGCCGAGACGCCCTCCAGGGGGCCCGGCCTCTACTACATGGACACGTCCTCCGCCGCCGCCGAATGCGTGACCTTGATGGCGGCCGGCGGCTTCGTCGTGCACACCTTCCCGACAGGCCAGGGCAATGTGATCGGCAATCCGATCCTCCCGGTGATCAAGATCTCCGGAAATCCAAAGACGGTGCGGACCATGCCCGAGCACATCGATCTCGATGTCTCGGGCGTCTTGAAGCGCACCTTGACGATCCCGCAGGCGGGCGACGAGCTCATCTCCATGATCGTGCGCACCGCGAACGGTAGGCTCACCGCCGCCGAGGCGCTCGGGCATCGGGAGTTCTCGATGACGAAGCTTTACCGGAGCGCCTGATCGGCCCCCGATGGCATGAAATGAGAGCGGGCCGGCTTCGGCTCGACCCACCGTGTGCCGAGTGGCTCTCCTCCTACGCGCAAGCCTTGGAGAAGGGCTGGTCGCCGGACAATACGCGCGACGTGAGTTCTGAGCAGCTCACGGCCTTGCGGCAAAACCCCTCGGCCTTCCTCGCTTCGCTCTTGGCCCAAGGCGGGGTGATCACCCTTCCCGACGGCAGCACGCGGCCGAAGCTACCCTTCGTGAGGCTTTGGCTCTGGGACGGCGAATTCTGCGGCACGATCGCGCTTCGCTGGCAGGAAGGGACGGACGCGCTCCCGGCCCATGTGCTCGGCCATATCGGTTACGCAATCGTGCCTTGGAAGCGTGGACGAGGCTATGCGAGCGAGGCGCTGCGCGTCATCCTCGAGCGGGCCAAGGCCTTAGGGCTGAACCGCGTCGAGATCAGCACCGAGCCTGTAAACGAAGCCTCGCGGCGGGTGATCGAAAAGAATGGTGGGCGCTTCGTCGAGGAGTTCGTCAATGAAGCGTATGGGCCGGACATCCGCCTGCGCTACGCCGTGGAGTTGAAGGAGAGGCGATGAGCGGCGCCGGCACGCTTTCACTTGCAGAGCTCGAGACTCGCATCACCGAGGCCTTCAGTCGCGCGGGAGCCTCCGGCGCGAACGCGCGCTCGGTCGCACGCGCGCTCGTCGCCGCCGAGGCGGACGGCCTTCAAGGCCATGGCCTCACACGCCTTGCGAGCTACCTCGACATGTTGCGCAGCCACAAGGTCGACGGTCGCGCCAAGCCGCGATCGAGCCGGCCGCGCCCGGCCGTCCTCGCCGTCGACGCGGCGCTCGGCTTCGCCTACCCGGCGATCGATCTCGCCATCGCGGAGCTTCCCGCGATCGTGCGCGAGCAGGGCATTGGCGCGGCACCGATCCGCCGCTCGAACCATTGCGGCGTCGCCGGTCACCACGCCGAGCGACTTGCCGAGCAGGGCTTCGTCGCGCTCGTCTTCGCCAACACGCCGAGCGCCATCGCGCCATGGGGCGGCTCCGAGCCGGCCTTCGGCACGAACCCGATCGCGTTCGCGGCGCCGCTCGTGGGCCGCGCCCCCGCGGTCGTCGATCTTTCGGTCTCGAAAGTCGCGCGCGGAAACATCATTGCGGCGAAGCGCAAGGGCGAACCCATCCCGAAAGGCTGGGCGCTCGACCCGCAAGGCCGCGAGACGACCGATCCCGACGCGGCGCTCGCCGGCACCATGGTGCCGATGGCGGATGCCAAAGGCGCGGCGCTCGCCTTCACGGTGGAAGTGCTCGCCGCCTGCCTCGTCGGCGCCAATCTCGCCTTCGAAGCCTCAACCTTCTTCGACGGCAAGGGGCCGCCGCCCGAAACCGGACAGCTCGTCATTGCGATCGATCCCGCAGGCTTCGGACATGCGCGCTTTGCCGAGCGCATCGCCGCGCTTTGCGCCCGCATCGAGTCGCAAGCGGGTGCCCGTCTTCCGGGTGCGCGGCGGCTCAAACTGCGCGAAGCGGCTCGGCGCGACGGGATCGCGGTCGGCGCGGAGATCATGAAGCTGCTCGACGCCTGACTTTTTTCGCTGCGTGCTTGAGCCGCCCCTTCCCTTATGCGAGAGGATTTGAACCGCTCAAACCTCGAGGCCATCACATGAGCCGTTACGAACTTGCGCCGGTGCCGCATATCGTGGCGGGGCAAGGCAGTCGCGACTCGCTGGGCGCGCTTGCAGCTTCGCTCGCGGGCTCGAACGGCAAGGCGCTTCTCGTCGCCGATCCTGGCCTTCGGGCGATCGGGATCATCGACGAGGTGCGGTCGGCCCTCGCCAAGAGCATGGGTGCCGTCGAGGTCTTCTCCGCTTTTTCCGGCGATCCGACGATCGCGCAAACGGACGCGGCTGCGGTTCTCGCCCGCCAAAGCGGCGCGGGGGTCGTGGTGGCCCTCGGCGGCGGCTCGGGGCTCGACCTCGGCAAGGCGGTCGCCGCGATCGCGGGCGAAAGCGGTTCCGCCCTCGACTACGAATTGGGCAAGCGCGCTTTCCCGGCGGGCCGCCTGCCGGTGATCTGCGTTCCCACCACCTCCGGCACGGGTTCGGAGACGACGCGCACCTCGATCTTGACGCGCGCCGATGGCGCGAAGACCTGGCTGTGGGGGAATGTCATGCGGGCTGCCGAGGTGGTGCTCGACCCCGAGCTCACCGTCGCGCTTCCAGCCGAGCTCACGGCGGGGACGGGTGTCGACGCGCTCGTCCATGCGGTCGAGGCTGCCACCAATCGCTACGCGAACGCGGCCAACAATCTTTACGCTCATGCGGCGATCGGGCTTGTCGCGCGCCACCTCGAGCGTGCCGTCTCGCATCCGAAGGACATCGCGGCGCGCGAAGGGATGCAGCGAGCCGCCATGCTCGCCGGCATCGCCATCGACAATGGATCCACCGGCATTGCGCACAATATCGGCCATGCCATGGGTTCGCTGCGCAAAATCCATCACGGCCGCGCGGTCGCTGTCGGCTTGCTGGCCGCGCTCCCCTGGAATACCGAGAAAGATGACGGGCGCTACGCCGCCTGCGCAACCGCCATGGGTGCTGATTCTTCGGCGGCGGGATTCATCGACGCTTACGAGCGGCTCTTGCGTGCTTGCGGCCTCAAGATATCGGTCAAAGAGGAATTTGCCGGCATCTCGCCCGCAACTCTCGCCGAGCAAATGGCACGGCCGGAGAACGCCTCGATGCGCGAAACAAATCTTCGTCTGGCGAGCGACGCCGAGCTCCTGCACCTCGCCGAGCGCGTGCTCAGCCAGGCGTGAGCTTTCGGCGAACCTGGACCGTGAGAACCAGGGGACGGATGGGCGTCCGAGCAAATGCGAGCATGACAAAGGTGCTGGGGAACGAAGGATGAGCGAGGCTTCCGTCCCGAAAGTCACGATCACGGCGATCGAGATCACGCAGCATCGCCTCGAGTTCGATCCCCCTTTTCATGCGAGCTGGGACACAAAGCCGCGTCATCATTGGGACGCCACGGTCGTGCGCGTGCACACCGATTCCGGACTGACAGGGGTCGGTTCGGGCGATCTCATGCTCGGCTTTGCCGGACATGAGCATTTGTTCGTCGGCCAGGACGCGCTCTCGATCGAGCGCCACTGGCGCGTCCTCAACAACATCAGCTTCCATTACGGGCGGTGCTGGCCGCTCGACCTCGCGCTCTGGGATCTCGCCGGCAAGATCACCCGCCAGCCTTGCTGGAAATTACTCGGCGGCCTTTCCGACCGGGTGCGAGCCTATGCGTCTTCAGGCACGCTGCGCGAACCCGAAAGGCTCGCCGAGGCTGCCGAGGCTTATCTCGCACGCGGCTTCGCTGCGATGAAGATCCGTTTCCACCGCGGCGATTGGCGAAAGGACATCAAGGCGCTCGAAGCCGTGCGCGAACGTGTCGGAACGCGGCTCGAGCTCATGGTCGATTGCAATCAGGGATGGCGCTTGCCGCAGGACACCTATCCGCCTTGGTCGCTGAAGGACGCCGTCACCGTGGCGCGCGAGCTCGAAAAACTTGGCGTCTACTGGATGGAGGAGCCGCTGCATCGGGGCGACCGCGAAGGGATGCGGCGCTTGCGGGATATGACCCATATCCGCGTCGCGGGCGGCGAGATGACGCGCGAGCTTTACGAATTCCGCGATCTCATCGCCGAAGGCGCGCTCGACGTGCTTCAGCCCGATGTCGCGCTTGTCGGCGGGATCACTGGTTTGCGGCGCGTCGCCCATATGGCGGCCGATCACAACCTCGTCTTCACGCCGCATACCTGGACGAATGGCATGGGCGTGACGGCCAATGCCCATCTCGCTGCCGGCATGGCGGACGCCCCTTTCCTCGAATTCCCGTATGATCCGCCCGAATGGGGCCTCGATCGGCGCGATTACATGATGGAGACCGCGCTGGACGTTGGGCCGGACGGATATATTCTCCTGCCGGACCGGCCCGGGATGGGTTATGAGCTCGCCGAGGACGTGTTGCGAAAAACGAAGATCGGCTGAACCATTCGCGACGGAACCGACACGCCGCTCCCGATCGAGGAGCACCTGCCCGAAATCCTGGCGTCGTTGCGTCGGTGTCCCAACGCGGTGATCGTCGCGCCGACCGGCGCCGGAAAGACCACGCTCGTGCCGCTCGCGCTTCTCGACGAGCCTTGGGCCCGTGGCCGGCGCATTCTTCTTCTCGAGCCGCGCCGGCTCGCCGCGCGAGCGGCGGCAACGCGCATGGCCACGAGGCTCGGCGAGGGCGTCGGCGAAACGGTTGGGCTTCGCATGCGGCTTGGTTCGCGCATCTCGCGAGACACGCGTCTCGAGGTCGTCACGGAGGGCGTGTTCACGCGCCTCATTCTTGCGGATCCGTCGCTTGACGATGTCGCGGCCGTGATCTTCGATGAGTTTCACGAACGCTCTCTCGATGCCGATTTCGGGCTTGCGCTCGCGCTCGACACACAGGCGGGATTGCGCGAGGATTTGCGTCTCATCGCCATGTCCGCGACGCTCGACGGGGCGCGTGCGGCCTCGCTTCTCGGGAACGCCCCAGTGCTCTCGAGCGAGGGCCGCGCATTCCCGATCGAGACGCGCCATGTCGGGCGTTCGCCCGGTCAGCGTGTCGAGGAGGCGGTGACCCGCGCATGCTTGGGAGCGCTCGAGCAGGAGCAAGGCGGCGTGCTGGTCTTCCTTCCGGGCCAAGGCGAGATCGCGCGCACGCAAGCCCTCCTGTCGGAGCGCCTCGGCAATAAAGCGCAAACCATCGACATTCTGCCGCTGCACGGCGGGCTCGACCCGCAAATACAAGATCGCGCCGTCGCGCCTGCGCCCTCTGGGCGGCGCAAGGTCGTGCTTGCGACCTCGATCGCCGAGACGAGCCTCACGCTGGCCGATATTCGCATCGTCGTCGATTGCGGCCTTGCCCGCATTCCCGTTTACGAGCCCGATGTCGGAATCACCCGGCTCGAGACCGTCCGGGTTTCGCGCGCCTCCGCGGATCAGCGTCAAGGGCGCGCCGGCAGAACCGGCCCCGGCATCTGCTACCGCCTCTGGGAAGAAGCCGCGACGGCTTCACTACCGGCGTTCGCGCCGCCCGAGATCCTCAATGCCGATCTCTCGGGCATCGTTCTCGATTGCGCCGCCTGGGGCGTCACCGATCCGACGCGACTTGCCTTTCTTGATCCACCCCCACGCGCCGCGCTTGCCGAGGCCCGAAAGCTGCTCTTCGATCTCGACGCGCTCGATGCCGCGCATCGCCTCACCGATCGGGGGCGCGCCATGCGCTCGCTTCCGCTGCCACCGCGCCTCGCGCGCATGGTTCTCGACGCGTCGCGGCTCGGGGCCGGGGAGCCTGGCGCTCGAATCGCGGCGGTCATCGTGGAGCGTGGGCTCGGCGGCGCTTCGACGGAACTCGCCGAACGCCTCGAACACTTCGCACGTGATCGCACGGAGCGAGCGCGTTCGATGCGTTCGCTTGCCACAAGCTGGGCGAAGACCGCGAAGGCCGCTTCGCGCGATCTGCCCGAGGCGAGCGCTGCTCAGGAAATTTCCAGCGAACCGTCATCGCCTGGCCTCCTGCTCGCGCTCGCCTATCCGGAACGCATCGCCAAGGCGCGCGGCCGGAAAGGCGAATATCTTCTCGCCAACGGGCGGGCGGCGGCGCTCGATCCAGCCGATCCCTTGACGCGAGCGCCTTTCCTCGCCGTCGCCGAGATCGCCGGACGTGCCGGCGCGGCGCGCATCCTTCTTGCCGCACCGATCGAGAAGAGCGAGATCGAAACCGAATTCGCCTCACATATCGAAGCTCGGGACGATTTGGCCTTCGACGCCGCGGCGCGCGCGCTTCGTCGCAGACGTCAACGGCGGCTCGGTGCTCTCGTCCTTGATGAGGCGCCGGCCCCCGTCGAGCTCGACGAAGCGGCGGCGCTCGCTCTCGCCAAGGCGATCGCGGCACTCGGCATCGACAAGCTTCCTTGGACTGATGAACTCAACCGTTGGCGCGGGCGCGTAATGTTCTTGCGCAAGGCGCAGGCGATTGCGGATGAGAAAAATGGCGAGCAAAGCCCTTGGCCCGATCTCTCCGACGAGACCCTCGCGCGAGACGCCGCGCATTGGCTCGCGCCCTTTCTACTCGGGAAGACGAGCCTTGCCGAGATCGGTACTCGCGATCTCGCGCTCGCACTCGAAGCGCTTCTTCCCTTCGATCTCGCCCGTCGGCTCGAGCAGGACGCACCCTCTCATTTCGTGGCGCCCTCCGGCTCTCGCCTTCCCATCGACTATCGCGAGGAAGGGGTGGCGCTCTCGGTTCGCGTCCAGGAACTGTTCGGGCTTAAGGAACATCCACGCGTCGCGCGTGGGCGCGTGCCTGTGGTGCTGCATCTTTTGTCGCCGGCGCACCGGCCGATCCAGATCACCACTGATCTTGCGGGCTTCTGGCAGGGCTCCTGGGCGCAGGTTCGCTCACAAATGCGCGGACGATACCCCAAGCATGCTTGGCCGGAGGATCCGCTCTCGGCGCATCCCACCACTCGTGCCAACCCGCGAACAAGAGGTGAGAAGTGAAAGGGAAGAGTGAAGCGTGAAGGGTGAAGGTGAATCCTTCTACTTTCTACTCACTCTTGCTCTTTCATTGCTCACGTGAGCCCCTCGACCGGGGTCGCGTGCCAGCCCTCGGCGCGGCGCTTCCAGAAAGTTTCGCGCAGCTTCATCGAGATCGGGCCCGGGCGATCATTTCCCATGATGCGCCCGTTGATGCGCGAGGCCGGCATGATGCCGCCGGCCGTCGTGGAAAGGAAAATCTCGTCCGCGTCGAGAACTTCCGGGGCACTGATCGCCCTGATCTGGTAGGCGATGCCGAGATCGTCACAAAGCTCGAAGACGGATTTTCGCGTGATGCCCTCGAGCGCGCCGCGATCGGGAGAGAGCACCACGTTGTCCTTCACCACGAACGCGTTGAAGCCCGGCCCCTCCGCGAGATTGCCGTTAATGTCGAGGAGCACGACAGTGTCCACGCCCTTTTCCTCGCCCTCGAAAAGGGCGCGGGTCAAATCCCCCCAATGAAAATTCTTCACCTTGGGATCGACGCTCTCGTCCGGAATGCGCGGCGTCGCCGCGATCATGAGATGCGCGCCACGCGCCTGAACGTCCTCGGGGATGACCCAGACCCAAGGCACCGCGTAAGCGACGAGATGGTTTTCGCAATGTGACGGATGGCGCGGCGCGCCGGGCCTTGGCACGCCCCGAAGGCAGTCCATAGCGACGTAAGCCTCGCGCCTCCCGAGAAGCCGCACGCATTCGGTGAGAATGCGCCGAATGTCGTCGATCGTCTCGGCGGGTTTGAGACGCTTGGCGTTCATGGAGGCTTGAAACCGCTCGAGGTGATCCTCGAGGCGAAAGAAGACACCATTCCAGACGCTGACGACGTCATAGGTGACATCCGAGCGCCGATATCCCCAATCGGTGACCGGGATCATGGCCTCCCCGACGGGTACGAAGCGGCCTTTGACATAGGCCGCGCCAGAGGCAAAGTCCGTGCGGGGACGTTGAAGATGGGACTGGTCCAACGGCATGGCGGTCACCCCTTGAATTGCTGAACCCTCGCTCAAAGCGGCCGGAGGCGGCAAGGTGAGATCATATCCGTTGTAAGGCCGAATCTCGCGACCGTTTGCGGAATATCTTCTCCAATCGCGAGCGCGGCGCAAACCTCGCCCGCCGCTTGCGATGCCATCACGCCGTTGCCGCCCTGCCCCGCATACCAGATGAAGCTCGGCTCCTCCGGGTCGGGGCCGATCACCGCCTCATGGTCGGGTGCGAAGGTGCGCAAGCCCGCCCAACGGCTCTTCGGCCGATCGACCTTCATGCTGGTGACGCTCTCGATCCGGTCGATCGCGACCGCGACGTCATAAGCGTCGGGTTGAGCATCGCAAGGCTCCGTCGGAACGAGATCGGCAGGCGACACCATGATGTCTGCGCCCTCCGGCTTGAAATACCAGGTCTCGCCGATGTCGAAGGTCATGGGCCATTTGCGCACATCATGCCCGGCCGGGGGAGCGAAGGTGATCGCCGTGCGGCGCAAAGGCCGAAGTCCACGGCGCGGCAAGCCGGCGCGCGCCGTGATCTCATCGGCCCACGCGCCCGCGGCATTGACGAGAATGGGTGCCTCCAGCGCCTCCCTTCGTGTCGCGACCCGCCAAACGCCGCAAGAGCGCGTGATGACCGCAGCCTCGGCATTGACCAACGTCTCCGCGCCGTTGCGGCGCGCCTGACGCAAATAGCCGTGAAGCAGGGCGTTGGCATCGAGATCGACGCATCCGGGCTCGTGCAGGCCGAGCGTGAACTTTTCCATGTGCACCACGGGCACCATCCGCCTCGCGGTCTCAGCCGAGACGAGCTCGCAGGCAACCCCACGCACCGCAAGATCGGCGGCTTGGGCTTTCAGGCCTTGCTCCTCATGCGATGCCGCGAGATAGAGCGCGCCGAGCGGCCGCGCCAGGACCACGTCGGTGAATCCCTCCCGCGGCTCTGCGTAGAAGATTGCGCTTGCCACGGACAGGATCTGCCAGCTTCGCGGGCCGTAGGCGCAAGAGAGCACGGCGGCCGATCGGCTGGTGCTGTGGAATCCCGGTTGGCTCTCCATTTCGAGCAGCGCGACGCGGCCATGGCGGGAAAGCGCGAAGGCCGCCGAGGCGCCGGCGATGCCAGCACCCACCACGATGAAGTCGAAGCTTCTCCCCATCACTGCCATCGGTCGGATATCAGCCAGCTTCGTTTCGATGAGCTTCGGCAAATTCCGCAAGGCTCTTGAAATGAAAGTCTAGCTTCGGCAGCTTCGCAGGCTGAATTGTCGCGCCTGCACCTTTCTGGCCGAAGCGCCGGTCGATCCAGGCTCTCGCGAGCCGCGCTTTCTCGGCGGGCACATGGTCATGACGCAGGCTTTGCGCCGTGTGCAGGATCTCCGAGCGTCGGATGCCGAGATCGGCCTCGATGTGCTCGACCAGATAAGCGAAATTGCGTGGATCGGGCTTGTAGGAGCCGATGTCCTCGGCCGTGTAGATCGCATCGAAATTGACGCCGAGCTTCTTGTTGCTCGCCGCGAAGCTCGCGCGATCGACGTTCGAGAGAATAACCAGCTTGAAGTGACGCTTGAGATAGGCGAGCGCCTCGGCCGTGTCCGGAAAAGCCGGCCATTCGGCAACCGAGGCGCCGAACCGCTCGTTGAGGTCGGCAAAAATACGCACGCCCCACTGTTTCGCGAGCCTCGCATGGACGACGGCGAGCAGCGCCGAATAGCGAAGCGACGGTGTCTCTTCCTCTTGCTCTTTCTCGTGGCGTCCGAACGCGTCGAGGGCTTCCTCGCGCCCGACCTTCAGGCGGCCTTCGCTCATGAGCGGCTGCAGCGCGTTCCAGATACCCGTTTCCCAATCGATCAAGGTGCCATAGCAATCGAAGGTCAACGCCTTGAAGTCGGTGAGCTTCATCGGTCATCTCCGGCCGTCATTTGGATCGAAGATTTATCCCGCTTGTGGCGTCCTGTGATGAGCCAAAGTTGCGATTGGCTTTACCGAAGCTGCGCTCGATGGCGTCGCTCAGAGGTTTGAGCCGCTTGATCCGCTTGCGCGAAACTCGCTTGGCGTGATGCTGAAACGCCGCTTGAAAAGCCGATTGAAGGAGGAGGCGTTCTCGTAACCGAGCGCGTAGGCGATTTGCGAAACGGGTTCGCTGGAAGTGAGCAAGCGCTCGACGGCCTCGTCGAGGAGCTTCTGCAGGCGGAACTGTTTCGGCGTTTGTCCATGGGTCGCGCGAAACAACGCATGGAAGCGGCTTTGACCGAACCCGGCGCCACGCGCGACATCGGCTACGCAAGACGAGCCATCGACTGTGCCGAGCTTCTGCGCGGCTTCACGGATTCGAAGTCCCGGTGCGGTCTCGACCGGGGTCGAAGCCCTGGGGCGAAGAAGCTGCAACGCGGTCATGGCCACGGGACTGATCTTCTCGGCGTTCCGGGGATGCCGCGCGATCTCGGCACCGAACATGGAGAACAACCGCCACGACCACGGCTCGACCGCAATGAAAGAAGAGTGAGTGCGAAGAACGGGAAGAGGCTGATCGCCGCCCGAGCTTTCAACCTCCATCACAAGCAGATTGCAGTCCCGGCTCGGCACGAAAGCATGCACATGCTCTTCAGGAATGAAAGCGAGGCGATTGCTCGAGACCACACCCGTCTTGCCCTCGATGTCGAGCTGCATGGAGCCACGTAGCGGGAAAAGGATTTGCGTGAAGCCGTGCCGGTGCCGGCCGCCTCGATCATAGCTTCGGACTTCAAGGCTGAGCGACACGGGCGGCTCGCTTGCGTGCAAGAGATGGTTGCGCCTCGACGCTTTTAGCGTGGCTAGGGCGCTCCCTGCAATCTGTCGAGATCGCTTCTCAGCCGTTCGACATCGCGCCTGTGCATGCGCGCCGCCTTGCGGTGGCGTCCCTGGCCGAGCCAAGTGGCGATGCCGCCGAGAAGCACGCCCAGGATGAGGGCGCCGAAGACGACGATGAAAAGCGGCACCTCGACCATGTAAGGCGTATCTGAAAACGGGTCGAAGGTGAGGCTCACATTGCCGCGGTTGCCGACTGCGAAGGCGACCGCCAAGAGCGCGAGCGGCACCAGAATGATTACCTTGGCGAAGCCGCGCATGCTGAGAGTCCGTCTTCTAAATCGATGCGAACAAGGCCGCGTGTGAACTCGTCTCGAACATGCACTGCATCTTCAACTCGATGAGAGTGCCGCTTCCATCCCGGTGCGCCAAGTTCATTCGCTGCCGCGGCTCTCCGCTCCGAGCACGCCGGCCGAGAGGGCGGCGGTCTTGCGCGCTCGCGGCGCCCCCAACCCGTCCTGATTGAGCGCCTCTCTTATTTCCTTGCTCGCCTTGAACATGGGGACGCGCTTGGCCGCGACGGGCACGCGCTGTCCGGTGCGTGGATTACGTCCGACACGCGAGCGTCGTTCCTTGGCCGAAAACGCCCCGAATCCCCGGATCTCGACACGATTGCCGTTGGCAAGCGCGTCCGTGATCGCATCAAGTACGGCGTCCACTGCGGTCTCGGCATCGCGCTGATAAAGACCTGGATAGGTGCGCATCACGCATTCAACGAGTTCTGACTTGATCATCGAAGCCCCCGGCAATTGCCGTCATTCGCCCATGGGCTGCCACAAGGCGAGCAGCCCGCTCGCCGCCTGGCTTTGCATCGGTCCGCTCGCCGTCGAGAGGAGTTTGGACGCCTTCGCCAAGCCCAGCTCCGAGAGTGCGCCCATCATGGCGTCTCCGGTCAAACGCCGCAGCCAGCCGCCGCGCTCGGCAGTCCAGTTGCGGATCGGAAGAGTGGTGTCAATGCCTTTGTCTCGCTTCAGCCAGTCGAGCGCTTCCTCCTCGCCCCCGATGCCGTCAATGAGCTTCAGGCTCACCGCCTGCGAGCCCGAGAACACGCGTCCGTCGGCGACCTTGGCGAGAGCGTCGGAGTCGAGATGGCGACGCTCGCGCACCAGGTTCTTGAACCAAGCAAAGGTGTCGACCACGAGCGCATTCATGGCGGCGGTCGCTTCAGGCGGTGTCACTTCGAAGGGGTTTGGCGAAGCTTTCAACGGACTCGACTTGATGACCTCCATCTTCACGCCGAGCGTGCCGAGGAGCTGCGTGACATTAGGGTTCTGGAAGATCACGCCGATCGAGCCCACGGCCGAGGAGTTGCGCGCAACGATATGATCGGCGGCGAGCGACACCATGTATCCGCCGGATGCGGCGAGCGAACGGTCGATGGCGACGATCGGACGCTTCTCGCCCACCTTCCTCAAATGCTCGTAAATTTCTTCCGATGCGGCGGCGCCACCCCCTGGACTGTCGATGTCGAGAAGCACGGCCTTCGCATTCGACTTCGCCAAGCGGTCGAGCATGCGGGTGAAATCGGCATCGTCGAGAATGATGCCGTTCACGCGCACCCGTGCGATATGCGCGACGCTCTCGGCGCCGACGCGGGAAAGACGAGAGGCGCCGATGACGATCGCGACGATCGCAAGCAACGCTGCCACGATGCGCCAGAAGGTTACGCGTCGGCGCAGATGCCGGCGTTCGACCATCGTGTCGGAGCTCATGCTCATGGCGCCAATCTAATCCTCTAAGAGGTGGGAGAGCAAGGAAGATGAGGTGGAGAAAAGTCTATCGCGGCGCAATGTGGCGCGCAAAATTTGCGGACCCCGAGCTTGTCAGGGAGGTGTGACGCAAAGGGCCGCTAACGGCGAGGGACTTGGGGATTTGGACTTGCGCCGATCACGCCTCGACAGGATGCCGCCGAGTTGGAAGCTAGCGGACAGCTCGAACATACCGCGGGGCGACATTCAACATGTCGCCCCGGCCATTCGCGTCATTTCTTCTCGTTCGCGCGGCGCAACGCAGCTCCCAAAATATCGCCGAGCGAAGCGCCTGAATCGGTCGAGCCGAACTGCGCGATCGCCTCTTTCTCCTCCTGCACTTCGAGCGCCTTGATGGAGACGGAGACCTTGCGCGCCTTGCGGTCGAACTGGGTGACGCGCGCATCGACCTTCTCGCCGGCCGCGAAGCGCTCGGGCCGCTGATCGCCGCGTTCACGAGCAAGCTCGGCGCGACGAATGAAGGCGGTGAGATCGGTGCCGACGATCTTCACCTCGAGACCGGACTCCTTCACCTCCGTGATCTCGCAGGTCACGACCGCGCCCTTCTTCAAATCGCCGGCCTCGGCGAAGGGATCGCCTTCGAGCTGCTTGATGCCGAGCGAGACCCGCTCCTTCTCGGTGTCGACGTCGAGGACCACGGCCTTGACCATGTCGCCCTTCTTGTACTGCTCGATCACCTCCTCGCCCGGGCGGTGCCAATCGAGATCGGAGAGGTGCACCATGCCGTCGACATCGCCCGGCAAGCCGATGAACAGGCCAAACTCGGTCTTGTTCTTGACCTCGCCCTCGATCGTCGATCCGACCGGGTGATTTTCCTGAAATTCCTCCCACGGATTGCGCAGGGCCTGCTTCAGGCCAAGCGAGATGCGCCGCTTGACCGAGTCGATCTCGAGCACGACCACCTCGACCTCTTGCGAGGTCGAGACGATCTTCCCGGGATGCACATTCTTCTTGGTCCAGGACATTTCGGAGACGTGGATCAGCCCCTCGATGCCCGGCTCCAGCTCGACGAAGGCGCCGTAATCGGTGATGTTGGTGACCCGCCCCTTCAGCTTCATGCCGATCGGATACTTCGCCTCGACCCCTTGCCACGGATCGCCCTGCAACTGCTTGATGCCGAGCGAGATGCGCTGCGTCTCATGGTTGATGCGGATGATCTTGACCTTCACGGTCTGGCCGATCGCCACGACCTCGGAAGGGTGGTTGACACGCCGCCAGGCCATGTCGGTGACGTGCAAGAGCCCGTCGATTCCGCCGAGGTCGACGAAGGCGCCGTATTCGGTGACGTTCTTGACGACGCCCTCGATGACTTGACCTTCTTCCAGATTGGCCACGATTTGCGAGCGGCTCTCGGCACGCGTCTCCTCGAGCACCGTGCGCCGCGAGACGACGATGTTGCCGCGCCGGCGATCCATCTTGAGAATCTGGAACGGTTGTGGCTGGTTCATGAGCGGGCCGACATCGCGCACCGGGCGGATATCGACCTGGCTCCTGGGCAGGAAGGCCATGGCGCCGTCGAGATCGACGGTGTAGCCGCCCTTCACCGAAGCGAAGATGACGCCCTGCACCTTCTCATTGGCCTCGAAGGCCTTCTCGAGCTTGCCCCAACTCTCTTCGCGCCGCGCCTTCTCGCGCGAGATAACGGCCTCGCCAAGTGCATTCTCGATGCGGTCGAGATAAACCTCGACCTTGTCGCCCACCTTGAGCCCCCCGTCCTTGCCGGGGGCCTGGAATTCCTTCAAAGGCACGCGGCCTTCGGTCTTGAGGCCGACATCGATGACGGCCACATCCTTCTCGATAGCGACCACCGTTCCCTCGACGACACCTCCCTCGATAGCATTGGAACGCTGGAAGGATTCCTCGAGCAGTGCCGCAAAGTCTTCGCGCCCGGATGCGCGGTCAAAAGCAACTGACATTCTGTCTCCCAAAAAGCCCTGAAGGGCGTGGCGCCGGCGTGTTCGAGTGATCGGGCTCCTTTCCACCGACATTCGT
>JAFBAS010000162.1 GCA_019247605.1 Hyphomicrobiales bacterium
GATCCCAGACCCGGAGATGGTCGGATCGGCGGTCGTGGTGATGGTGCTGCCATTCGCCGGAGCCGTGATGCTCGGCGCCACCGGGGGCGGCGGAGGCACGTTGATGGTGAAAGTGTCGGCGGTCGAGGCAGGCGAGCTCGGGCCGCCGGCGGCGGCCTGCGTCGCGGTCACCGAGTGGCTGGCATTGGAAAGCGCCGCCGTCGGCGTGAAGCTCCAGCTGCTGCTCGACACCGTCGTCGTGCCGACGGACGTCCCGTCGATCGACACAGTAACCGTGTCGCCGCTGATCCCAGACCCGGAGATGGTCGGATCGGCGGTCGTGGTGATGGTGCTGCCATTCGCCGGAGCCATGATGCTCGGCGCCACCGGGGGCGGCGGCACGTTGATGGTGAAGGTGTCGCTGTTCGAAGAAGACGAGCTCGGGCCGCCGGCGGCCGCCTGCGTCGCGGTCACCGAGTGGCTGGCATTGGAAAGCGCCGTCGTCGGCGTGAAGCTCCAGCTGCCGCTCGCCACCGTCGTCGTGCCCACGGACGTCCCGTCGATCGACACGGTCACCGTGTCGCCGCTGATCCCAGACCCGGAGATGGTCGGATCAGCGGTCGTGGTGATGGTGGCGCCATTCGCCGGAGCCGTGATGGTCGGCGCCGCCGGAGGAGGCGGCGGTGTCGTGGGGCTGACATGTACTTGCGCGGTGACGGTGTCCCACCAGGCGCTCAGCCCACTTGGAATCGTGATGCCACTGCTGGTGACATACTCGTTCGAAATCCAGAATCCGTTCGGATCGTTGGGGTCGGCAATCGCCGTCGAATATGTTCCCCAACGCTGCGCGCCCGAGGCGTTTGTGGTCTGGGCGTAAAAACTCGTGCTCGATTGATAAAGCGTTGGCGATCCGAAGCTCGAAGAGCCCGAAGGCATGACCATGTAATAATCCGCCGGAAACATATTGGCGCTGCTGGCGTTAAAATTCACGATCATGTCGCCCGCAGCGTCGACCGCCAGCGAGCCATTGAAGACGCCGACCCCGGCGCCGATGGCAGCCCCGGTGATATCGCCCTGCGCCGCGATCGTCGGTGCGCCAGGATTGGATACGTTCAGCTTGAACCAATGGATCTCCGGAGTACTCGTGCCGACATTTTCGACTTCGCTGAGGCCGTAGAGAAAACCATTGGAGTAGGCGAGACTGGCAATGCGAGAATCGTAGGCGTCAAGCGTAAGGCTCGTCCCCTCCTGCGCAATCGTGTAGTCCGAAGAGGAAGCGCCTTTATCACTATTGCCGAGCGCAAGCGTCGTCGCCGCGCTGAAGGCATTCGTGGCGGAATTGTAGGTCTGGATCGTCAGAACACTCTGACCACCCGTGGGAACCACGGACACGTAGTAGGTCAGCCCTTGGCCGTTCGAAACATTGCGGGCGATCCCGGCACTTGGAGGGGCGACTTGGCTCGCAATCGTCGTCAGCGTTCCACCATTGTAGATGCCACCACCCGAGCCAGCCGTATCGCCGAACACCCACTCCTGCGTCCCCTGGAGCCCGGATCCATACTGGGGTTCGCTGACGTAAATGTTGCTCCCATCCACAGAAAGATAAGGCATGTCGGCTTGAGTGACGGCGCCGTTGATCGTCAACAAGGAGCTGACCGAACCGACATACCAACCGTCGTTGGGGTTGGAGTCCTTAGAAACCGCGATGTCGATGTTGCTCTCGTTTGTCCCGAGATTCATTGCCATTACGACAAAGCGCCCGTTGACGCTGTCATAGGCTGCGCGGGCGTCGAGCAGCGAGTTTCTCTGGGATGCACTCAGCGAACCGAATAGGGTGTAGAGCGATTCATTGAAGGCGGCGCCGCCAGTGAGATTCGTCCATTCGATTTTCGAGCTCTCGACCATGACAACGTAGGCAGGTCCTACCGCGAGGCCGTTCTCCGGAGGCCAGTTGGTCGGGTCCGAAATGCCGGAGAACGAGGTAGTCACGGTGGTTTGTGGCATGGTGACTTCTCTCACATCGCGCCGGTGCGGCCTGCAACTGGTTCGGATGCTAATTCGGCCCGCAACGCCACACTGCGCTACATTCACAGGGCCGACGAATCGCGATCCCGCCCATCGCTCTGATCGAGAAAGATACCATGCGGTTCGACGATTGGGCGGGAGCACACAACAATGCTGCGCCTTTCCGCTGGGAATTATGGGGTACCCCAAGGAGCATGGCGGATCCGAATTCGTGCGGAACGCTGACGCGAATTCATGCAGTAAACACGGCGGTCCACGCGGCCGTACGGGGCGAAGCCTCCGAGAACACCGCCTCCTGGCCAAAAATAAAAAAGCTCGTCAAAATCGCGCGGGAACGCGTGGCTCCACTATGCGGACAGACTACTCCTCGGAGTTAAGACTAAAGTTTGGCCCGCGCGATCGTTCAGGGATGGCAGCCTTGGCCATGAATGGGAATATTGATCGATGCCGCCCGGAGATTAGCACCAAGTGACAAAGTAGCTCACAAAAGTTACAGGCCCGCACGGCATCCTGCATTGCGCCTTTTTTCAAAACGCCAGTTCGAGAGGTCGAACGCTCTACTCGATGCACAGAGGCTCGGCGCTCAGAGCCTGGGTTGAGGATGATGCGAAATATCTCAGTTGTTGGCGAAGGCAGCGCTGATGGTCGTGAACGTGGCCGTAAGAGTAGTGCCGATAGTCGTGGTGGCGCCGATAATGACGATCGAGATGAGCGCCGCAATGAGGGCGTACTGAATAGCCGTCGCCGCGACTTGGTCCTGACGGAAGGACGCATGGATAGGGTCCGCAGCGGACTGATTTGAAAGCGCCGAACCCATGAGATCCCTCTTCGCCAAGTATGCTTGCCCTTGGCTTATGCCCTCCTCTCATTGAAAACTTCTAAACCGGCAGAACCAATTGCGACGAAATTGCGACGCGGGACGCTCGCTTCTGCGTGGATCTTCGTAAGCGGATGATGAACGCGAACATTCGTTTCGAGACCCTTGCGCCTTGCGAGGTACGCGACTTGCGTCCGGCCGGCGTCTCACGACCGAGTTGATCCTTTACTCACGCGGTGGTGAGAAACGGTCCGGACCCGGATTTACGCCGCTCGCCACCAGGGCGAGCCTGCCGAGGTAGTGGGCCCAGCCCGTGCCGTGGCCGGCGCGCTGCGCCGCGTTGGGAAGTCCGCTATGGGCCATGCGCAGCAACGTGCCGCCCTCGCGGTCGAGCAGGTCGATCTCGACCAAGCTCGATCCCGGCGGAACCTCCTCATCGCCTTCCCAACCGAAACTGTAGGCGAGCCTGTGAACAGGCACGACCTCGCGGAAGACCCCTCGCGCCACCGCGCCCCCATTCACTGACCCCCTTCACGAGATAAAGGCCATCGGGATGTACCTCGGTCTTTGCCTCGGCGCCCATCCAGTTGATGATCTTTTCGGGATCGGTCAGGAAAGCGAAAACCGTGGCGGGCGGGGCATCGATCTGAATCTCGCGCCGAACCACAAGCGGTTCAGTCATCGCAATCTCCTCGGTTACGGCCAAAAAGACGACAACGCTGGCATCAACGCATTCGGCATAGCAGATGACAACGAAGCGACGTCAACCCCATCCTCGACAGATGCAGCTCTCCTCAACGCTGGCTTGGCTCGTCGATGCGGCCGCGCAAGCACCGAGTGCCGATCGATGGCTGGCGAAGCTTGGCACCTGCCTCGTCGAGGATGGCGTGTCGCTGGCTGGCGGAAGCCTGACGCTCGCGGTCCCGCACCCGCTGATCGCGCGACGAACCTGGCTTTGGCGAGCTGAAAACGGAGAGGTGATCGAGGCCCTTGGATTCGCGGCCGGAGGACTCCCGATCGCGCAAACGGCGAATGGGCCCAGCGATGCCGGCACGCGTTGGCTCGAAAGCCTCGCGCCAGGGGAGGTGCGCAAAGACGTCGTCGGAACCGACCCGGAGGGATGTTCGCTTGGTTGGGTCTCGCCGCGCTCCTTTTCAGCCGCCGAGACGAAGCGGCTCTGTCAAGCCGTGCGTTTCGCCGCGCCTTCGCTCGCGGCGTTGATGGCACGCGCCAGGATGGCGGCGGCTCTCGAAGCCTATCTTGGCCGCCGCAGTGCGGCACGCGTGCTGGCGGGCCCTTTGCGGCGCGGTATCGGCGAGACGATCCAGGCAGCGCTTCTCTTTGCCGATCTACGCGGCTTCACCTCACTCTCCGAGAGCAATCCTCCCGCGGTCGTCATCTCCGCGCTCGATGCCTGGTTCGACCGGATTGCAGGTCCGGTCCATGCTTTCGGTGGCGAGGTACTGAAGTTCATTGGCGACGGCATGCTCGCGATCTTTCCGGTCACAGGCATTTCGGCTCGCCCTGCCTGCGACGCGGCGCTTCGTGCTGTGTCCTCCGCTCGCGTCGGAATGGCGCATCTCGACGCGGCGCGGCAAGACCAAGGCTTGCCTGCGTTGCCATTCGGCGTTGCCCTGCATCTCGGCGAGATGCTGTGGGGAAATATCGGCGCGGCCGATCGGCTGGATTTCACGGCGATCGGTCCCGCCGTCAATCTGGTGAGCCGCCTGCAAGGGCTCTGCCGCCCGCTGAACCAAGCGGTGCTTGTCTCCGGTGCCTTTGCGGCCGAGAGTGGGACACCCTTGATTGCGCTCGGCCAACATGCGCTTCGCGGCATCGCACGCCCTTGTCATGTTTTCACCCTGCCCGAAGAAGAAGTGCCGATTTCCTCGGCTGGCGGACCAGAATGAATCGCGATCCGGAGGACGCGTCATGATCACACTTTACTCCTACCCCGAGCTCAACGGCGTGGCCGACAATAACGGCTATGGCCTCAAAGTATTCGCGTTCCTCAAGCTCGCGGGGCTGCCTTTCGTTCATCAACATATTTTCGATGCCTCGGCGGCGCCGCGCGGGCAACTTCCCTACATCGTCGAAGATGGCGAGGCGATAGGCGACAGCGATACGATCATCGCGCACCTCATTGGCCGGCACGGGCTCTCGATCGACGACGAGCTCACCGCCCCGCAGCGCGACATGAGCCATTTGATCACACGCATGCTCGACGATCTTTACTGGGTCATGTCGTACTCACGCTGGAAGGACGAGGAGTTCTGGCCAGAGTTCCGCGATGCTTTGCGTCGGCAACATCCAAGCGTGACCGAGGAGGGCCTTCTCAAGGCGCGAGAATACAACGCCACGCGCTATCACTACCAAGGCATTGGCCGTTTTGAGCCACCGGCGGCCTATGCGCGCGGGCTTGCGGATCTGCGGGTCTTGGCCGATCTTGTTCCCGAGCACGACTACATGTTCGGCCGGGCCCCGACGAGCATCGATGCCGGCATCTATGGATTCATCGCCAACATCTACTTTCACCCGATCGAGACACCGCTGAGGCACTTCCTCGGCGCGCAGGCCAATCTCGTCCGGCACTGCACCGCGATCCATGCAGCCCTGGCCTCGTCCTCCACGGCGGCCCCAACCCACGCCGATGCGTCGAAGCGACGCTGACGTTCAGCGACACCAAGCCCAGCGCAACCGCGCACGCCGATGTGGCGGGTCAGGTGTCTTATCGTTTTGGCGTACGAAAGTGACCGCGTTTTATCCTGGCGGCTTATATGCACCCTCGATTTCCGCGCGCTTTTTGCGGATGGATTTCACCTCTTCGTCGTCCCATAGCCGCATAAACTTGATGTTCGTCAGCGCGCCCCCGGCCACGACGATTCCATTGATTGCGACCGCCGTGATCGGGTCCGCCTCAAAAATGATGAGAACGCCTGGTCCCTCGGCAGCCGTCCTGTAAAACGAGATCAACTTGCCGCCTCCGGCGGTCACTAATTTTGTGGCTGCCGCATGGCGATCGGAAGGTTTCTCTCCGAGCGCCTTCATCGCAGCGGATGTATAATTCCCGGCCAAATACCAATGCATGACGGTCCCTCCATTCATGCCCATTTCCGGACTACATGTTCCTGCCCCGAAAGATAATCTGCCCGACGACAGTAGAATAGGCAAAGGTACACAAAACCGAGCTGTTCTTCTGAATTCGAGGATTGTGAGAAGAGACTTATGAAAAGAAAGTTCGAATTGAAGAAAAATCCCGCTCAACTCATCGACGCCCGAATCCGGGAGCTGGACGATTGGCGTGGCGAAAGGCTGTCGCGGGTCCGCGCCCTAGTTAAGCAAGCCGACCCAGACGTGGTGGAAGAATGGAAGTGGAGAGGGGTTCCGGTGTGGTCGCACGATGGAGCGATCTGCACCGGCGAGACTTACAAGAATGTCGTGAAGCTGACCTTCGCGAAGGGCGCGTCGCTGGAGGACCTTTCTGGCCTTTGCAATGTAAGCCTCGAGGGCAATACCAGGCGTGCCATCGATTTACATGAGGGCGAAACGATCGACGTGCAGGCATTTATGACTTTGATCCGAGCGGCCGTCGCGCTGAACAAGTCGTGAGGCAGCAAGTGTCGAGGCGCGCCTCGGCTCAGAAATTTGCTTTTGTGCTGGACGGACCGGATATAGTTTTTCGCGCAACACGGTTTATCGACTGCATACCAAATCGTTGCGAGGGAGCATGGAGCAAGGATGAAAGAGGACGTGACACGATCCATCGCGGTCCGACCCGCCGCAGGCTCGCTCGGCGCCGAAATAGAGGGCGTCGATCTGGCAGCTCCGCTGCGTGACTGGATCATAGACGAGCTGCGCCAAGCCCTTGTCGCGCATCTCGTCCTGTTCTTTCGCGACCAGAACCTCACCCCCGACGAGCACCTGCGGTTCAGCCGCCTCTTCGGGCCGCTCACGCGGGTCCCTTACGTGAAGCACATGGACGAATATCCGGATATCATCGCCGTGCTCAAGGAAGCCGACGAGCGGAAGATCAGCACTTTCGGCAACGCATGGCACTCCGATTTCAGCTTTCTCGAGGCGCCGCCGATGGGGTCGGTCCTGTACGCAAAAGAGGTCCCCAGCCACGGCGGCGACACCCTTTGGGCCAATATGTACGAGGCATACGACGCCCTCTCCGATGGCATGAAACGCATGCTCGATCCGCTTCGCGCCATGCACAGCGGCAGGCCCTACGGCGTTGCGCACGCGCCGAGCGGCGTGCGGACAAGCCGCTCGATCGCGATCGAGCGTGAAAATCCGCAGGCGGATCGAGAGGTCGCACAGCCGGTCGTGATCATTCACCCGACGAGTGGCCGGAAGGCGCTATTCGTGAATGAGATCTACACGACCCGATTCGAGGACATGACGGAGGAAGAAAGTCGACCCTTGTTGGCGTTTCTCTTCCGCCACTGCATACGTCCGGAATTCACCTGCCGATTTCGCTGGAAACCAGGCTCGCTTGCGATTTGGGACAATCGCTGCACGCTTCACTACGCGGTGAACGATTATGATGGCTCGCGCCGTCTCATGCATCGGACGACTATCGCCGGCGAGGCGCTTGTCGGGGCCATGTGAGCGGTAGGTGTATTTGAGCGGTAGGTGTATTGATGCTTCGCAAGCCGAAAATCGGCTTTTGCGTGCTGCCGTCGCTTGCTCTCGACGGAGTGAACAACCCGCTTCAATATTGCAGAAAAATCAGGTGCTCAACACTCCCTCGCCCCCTCCTCATGAGTAATATTCGATATCCTTTTGTGCGGCGCGCACCTCTCTCCACAGCGTGATCAGGGAAGCCGCGAATGAAGCCAACGCCAGCACAAACATGACGCCCGCGCCATATTCGTGTTGGAATTTCAAGAAGGCGCTCACAAACGCAACGATCACGAGCGCCGTCGTGAAGATGCCGCTGATTAGGGCAAACTCGATGGCACGGTTCATGAGCTTTGCGCGCCGGCTCAAGCGGGGCAGGACAGCTTTGAGATGCGCCCAGCGCGAATCGTCGTCCGATATCGCGATGATCGCGTTGCTCCGATCCGCCAAGCGGTTCATGCGCGTGATCAGGACCGAGATGAACCCCGCCACGGCGCCGAGCAGAAACGCCGGGGCGGTCGCTTGCGAGATGACCCGCGAAATTTGATCCGCGGTCGCCAAGTCGGTGAGCATGCTCAACTCCCAAGGAAACCGGCGCGTGGTGAGGTGCGTGCCGCACCCGTTTATCAAGAACAAATATCGCCGGCGCGATCAATAGCCGATCGATAGACTGGGTGACGGCGAGCTAAAAAGGCAGACGCTCGCACCAGGTGCGAACATGACGCGTCATGAGAATCGACGAACGACCGTGCTGACCGCGCAAACCGGGGACGGACCCTCACTTTCGGATATACCCAAGCTCGGCGAACCTGCGCCGAAAGGCAGTGACGTCGGCCGCGACCTTCGCCTCATCCTCATTGCCGACAAGCGCACGTTGAATAAGGGCCGCAAGCTCCGGCATGTGCTCTGGCCTCATCCCCCATCTCACGATCTCAGGCGTGCCGAAACGCAACCCATTCATGTCGCCGTCGATCTCTGCCAGCGGCAAGCCGATCCCGCAGGCGAGAATGTTGGCGCGCCTGAGCTTGCGCGAAGCGGCCTGCCCGCCGCCGAAACGCTCGGCTTCCAACGCGAATTGATGAGATTGGGTGAAGCCACGCTCGCGCGCATGCACCGGAAGGCCACGTTCGGCGAGGCTGCGCGCGAGCACGAGAGCCGTCTCGCCCATCATTGCCGCATAGGCGCGGCCATGCTCTCTCCAGTCGAGAAGCGCGACGGCAAGCGACGCCGATTTGGCCGCATCGAAATTGGCGGTAAGGCCTGGAAAGGCGATGCTGTCGAGCTTTTTTGCAAGCTCAGGCTCGTTCGTGAGCACCAGGCCCGAGGGCGGCCCGCCCAGGCTTTTGTAGGTGCTCATGGTCATGAGATGCGCACCTTCCTCGAGCGGCTGTTGCCAGGCACGGCCGGCGATCATTCCCGACATGTGCGCCGCGTCGAAGAGAAGACTCGCCCCGACCTCGTCGGCGATCTTGCGCAGCTCGCGGATGGGGTGGGGAAAAAGATTGAGACTGCACCCGATCGTGACAAGGCGCGGCTGCAAGGCGCGCGCTTGAACCGCGAGCTTCTCGACATCGATGCTGTAGCCCGAGGCATCGACCGGAGCTTGATGGATTTCGAGGCCGTAGAGCCCGGCGGCACCCGGCCGGTGATGTGTGATATGGCCGCCGATGCTGGCGGGCGGCACGATGATGCGATCGCCGGGTTTCGCGGTCGCCATGAAGGCGTAAAGATTGGCCATCGCGCCTGACGCCACACGGATCTCCGCGAATCTGGCGCCGAAGATTTCGGCAGCGAGCTCGGCGGCGATCACCTCGATCTTCTCGATCGCTTCAAGACCCATCTCGTATTTGTCGCCCGGATAGCCGAGCGAAGGTCGCGATCCGAGGCCGGAGGCGAGCGCCGCCTCCGCCCTCGGGTTCATCACATTCGTGGCGGGGTTGAGGTTGACGGACTCATCCTCATGGATGCGCCGGTTTTCGGCGATGAGCGCGTGGATTTGCGCGTCAACCTTGTCGGAGCCATCGCGGGCCGTCGCGGCGGCGAACTTGGAAACATAGTCCTCGATCGGATCCGGCACCCAGCTTCGGCGCGCGAGCGCGGTCATGATGTCTCCTATCGGGCCACCGCGTTTGTTGTAGTGAAGCCTGCAAAATCGCTCATGCCAATCTTGCGCCGATCGCAAGCCCCATAGAACTTGCCCATTCGCCCGCCTTGACCTTGGCACCGTCGGCAGGCTTTACACGCAGCACCCTGATCCTCCCGTCGGCGCAAACCACGGTGAAGCCCTCGGCATCAACCTCGACGACCTCGCCCATGTTTCCGCCGATGCCCTTCGGCGCTTTGGCCGGGAGCGGCTTCGCCTCGAAGATCTGCAGCGCAAGATCACCATGCTTCGTCCAAGCGCCGGGCGCGGGGTTGCAGCCGCGGATGAGGTTGTGGATTTGACTCCAGGGCTTGCCCCAGTCGATGCGCGCGTTGTCGGGGCCGCACCTGCCCTCGTAGCTCGCCAGTGCCTCATCCTGCTTCAGTCTTGGAGCCTTGCCGGCTTTGACGAGCTCAATCGCCTCGAGCATCGCCTCGACCCCCATCGGAAAGAGGCGATCGAAGTAGACCGAGCCCAGCGAGTCATCGGGGCCGATCGCAGTCTTTTTCTGCAAGAGCACGTCCCCGGTGTCGAGCCCGTTGTCGGGCCAGAAGATCGAAAGCCCGGTCTCTCCATCCCCGTTGATGATCGGCCAGTTGATTGCGCTCGGCCCGCGATATCTCGGCAAAAGCGAGGGATGGTATTGGATCGAACCATGGGTCGGGACGTTCAGGAACTCCTCGGGCACGAAGAGTGTGACGAAGGCCATGACCTGAAGGTCGGGAGCGAGTTTCTTGAACTCCTCGCAAACTTCAGGCTTGCGATAGGAGGCGGGCTGGTACACTGGCAGGTTCGAGGCGAGCGCCGCCTCCTTCAGCGGATCCGGCCTGGCGCCCGGTTTTTCCGGCGCCACATAAACGCCGACGATCGTCTCGCCGCGTGCGAGGAGCGCTTCGAGCACCGCCTTGCCGAAAGCCTGCTGGCCGTGAACCACGATGCGCATTTCGTCGACATCTCCCAAAAATTCAAAGGACGAATCGGGTTAGCGCGGTTTGCGATTGAGGGAAACCCCGCGCCTGGGAGGTCGTGCTCGCCCGGAAGCTCCATCGAGAGAGGTTTCAATAGGCGAGCGCCCAGCCGTCTCTGCGCGTATCGGAGCCGGCGACGCGAACTCCATTGGGCATCAGGCGCATCGCCTGCATGGCGCAAGGGCCTTCAAGATGATCGACGCGGTTCAACCTGTGCCCCTTGCGCTCGAGAGCCCCGAGCAATTCTTCGCCGAAATCGCTCTCGATGGTGAGCGCGCCATCCCCGTCATGAGGCCAATTGGCGCTCTGTCCGGATTGGCTGCTCGTCCAACGCGGCAGCTCGACGGCTGTCTGCGGGTCGAAACCGAGATCGAGCATCGCGACGAGAACCTGGAGATTGACCTGCACCTGATTGTCTCCTCCCGGCGTGCCGAGCACGCCACAGAGCTCGCCGTCCTTGAAGATCATCGGTGCGTTCATCGTGTGGCGAACTCGCTTGCCCGGCATGAGCCGGTTGGCATGGCCGCGCTCGAGATGCCAGTAGGCCATGCGGTTGTTCATGAGCACGCCCGTTTCCCCGGCAGTCACGCCGGAGCCGAACGCAGAGTTGAGGCTTTGGATGGCCGAGACCGCATTGCCTTGGGCGTCGATCACGCAAAAATAGGTGGTGTCGCCTTCCGCTTCCTGCGTTGCCAAAGGGAGCTCGGCCGCGCGCTCGAGATCGATCGCGCCGGCATGAGCGCCGACCTGCTTGTCCGAGAGGAGATGCTCGACCGGCACCGACTCGAAACGCGGATCTGCGCCATGCGTCTCGCGATCGCGGAAGGCGCGTTTCTTGGCTTCGACGAGGAGGTGCACGCGTTCAGCGGGCGCGAGCGCCGCGACGTCGAACCGCTCGATGATCTTGAGCATCTGGAGTACGACGAAGCCCGTCGAGTTCGGCGGCGTCTGACGGATTTCGAAGCCGCGATACGTGACGCCGATCGGCGCCTGCACCTGCGGCTCGAAATCGGCAAGATCCTGTTCCGAGAGCAAGGCACCGGCTTCCACAAGGCCGCGCGCGAGCCGGGCCGCAAGACGGCCACGATAGAAGCTCTGCGCGCCTTCGGTCGCGATCTCCTCGAGCGTGCGGGCGAGCTCCGGTTGCCGGATAATGCCGGCCAGCTCGTGCCCCAGGAATCGCGTGCGGCTTCGCTCATCCGCAGCAAGGCCGGCCTCGTTCTCGGCGGCGAAATGGCAAAACGTATGCGTTGCCGCAAAGCCATGGCGCGCGAGCGCGATGGCAGGCATGACCAGATCCGGCCAAGGGAGGCGCCCATGAGCCGCATGCATGGCGCAAATCGCGGCAAGCGAGCCGGGCACGGAGATGCTCAAGGGCCCTGTCAACGGAATGGCGCTTCCATAGCGCTCGGGTGACGCGGCTTGCGGCGCGGGGCCTGTGCCGTTGAACACCTCGGCGCGTCTGCTCTTGGCCATGTAGATGTGGTAGAAGCCATCCCCGCCGAGCCCCGACATCATCGGCTCGCACACGCCGAGCGCGAACGAGACCGCGACGCTGGCGTCGGCTGCATTGCCGCCGGCGCGCAAAACATCAAGCCCTGCTTGAGCAGCGAGCGGGTGATTGGCGCCGACCACCCCGTTGCGCCCCATGATGAGAGGGCGATGACTGCGCGGTTGGGGATACATCGACAGCTCCACGGAACAAACGAGCGCGTTCTCAGGCAATGAAACGTGAAACTTTGCAACCGCGCGACTTGATCGCGGCGCTCGCGGCCTCCATGCTGGACAAGACCGTCCTTCGTCCGCGCGTGCTCGTCAAGCGCGCGCAGGCGGGACGCTCGCATCTCAAAGACCGTGCTCGAGCGCGGACGCGATAATCCTCTGGAGACTTCCTAATCCATGGCCGCACGCAAAGTCATCATCACCTGCGCCGTCACCGGCTCGATTCACACGCCCTCGATGTCCCCGCACATCCCCATCACGGCGCAGGAGATCGCGGAAGCCGCCATCGGCGCCGCGGAGGCGGGCGCGGCCATCGTGCACCTGCACGCACGAGACCCGAAGGACGGCAGGCCCGACCAGAGCACGCAAGCCTTCGCCCCTTTCCTGAAGGTGATCAAGCAGCGCTCGAGCTGCGTGGTGAACATCACGACGGGCGGTGCCGCGACGATGACGATCGAGGAGCGACTAAAGCCAGTCGCGACTTTCAAGCCGGAGGTCGCCTCGCTCAACATGGGATCCATGAATTTCGGCCTCTTCCCCATGCTCGGCCGTTTTAAGAGCTTCAAACATGATTGGGAGCGGCCCTACCTTGAAGGCTCGAAGGATCGCATTTTCAAGAACACCTTCGCCGATATCGAGAAGATTCTCACCACCTGCGCCGACAACGGCACACGCTTTGAGATCGAATGCTACGACATCGGCCATCTCTACACCCTCGCCCATTTCGTGGACCGGGGTCTCGTGAAGGCGCCCTTTTTCGTCCAAAGCGTGTTCGGCATCCTCGGCGGCATCGGACCTCATCCCGAAGATGTCATGCATATGAAGCGCACGGCCGACCGGCTGTTCGGAACGGAATATCGTTGGTCCGTTCTCGGCGCGGGCAGAAATCAGATGCCGATCGCCGCGATGTCAGCAGCGATGGGCGGCAATGTTCGCGTCGGGCTCGAGGATTCGCTTTGGATCGGACCCGGAAAGCTCGCCGAATCGAACGCGGCGCAAGTGCGCCATGTACGCTCGATCATCGAGGGGCTCGGCCTTTCTGTCGCCTCACCCGAGGAAGCACGCGAGGTGCTCGAGCTCAAGGGCGGTGACCGGGTGGCGTTCTGACGATCTCGTCAACTCGGCCCATCATGGCCCGCGGCGACGCGAAGCACGCCGCGAATGATATCGCGGAAAGCCTCGTCATAGTTCACCCCCTTGATGGCCCAAACGTAATCGCGACCGTCCTGATGCATACGCCATGATCCTTCCCAGCCAGGCACGCTTTCGTTGAACGCGAGCGTGCCAGCGACGACGATTTCATGGGCGCGTGCGGCGTCGGGCGGCGGAGGGATACGCCCCGGTTCCGCCCCCCAGCCGGCAAGCTCGCCCTCGCTCGGGATGCGCGCGCTCAAGCCGAATTCAGCGGCCCGCTCGGCGAAGGAGCCGCGTTCGTCGGCGGCTGCCGCTAGCTCGGCGCTCAGGAGAAAGGGCGGGCCGTAGCGCCGCATCGAGAGCATCGGCACCACCACGGGCCGCTCGCCGCGCCATGGCTTCTCGCCGAGATCGGCGAGCGCGTGGTCGATCTTGGCAGGATCAAATTTCACGGTGAGGTAGTGAGGGCGGTCGTAAGTGCCCTGATCGTCATGGATTGGAATGCCCGCCATGACATCCACATAGCTGAAGTCGACGACGAACACGTCCGCGTGTCGGCCGAGCTCGGTGACGCGCGGGTCCTTGATGAGCCTCGGCTCTCCCGAGACCTTGACGAGAACGTCGCGCAAGCATCGGGCAAATCCGGTCGGCCGGCTGCGCATATCGGTGCCCGTGACGATCGCGGTCGCCTGGTAAAGGCCTGGCGTGTCCTGCGCCCCTGCGCTAGGAGCAAAAAGCGAAACCACGACCAGCGCCAGCATGGCGAGAAACGTGATTCGCGCTGGGTGCAGACGCGGCAGGTGTGGCTCCAAAATCGAGAGCGAAGGCCGGCCTGAACGCACCATCGCAGCCACGCATTTATTGCGCGTAGGAAGCGTCTTTCCGATCGAGCTTTCGCTTGAGCTCCTCGAAATGGGCATAGGCCATACCCTTGTAATCGTCCCAACCGCGCGCGGTCTTCTCGGCGAGCTCCGGCGGCATGACATTCAGTTTTTGCCCGGTGGAATAGGCGAGCACCATGGTTCGGCATGAACGTTCGAGAAAGTAGAGGTCGTCAAACGCTTCCGCCACCGTATTCCCGGCAACGAGGACGCCGTGATTGCCCATCATCATCACACTTTTGTTGCCCAGCGCCCGGGCCAGGCGCTCACCTTCGGCTCTGTCATCCGCGATGCCGCCGAAGCCGAGATCCACATGGACGCGATCGTAGAAACGTGCCGTGTTTTGATCGATGGGCTTGAGTTCTGGGTCGGCGAGTGTCGCCATCGCGGTGGCGTAGGGCGGATGCACGTGGAGAATGCAGCGCGCATGCGGCAGCGAGGCATGGATGCTTCCGTGAATGCACCAGGCTGAGGCGTCGGGTGCGTCTTCCCGCTGCATGGTTTCAGGATCGTCGCTGTCGAGGAGCAAGAGATCGCTGGCCTTGATCGTCGAGAAATGCTGCCATCGGCGATTCAAGAGGAACTTTTTCCCATCGTCGGAGACCGCAAGGCTGAAGTGATTGGCGACCGATTCATGCCAGTCGAACTCGACCGCAAGACGAAAAGCCGCCGCGAGATCGATGCGCAACTGCCGCTCCTGCGCGTCGTCAGATGTCGCATCCGAAGAAGTCATCGTTTTGAGGTTGCCTATTGGTGACATCGCTCTGCTCCACGTCTCGTGCCGAACCGCATTCGCGGCCATTTATTGGGATTGATGGGTTCGCCGCGCCTGAGACTTGCGACCGAGCCTGACACGGCGGGCGTCCACAAGCAATCGCGCCCAACGTGCCCGTATTGGCATCTCGGCTCGCAGCTCAGTTGACGACAGGTTTAATTGCAATAGTTTTAGTTCAAATGACAGGATCTGGCCCGATTTCGGGTCGGGTTGAATTCCGTAGGGGCCGGTGAAACGCCAAGCTTTGGAGTTACTCATGTCCCAAAATTCGAACGGTATCTCTCGACTTGTCGTGTTCGGCGACAGTCTGTCGGACGACGGCAATCTCTTCCGCTTCACCGGAGAGCCGGCGCCTCCCTATTGGAAAGGGCGCTTTTCCAATGGGCCCACTTACGCAGAGCAGCTCGCGAGCGAGCTGGGCGCTCGGCTCGAGGATCTCGCTTTCGGCGGTGCGACAGCGAGTGCCACCTCGCCGTTCGCGGATTCCCTGCCGGTCAACCTTCCCGAGCAGGTTGCGGCGTATCTGATTGGCCTCCACGGCCGCAGGGCACCCTCCGGCACCACTGCCGTGATCGACATCGGCAGCAATGATTACATCAACTTCTTGCAAAGTGGCGCTTCACTTTCGAAAGCCCCTCAGGTCGTCTCGAGCGTGGTTTCGAGCGTCGCAACCGCGATCGACGCGCTTACGGCTGCCGGCGTGCAGAAGATCGCGCTCTTCACGCTCCCCGATTTGAGCGTCACGCCTGAATTCCAAGCGCTTGCTGCCGGTTCTTCCGCGCTGGCCGGCTTGCTCGCACTGGCCCGCGAGTTGGACGTGGCAAACAATCAAGCTTTTGCGCAATTGGCGGCGAGTCATCCCAATGTCCAGCTCGTCGACATTTTCAAGCTCACCGACGCGGTCGCTGCCGATCCCGCGAACTTCGGTTTCAGAGACATCACAACGCCTTTGATCGACTTGAATCCAGCCGAGCTGATGAATCTTGCGCCCAATGAGGTCGCCTTCTTCGATGGTCTCCATCCCACCTATGCGGCGCATGGCATTCAGGCTGCGTTCGCGGATGCCGTCTTGACGTCGGACCACACGCAATTCCTGGACGGGACGCAAAGCGTCGTTCAGGCACAAAACGGTAGCGATTTCATTTTCGCAACGCCGAGCGATCCGGCGCATCCGAACCTCACCGACTACACGATCACGGGCGGGGTAGGTAACGACCTCATTTTCGCTGGGCCTGGGAACGTGACCGTGCAGGGCGGCACGGGAAACGATCTCATTGACGCCGGCTCGGGAAATGCGACGCTTTCCGGAGGCAAAGGCGATGACGTGCTTGCCACCAACTCGCTTGGCACGAACGTGCTCCGCGCCGGGCAAGGCGATGACGCGCTCATCGCCAATCGCGGCGGCACCAACGTGCTCGAAGGCGGAACCGGGAACGATCTTTTCGTGCTCAAGGAGAGCGCGGCTTTGGCGAATGGGAACGGCGGCTTTGACTTTGGAACGCAGACCATCATCGGAGGTGACGGAAGCGATACCCTGCGTTTCGTCATCAACAACCAAAATCCGACCCTCGAACAGGCTCTCGTCTCGGAGTTTCAGAACGTCGAGATGGCGTTCGACGCCTCGATCGCGAATCACCAGGCGGGCACCTTCAAGGTCGATGGCCTGAACGTCTCCGGCATCGACGCGGTCCAGCTTCAGATCGACGGCGTCTCGAACAACCCGAACACGCCCTATCTGATAACCCACACCATCGTTTCCTCCGCAGGCCAGAGCGCTCCCGCAAACCCCACTCTCGGCAGCCTTCTGAACACGGCGCAGAACTGGGGCCTTTTGACCGTTTGAAGGTCGGCACGGGTCAATTTTCGTAAGTTGCGTCACGTTTCGCGTGGCGCAACACGACTTTCGCGCGCAGGTGTCGGGGCACCCGGTTCCCTGAACAAGCTTCCATGACGGTTCTGACGAGCGAGGCTTGTCGGAATAATAAAAAAGCGCCTGCGGCCGGCACGTGAGAGGAGGGCAAAAAATGGGATTCAAAGTTCAGGTCGGACCGCAACAAATCGCGATTCATCAAGGACAGACCGTGCTCGTTACGGAGCCCGACGGGCAGGTGAACTGGCCGAGCACGCGCGGGCTTTATTTCCGCGACACGCGGGTGATCAGCGCCTGGGCGATCTACGCCAATGGCGCGGGGTGGGATCCATTGAACGGAGGCGCTGTCGGGCCGCATGCCGTCCGCATCTTCGAGACCAACCGCGACTTCCTCACCGAGGACGGCCCCGTTCCCGCGCGCACTGTCGGACTCATGATCAGCCGCCATATCGATGGCGGGCTGCATGAAGACATCGAGGTGGTGAACAACGGCGCATCCCCAATTCGGTTCAACCTCGAGATCGCCATCCGCGCGGATTTCGCCGACATTTTCGAGGTCAAGAGCGACCGCATTGTCCGGCGCGGGCGCATCACGACAACCTGGTCGCAGCGGCGTCAGGCGCTCCACATGACCTACCGCAACAAGGACTTCCACCGCGAGGTGATCATACGCACCGGAAAGGGGGACGGGACAGCGACCGTGAACGCCAACGGCCGCCTGAGCTTCAACATCGCGCTGAAGCCCGCGCAGGCTTGGCACCGGTGCCTCATCTACGATTTGACGGACGGTGAAAGACACATTCGCGCCCCCCGGCAGTGCTCGCACACAAGCGCGACATCGGACCATGCGGTCAAGATGAATGAATGGCGCGACAGGGTCTTGAAGATCGCTACAAGCAACGAGGAGTTCTACCGTTGCTTCAATCAAGGTGTGCAGGACTTGGCGGCCTTGCGCTTGCCGCTTCCCGGCACCGACCATATGGTGTTCGTGCCCGCGGCGGGACTGCCCTGGTTTCTCGCGCTCTTTGGCCGTGACACGCTCATCGCCTCCCTGCAGACGATGATCGTCTACCCCGAATTCGCGATGGGTTCGTTGGAGGTGCTCGGCCAGCATCAAGCCAAGGAGCGAGACGACTACCGCGATGCCGAGCCCGGGAAGATTTTGCACGAGCTTCGCTATGGCGAGCTTGCCCATTTCAAGCTCATTCCACACACGCCTTATTATGGCACCGCGGACGCGACGCCGCTCTACCTCGTGGCACTGCATGCCACCTGGCGGGCGACCGGCGAGCGCGCGCTCATCGAAAGGCAACTGCCGATCGCGGAAGCCTGCCTCGAATGGATCGACAAATATGGCGATCTCGATGGGGACGGATTTCAGGAATACCAGACGCGCTCGAAGGCCGGTTACGAGAATATGGGATGGAAGGATTCCGGCGATGCGGTGATGTATACGGACGGAACGCTGGTACGCGGTCCGAAAGCGCTTTGCGAGCTGCAAGGCTATGTCTACGACGCCTGGTTGCGCATGGCCGAAATCTATGACGAGCTCGATCAGAAGCGGCGCGCCGGCGCTTTGCGCAAAAAGGCCGCGGCCCTGTTCGCGAAATTCAACCAAGTCTTCTGGGACGAGAAGTCAGGCTTCTACGCCTATGCGCTCGACGGCGACAAGAAGAAGGTTCTCTCGGTCGCTTCCAACGTCGGACAATGCCTGTGGTCGGGCATCATCGCGCCGGAGCGCGCGGCGGCGGTGGTCAGAAGATTGATGCGCAAGGACATGTGGAGCGGCTGGGGCATCCGCACGCTCTCGGCGGACCACCCATCCTTCAACCCGTACAACTATCAGACAGGGTCGGTTTGGCCCCATGACAATTCGATCATCGCCCTCGGCATGCGCCGTTATGGCTTTGCCGCCGAGGCGGCGGCGGTGGCGCGCGACATCAGCGGTGCCGCGGGCCATTTCCTCTTGAATCAGTTGCCGGAGCTTTATGCCGGCTTGCAGCGCGACCCGACGAGCTTCCCGGTGCAATATCTTGGCGCCAACGTGCCGCAAGCCTGGGCGGCGGGCAGCTCCTTCATGCTGCTGCAAGCAATCCTTGGCCTGCAGCAGGATGCACCGCGCGGCAAGCTCTATGTCGACCCCGCGCTTCCGGAATGGCTGCCCGATGTCACGCTAACCGACCTGCGTCTAGGGCAACGCCATTTCGACATTCGCTTCTGGCGAGAAGGCAACGAGACTAAATTCAAGGTGCTGAAGGGTGACCGGCACATGGTCGAGCACATGAGCATCGCGATCTCGCAAGGTGTGGAGGGTGGCAAGTTGCAGGCGCAAGCAACCGGGCGGCACAAGACGCACGCGCGGCCAAAGCGCGCCGCCGCCTTGCACGGCCGCCGCAAAGCGCGCGCATGATCAATCGTTCGACAAACGTCTTCAGCGTAGCCACGCCTCGTCCACGGACCTGAGTTCCGGCAGGGCCGATCCGATCGAAGCTGGAACTCGACCCCTTCCCCCGCACAGGTCCGCATCACAGCCACTCATCTGATCGCGTTGAAAACTTGCGGCGCTGATGTAGTAGCCTCGCTCAAACGGCGGCAACGCGGAGGCCGAGGGAGCATGGAGGGTTCAGCAGCGGCATCGATCGCGTCTCAGGACCGCGCGCTCGAGGTTCTTCGATCCGTCTTCGGCTATGGCGCGTTCCGCCGCGAGCAGGCGGCGATCATCGACCGGGTCGTGGCAGGCGGTGACGCGCTCGTCCTGATGCCCACCGGTGGTGGAAAATCGCTGTGCTATCAAATTCCCGCATTGCTGCGCGACGGCATGGGCGTCGTCGTCTCGCCTTTGATCGCGTTGATGAAAGACCAGGTCGATGCGTTGCGCCAGGCCGGCGTGCGTGCGGCATATCTCAATTCCACGCTCACACCCTCGCAGGCCGATGAGGTGGAGCGCGACATGCGCCAGGGCAAGCTCGATCTTGTTTACGTCGCGCCCGAACGCCTGCTCGCGCCGCGGTGTCTCGAGCTGTTGTCACGCTGCAAGATCGCGCTTTTCGCGATTGATGAAGCCCATTGTGTTTCGCAATGGGGCCATGATTTTCGTCCCGAATACTTGCAGTTGCGCATCTTGCACGAACGTTTTCCGAAGGTGCCCCGGATCGCATTGACCGCGACCGCTGACGGTCCAACGCGAAACGACATCATTGAACGCTTGGTGCTGGGCGATGCGAACATTTTCGCCGTCGGTTTCGATCGCCCCAATATCCGCTATCGCGTGCTCGCCAAGCGGGAGGCCAAGTCGCAGCTCTGGGCGTTCCTCCGATCGGAGCACCCCTCAGACGCAGGGATCGTGTACTGTCTCTCGCGGCGCAAAGTCGAGGAGGTTGCAGATTGGCTTTGCGCCAAGGGCCGCGTGGCGCTTCCCTATCATGCAGGGCTCGACGCACCGATTCGCGAACGAAACCAGGATCGCTTTCTCAAGGAAGAAGGCATTATCATCGTTGCGACCGTCGCCTTCGGAATGGGGATCGACAAACCGAATGTGCGGTTTGTCGCGCATCTCGACCTGCCCAAGAATCTCGAGGCCTATTACCAGGAAACCGGGCGCTCGGGACGAGACGGGCTGCCGGCGAACGCCTTCATGACCTATGGCCTGACGGATATAAGGACGCTTTTGAGATTTATCGACGGCGCCGATTTCGAAGAACGCCAGCGCCGCATCGAACACCACAAGCTCAATGCTCTTCTGGGATATTGTGAAACGGCCACCTGCCGGCGCCAGGTCCTGCTCGCTTATTTCGGGGAACGCGACCATCAACCCTGTGGGAATTGCGATAATTGCCTCGAGCCGCCACGGGTATTGGACGGAGTGAAGGCCGCGCAAAAAGCATTATCGGCGGTCATTCGCACGGGAGAGCGCTTTGGCGTCGGACATCTCGTCGATGTTTTGCTCGGCAATTCGACAGAACACATTCGCAAGCTGGGACATCACCAGCTGAAAACCTTTGGCGTCGGCAGCGATCTCGACCGAAAACGATGGCGATCGATTTTTCGTCAACTCGTGGCGCAAGGACATTTGGAAGTCGATGTGGAAGGGCATGGCGGACTGAAGTTCGGCAAGACCGGCTGGGCCGTGCTTCGCGGCCAAGTCCCCGTGGTTTTTCGTAGCGAGACCAAAACCGCGCGCCGCCCTGCGGATTTCAGTAGAGATACCGCCTCGGATCCATCATCTTCTGCCGCAAACGACAAACTATTCCAGGCTTTACGTGCGCTGCGTTCGGAATTGGCGCGCGAGCAGAACGTTCCACCTTACGTCATTTTTCACGATACGACGCTGATGGAAATGGTACGCCGGAAGCCCACCGACTTGCTGGCGATGAGCGATATTCCCGGCGTCGGACGCCGCAAGCTCGACCGGTATGGCGCCGCATTCATCGCCGCGATCGTCAAGTCAGTCACCTGACGGTCGCGGATGCCTGCGCGGCTTTGGTTAACGCATCATTCGGCAATTTCGCGCGCCGGTTGATGCTCCTGCAACGGTCACCCATTTATAACGGGCCCCATTGCAGATGTAGAAGCAAGTTTTGCGTCCATGGGCTCTATGGTCGCCTCTCGCACATATCGGAAGTGCGCTGCCGAATGCACCAGGCTGGCGCGGTCTGCGCCCAGCCTCAGGACCAGACAAAGCTTCGCCGCGGCTGCCAAAAGCTGGCTCACACTCGCCGCGCTCGAGGAGGACTCGAGGTGCGCAAACCCAATCGCGTCACGCGATGAACTCCGGCGAGACTACGGAAAGCAAAAAGCAAGCGGTTAGCGACGTCAGCGCCATTGCTTCGGACCTAAAGGGGACACCCGGAAGCAATGCCAGTATACGCGCCAACAATTCCCCTGACCAATAACAAAGTATACATCGAACCCGGATACAAGGGTGGCAGCGAAGCCTCGCCAAAGCTACGCGCGCGTTCCGCTGCGCTCTGGCGGTGGCAACGGACCTGCCTTCAACGGCTGGAGGAATGCATGATGCGAATTGCCGTCATCTTTGCGATGGCATGCCTCTTCTCAGGGTGCATGGCGACCGTACCTGGGGTTCCCCTGGCCCCGCCCATGGCGCCCCCCAATTACCATTGCGCCTATGTCGGCGGCGGGTATTTCTCGTGCTACCCGTGGTGAGCAGGCCTGGTTCAAGGCTGAGCTGCCTGATGAGGCGGTTATGAAAGGACTTTTGGCGCGTGGCGATCAGATGCGCCCTGGTACTCGGATTGGAGACGCGGACGCGCCTTAAGGCCAAGATCATTCGACTTGGGGCAGATACGGCCCTCGACAACCCGTTCGGCTCAAGGTTGTCACCCATGTCTTAGGAACGAAGTGTCACCTATGTGTCCGGTTCGGACAGCGGAATTTTGGAGCGGGCGATGGGATTCGAACCCACGACCCCAACCTTGGCAAGGTTGTGCTCTACCCCTGAGCTACACCCGCATGGCGCATTGCGCCGCGCTGCTCCGCGGGGCCTCTATGCCTCAAACCCGTTCATCACGCAACGCCTCTTTGAAGTCGTGGGGGTGCACGGCCGAAGGCCAGCAAGGGGGTGTTTTGACGCAACCTCGGGCGTCTCTAACCAAGCTGTTTGGCGCGCGCCGCCGCAAGCTCCCAGGGAGAACGCACCATACTCCTCACGGCTTCGCCTTCTCTCCGGACTTGAACTCGCTCACGCCGAGCGCGTCGGCCAAGCGAGCCTTGGCCGAGCCGGGCTGCAAGGGTCGCTGCTGGCTCTCATGGGGAGCCCAGCCGGAAAGCCAGACAAGGTCGAATGTAGCACGAAGCCGTCCATCGGCATCGGCGAAGCGTTCCGCATAGATTTGCGCCGAGCGCAGGAACGTCGCGCGACGAAGCGGCGCACGGGCTCGCTCGACGAGCGGGTTTGCCATGCCCATCGCGCGAAGGTCGCGCATGAGCGCGAAGGCATCAGGATAGCGCACGGTGAGCCTCTCGAGATCGGTCACGGGTAACGTAAAGCCCGCCCGCTGGAGAAGCGCCCCAGCCTCGCGCGCATCCGCGAAGGGAGCGACGCGCGGGCTCACTCCCGCGCTAAGCTCCGTCTCCGCCTGCGCCAGGGATTGACGCAGCTCCGTCAAGCTCTCCGCGCCCAACAGGCAGCCAATGAAGAAGCCGTCCGGCCGCAAAGCTCGCTTGATTTGCGTGAGCACGCCCGGGAGATCGTTCACCGCCTGTAGCGAAAGGAGCGAGGCGACGAGATCGACACTTCCTTTGCCAAGCGGCAGCACCTCCTCATCGGCGATGGCCACAGGAAAGCTGCTCGGCGCCGATAGCGGCAAGGCAGCAAGACGGAGCACGGTCTCGGCCTTGCCGCTTCGCGAAAGCGCCTGCGCCACGTGCGCGGTGACGCCGCCGAGGTCAATCGCGACCTGAAATTTCCGCAAGATGGGCGCGAGCCGTTCGGCGAGGTCCCCTGCGACATGCTCGATCAAAAATTCCGCGGGGCTCGCCCGAGCCGCACGCGCGAGACGGCGGCGGATCAAGGTGCGATCGAAAATCCGCGGCGGCGACATTTTGCGCCCCGCCCGTTATTTCTGGCAGATCCGGCAAAAGAAGGTCGAGCGTCCCGATTGCACAAGGCGCGCGATGGTGCCTCGGCAGCCGGCGCGAAGGCACGCTTCGCCCTCCCGCCCGTAAGCGCGAAACTCGTGCTGAAACGCGCCGCGCTCGCCATCGGCCTTGGCGTAGTCCCGCAAGGTCGAGCCGCCTTTCTCGATCGCCTCGGCGAGCACGCGGCGGATCGCCTCGGCAAGCGCCTCGCGCCTCGCGCGCGCCAGCGCGCCCTTTCCGGCGAGCGTGTTGGCGGCGCGACGCGGTGAAAGCCCGGCGCGGAAGAGCGCCTCGCTGACATAGATGTTGCCGAGGCCCGCGATCAGGCGCTGGTCGAGAAGCGCCGATTTCAGCGGCCGCATCTTTCCGGCGAAGAGCCCCACTAGCGCCTCCGCGCCGAATTCATTCCCTATCGGCTCGATCCCGAGCCCGTGGAACAACGGGTGCGCATCGAGCTCGTCTCGCTTGACCAAAGTCATGAAGCCGAAACGGCGCGCGTCGTTGTAGATGACGCGCTTGCCGGTCGAGAGATGAAAGACCACGTGATCATGCGCGGCGATCCGCTCCGTATCGTCATAAAAGCGACCGGGCTCGAAGCGCCTCTTCGGCCCGTCCGTGCTCTCCTCGACCACGAAACGGCCCGTCATGCCGAGATGGATGACGAGCACGTCGCCGCTGTCGAGCTCGCCGACGAGGTATTTGGCGCGTCGGCCGAGCGCCGTCACCTCGGCGCCTTCGAGCCGCTTCGCAAAGCTCCTCGGAAACGGGAAACGCAAATCCCTCCGGCGCAGCTCGACCTTGGTGAAGCTCGCGCCTTCGAGCGCCGGCGCAAGACCGCGCCGGATGGTTTCGACCTCCGGTAGCTCGGGCATAACTCCTGTTACCGCATAGGAAAGCGCGGGCCAAGGTCGACGCAGCCGGGCGACCGTGCCGAACGGAGTGGATGTGAGCCCTTCGACATTTATGCCACCCATCTGGGCCGGCGAGGCTTGCGAACAACCCGTGTCATCCTCGCGATCTCGCGACAACGGACGCAGCCCGACGATTGGGCGTGCATTTCGCCGCGTTAAAGGGTAAGGGCGGCAGGACTAAGGTTACCCTTGCCCGCCTCTCGACGTGGTTTATCTAGGATACGGAATATTTCCGATCTCGCCTGAGTCGTGCATGGCGAACTTGGTCGTGCATGGCGAACTTGCTTTTGCGACATCCCTTTCCGATCCGATCCTTCGACCAACGAGGTCCCCGTGAGTTCAAAGCCTGACAAGACCGCAGTACGCGGCCACCATGATGACATCGTCTATCCCTCGGCGGTGCCCTTCGTGATCGTCCATGTCGTGTGTCTTGCGGCGATCTGGACCGGGGTCACCTGGGGAGCGGTCGCGACAGGCATAGGGCTCTATTGGCTGCGCATCTTCTCGATCGGCGCCGGGTATCACCGCTATTTCTCACATCGTTCTTATTCCACGAGCCGCATCTTTCAGTTCGTGCTCGCCTTCATGTCGCAGACGACGACACAGAAGAGCGTCTTGTGGTGGGCCGCCAAGCACCGTCACCACCACCTGCATTCCGACACCGAAGAGGACGTGCATTCGCCGCGCCACACGGGCTTCATTTACGCTCATCTCGGCTGGATCTTTGCCGCTCGTCACGACAAGGCGGATCTTTCCAAGGTCTCTGATTTCACCCGCTTCCCCGAACTCGTCTGGCTGCACAAATGCGAGCAACTCCCCGCGATCTTCCTGGGAACCCTCGTCTTTCTGCTCGGGGGGTGGAGCTATCTCGTTGTTGGCTTCTTCTGGAGCACGGTCGCCGTTTATCACGCGACCTTCTGCATCAACTCGCTCGCCCATGTGCACGGCCGTCAGCGCTACGTGACGGGCGATGATTCCCGCAACAACTGGTTTCTAGCGCTCTTCACCATGGGCGAGGGCTGGCACAACAACCATCATGCCTATCAGGCAAGCGTGCGCCAGGGTTTCCGCTGGTGGGAATATGATCCCACCTATTACGTCCTTCGGGGGCTTTCGCTTATCGGCGTCGTTTGGGATCTCAAGCAGCCGCCCAAGGCGGTATTGCGCAACGAGCAAAGGCTTGGCGCGAGGGTGATCGAGCGTGCCGCCCGCCAGCTTGCGCTCTCCTTCGATCCCGAGCGGATCGCGAGCGCGCTGCATGGCACCTTCGCGGGTACGCCGAGCCTCGCGGAGCTGCAAGAAAAACTCGCCCAGGCCCGCCAGCAGGCCGCCGGCGCTTTTGCCAACATGTCGCTTCCCTCGATCCCGACGCTCGAGGAAATACGTGCGCGCGCCTCGGCGCTCTTCGCCCAGACGCCTTCGCTCGACGAGATCGTCGAGCGCGCCAACCGCATGATCCTCGAGACCGTCTCTGCCCGGATGAATTGGCCCCTCACTCAAGAGGCATGACTCTCGAGCAAGGCGTTCTGCTCGACCCGAGCTGCCGAAAATATCGGTACGCCAGGATGAAATTTGTGTTTTTGCGCCGCCCTCGTTATAGGGTCGCGCGCGCGGAAAACTTGCACCCTTGGAGGCATTTTCGCGCGGCTTCCCGTGAACGACCGAACTCCGTGGCCTGAAAGGCCGGCCTCGACGTTGGCGGGATGAGCCTTTCATCAGCACCGAAGGACTTGGACCATGACCGCTGCAAAGCAGATCAAGGCTCAGGCGCGGGCCAAGAGCGGCAAGGGGGCCGCCAGAGCCGTACGCCGGACGGGCCGCACTCCCGCCGTGATTTACGGGGCCGGCACGCCGGCCACCGCCATTTCGCTCGACTCGAAGGAAATCAGCCTGCGCATCCGCGCCGGCCGTTTCCTCACCACGATCTTCGAGGTCGACGTCGACGGAAAGGCGGAGCGCGTCATCCCGCGCGATTTCCAGCTCGACCCCGTCAAGGACTTCCCGATCCATGTCGATTTCATGCGGCTCGCCGCGGGCCAAACTATTCGCGTCGAGGTCCCCGTCCACTTCATCAACCAAGAGACCTCGCCTGGATTGAAGCGCGGCGGCACGCTCAACATCGTGCGGCACACCATCGAGGTTCTGTCATTGCCCGAGGCGATCCCGGAATTTCTCACCGCCGATCTGAACGGCCTCGAGATCAATGACGGTGTTCACATTTCGGATATGACGCTGCCCGAAGGCGTGCGCCCCGTGATCCGAGAGCGCGACTTCACCGTGGCCACGATCGCGCCGCCGACGGTGCTCGTCGAGGCCGAGCCGACGGCCGCTGCCGCCGAGGGCGCGCCGGCCGAGGGCGGCGAAGCTGCCGCCGGCGAAGCTGCGGCGGCGCCGGGCGCGGCCCCGGCCGCGGCCCCCGCGAAGAAGAGCTAATCTTCGGGTTCCGAGCATCGTCCCTCGCGGCTGGCCGCGACGGACAAACGGCCGGCCTGAAAAGGCGACCGCCTTCATGCCGGTGGGGCTTCGCGCCAGAGGGTCGAGGCTGCCCTCGTCCTCTTTGGCGAAACGCAATTCATAATAGCTTCCGAATTGAATCCAGGAACTGGATCTCGTCATGCAGATCCTCGTCGGCCTCGGCAATCCGGGGGCTCGTTACGCAGGCAACCGCCACAATATCGGCTTCATGGTGCTCGATGCGATCGCGCGCGAGCACCGTGCGGGGCCTTGGCGTCGCCGGTTCCAGAGCGAGGCATCGGAGGCGGTCATCTCAGGCGAACGCGTGCTCCTCTTGAAGCCGCAAACCTTCATGAACGACAGCGGACGCGCGGTCGCGCAAGCGGCGCGCTTCTTCAAAACCGAGCTTGACGCCATCACGGTGTTTCACGACGAGCTCGATCTGAAGGACGGAAAGCTCAGAGTGAAGCGCGGTGGTGGAGATGCGGGCCATAATGGGTTGCGCTCGATCACCGCGCATCTGGGGAGCGGTTATCGCCGAGTGCGCCTCGGCATCGGGCACCCCGGCGACAAGAACCTCGTCTACCCATATGTCCTCTCGGATTTCTTTAAGGAGGAGTGGCCCTGGGTCAGGGATCTCGTCGAGGCTTGCGCCCAATTCATCGACGTCCTCATCAAGGGCGAGGAATCGACCTTCCAAAACAAGGTGCACCTCGCCATGCAAGGGAAGGGCTGGGGCGAGGAATTGCCCTCGTCGGGACAATGAACCCGCTTCTCGCACGCGATCGGTAGAGGGATTCCTTCATGGGCTTTAAATGTGGCATTGTCGGCTTGCCCAACGTTGGGAAATCGACGCTTTTCAATGCGCTCACTCAGACCGCGGCGGCGCAGGCGGCAAATTACCCCTTTTGCACGATCGAGCCGAATGTGGGCGAGGTTGCCGTGCCCGACGAGCGGCTCGCTGCGCTCGCTACGATCGCCGGCTCCGCGGAAATCATTCCGACACGCCTCACCTTCGTCGACATCGCGGGGCTCGTGCGGGGCGCGTCGCAAGGCGAAGGCCTCGGCAATCAATTCCTCGCCAATATCCGCGAGGTCGACGCCATTGCGCACGTCGTGCGCTGTTTCGAGGATGGGGACGTGACCCATGTCGAGGGTCGGATCGATCCGATCGCCGACATCGAGACGATCGAGACCGAGTTGATGCTCGCCGACCTCGATTCACTCGAGAAACGCGTTCCCTCGCTGGAGAAGCGCGTGCGCGGCGCGGACAAGGAGGCGAAGGAGACGCTCGCTCTCGTCGAGCGTTCCCTCGCCTATCTGCGCGAAGGCAAACCGGCGCGGCTCGTCGAGCGCAAACCCGAAGAGGAGAGGACATTTCGCCTGCTTGGCCTCCTCACGTCGAAACCCGTGCTCTACGTCTGCAATGTCGAGGAGAGCGCCGCCGACAAAGGAAACGCCTATTCGGCGCGAGTCTTCGAGCGCGCCGCGAAGGAAGGCGCCAAGGCAGTGGTCGTCTCGGCCAAGATCGAGAGCGAGATCGCGCTTTTGCCGCCCGAGGAGCAGGCCGAATATCTCGCTTCTGTCGGGCTCACCGAGCCTGGTCTCAACCGGGTGATCCGTGCCGGCTACGAGCTTCTCGGCCTCGTCACCTTCTTCACCGCCGGTCCAAAGGAGGCGCGCGCCTGGACCTTGAACCAGGGCGCGAAAGCCCCGCAGGCAGCCGGTGTCATCCACACCGATTTCGAGAAGGGCTTCATTCGCGCCGAAACCATTGCGTATGCCGATTACGTCGCGCTGGAGGGAGAGGCCGGGGCGCGCGACGCGGGAAAGCTTCGCCTGGAAGGAAAGGATTATGTGGTCGCCGATGGTGACGTCCTGCATTTCAGATTTGCGAATTGAGCCCTGACGGAACGAGAAAGCCCCGTTACGGTCCCCTCATGCCCGAGATCTTCTTCGAGGACTTCGAGATCGGCTCGCGCGGCGAGTGCGGCCCGAGAACCATCACACGCGAGGAGATCATCGCCTTCGCCCGCGAGTTCGATCCGCAACCTTTCCACCTCGACGAGGAGGCGGCCAAGGGCACTTTCGTCGGCGAGCTCATCGCGTCGGGCTGGCACACCTGCGCGCTCATCATGCGCATCATGTTCGACGGGCTGATCAGCAAGACCTCCTCGATGGGCGCGCCCGGCATGGATGAGGTGAAATGGCTGAAGCCCCTGCGCCCTGGCGATACGCTCACCGTGCGTTGGCACGTCATCGACAAGCGCGCTTCCCGCTCGCGCCCGCAAATGGGCCTCGTGAAGATCGGCCTCGCGCTTCTCAACCAGCATGGCGTCGTCGCCTGCGAGCAGCTTTTCTGGATGATGGCGGGACGGCGGGATTTCGGTGCCACGGCAGACCTCGCGGAGAGCGCGAATATGGCCGCGCCGGCTGGCGCTGTGAAAGCAGCCTTGCACGGCGGGGACGCCGGCAAAACCGCGGCGCCGGCCGATCCGAAGCTGCCCGCGAAACTTGAATATTTCGACGATCTCGTGGTGGGCGCGACAAACGAGATCGGCTCCCATCATTTCGACGCCGACGACATCATCCGCTTTGCCAAGGCGTTCGATCCCCAGTCTTTCCATGTCGATCCGGAGGCGGCAGCCAAGAGCCATTTCGGCGGGCTGTGCGCCTCGGGCTGGCATACGGGGGCAGCTTGCATGCGCAAGCTGATCGATCGGCGTCTTTCGCTGTGCGACGCGATGATCGCGCGCGGTCTCACTCCGCCGGCGATGGGTTCTTCTCCCGGATTCACCGACCTCTTATGGCACAAGCCGGTCTATGCGGGAGACATCATCAAATTCGAGAGCACGCTCGTCTCGAAGCGGCCGAGCGCCTCGCGGCCGCGCTGGGGGCTCATCTTCTCGCGCAACACCGGCACGAACCAGAAGGGCGAGCTTGTCTACTCCTTCCTCGGCTCGGTGTTCATCGAGCGGCGGCCCTCATGACGCCCTTGGGCCGCGGCCGCTCGACGAGCGACCGCTTGACCTCGCAAGGGCGAGGCGAAATGGTCGTGCGATGAAAAGCTGCGGCGGCATCCTTCCCGGACATGACATCGACGCTCTCGTCGCCAAAGGCGCGATCGCCTCCGAGCGTCCGCTGCTGGACGGGCAAATCCAGCCCGCGAGCCTCGACCTGCGGCTCGGCGCGCGCGCCTGGCGCGTCCGCGCAAGCTTTCTGCCTGGGCCGCATCGCAAGGTGGCGGAGTGCCTCGCCAAGCTCAATGCGCATGAGGTCGACCTCGACGGTGAGCAAGGCGCGGTGCTCGAGAGGAATTGCGTCTACATCGCCGAGATCGAGGAGAGCCTCGCGCTTTCCGCCTCCTTGTCGGCGGCCGCCAATCCCAAAAGCTCGACCGGACGGCTCGACGTGTTCACGCGCGTCATCACTGATCGCGCCGACCGTTTCGACATCATCAAGCCCGGTTATGCCGGCAAGCTCTATGCGGAAGTCTCGCCGCGCACCTTTCCGGTGCTGGCGCGACGCGGGTCGAGACTTGCCCAGCTTCGCCTGCGCACAGGCGAAGCCAGGCTCGATGACGATGAGCTCGCCGAGCTGCACGAGCGCGAAACCTTGGTGGCCGGGCTCAACCCTTCATTCGCCTCGGGCATCGCGGTGAGTGTCGACCTCGTGGGAACAAATGCCTCGGCCGTGGTCGGCTACCGGGCGAAGAACCATACGGGGCTGATCGATGTCGATCGCGCCGATGCCTACGAGCTCGGCGATTTCTGGGAACCGCTCACCGCGCCGGACAGAACACTCGTGCTCGATCCCGACCAATTCTACATCCTGGCTTCGCGCGAGGCGGTGCATGTGCCGCCCGATTACGCGGCCGAGATGATGCCCTTCGATCCACTGGTCGGGGAATTCCGCGTGCATTACGCGGGTTTTTTCGACCCGGGTTTCGGCCACGCCGCCGCCGGTGGCCATGGCAGCCGCGCCGTGCTCGAAGTGCGCTCCCGCGACGTGCCCTTCATTCTCGAGGACGGACAGACCGTAGCGCGCCTCGTTTACGAGCGTCTCTCCGAGCGGCCGAAGGCGCTCTACGGGAGCGATCTCGGTTCCCACTATCAGGCGCAAGGACTAAAACTCTCGAAGCATTTCCGGGTTGGCTGAGCGCTCCAGACGATCGAAACCGTGATCGCAGTTCCAGACACGGCCTCCAGGTCCTCCTTGTCGCGCCCAATTGGCCGCGCTCAACCTTCGACCGCCTCCGTCTTGACGATCTCGATGCCGAAGCCCGAAAGGCCGACATACGTCATCTCATGGGAGGACAGAAGGCGGATCGAGGAGACGCCGAGATCGCGCAGTATTTGGGCGCCGACACCGATCTCGCGCCATTGGCGGGTGCGCTCGGCCTGCGAGCCCGTGCGCTCGCCGTCGGGAAGCTTCGCGACCGGCACACCCGAGGTGCCGTCGCGCAAGTAGATGAGGACGCCGCGGCCTGCCTCCTTGAAGCGCGCAAGCGACGCGTTGATTGCTTTGCCACCCCCGAAAACGTCTTGAAGAATATGGGCGCGATGGAGCCTGGTAAGCACGTCTCGCCCCTCAGCAAGGTCGCCATGAACGAAAGCGAAATGGTTGACGGCGTCAAAAGGCGTGACGAAAGCGTGGCCTTGCAGCGGTCCGATGGCAGTCTCGACCGCAAAGGAGGCAACCCGTTCCACGAGCTTCTCGCGCGATTGGCGATAGGCGATGAGATCGGCGACGGTGAAATGCTTGAGCTTGTGCCGCTTCGCGAATTCGGCGACTTGCCTGCCCTTCATCACCGTGCCGTCATCGTTGACGAGCTCGGCGAGCACGCCCACCGGCGGCAGGCCCGCAAGGTGGCACAGATCGACACAAGCTTCAGTATGCCCCGAGCGCATGAGAACGCCCCCGTCGCGCGCGATCAGTGGGAAGACATGCCCCGGACGCACGAAATCGGACGCGCCCATGTTGTCGTTTGCGAGCGCCCGCACCGTGTTGGTCCGTTCCTCGGCCGAGATGCCGGTCGTGAGTCCATGGCGCACGTCGACGGAGACGGTGAATGCAGTGCCGAGCGGGGCATCGTTCGTCGACACCATCGGATCGAGGCGCAACCGACGCGCCTCTTCGGCTGGCAAGGGTGCGCAGACGATCCCCGACGTGTGACGCACGATGAAGGCCATGGCCTGCGGCGTCGCGAGCGACGCCGCAATGAAGAGATCGCCTTCTCCTTCACGATCCTCATCGTCCGAGACCACGACGATCTCGCCCGCCTTGAAGGCCGCGATTGCCGAAGAGATCGTGTCAGTCACGTCGTTATCCTTCCCGTTCAGCGCGTCGGACCCCGCAAGCCCCAGGAAATCGTTCGGCGTCACGGCGCCTTTCGTTTCCTTGAGGATGAGCGTCGCCGTTTCCCGCGAGATCCAGGCGCGGTCCTGATTGCAGAATTGCGTTATTGCGCCCGGCGAGACACCGATCGAGCGCGCGAAATCGGCGCGAGACACGCCTTTTGCCTTGAGCCACGCGGCAAGCTTCATGGGGCGAATTCTACCGGGAACTGAGGTTTAATACAACTAAACCGCGTGAATCACCCGCGTGGGGTCATTTAATGCAACTAAACAGGGGCTACGGATCATCGCGGAAAGGGCCAGCGCGGGGGCTCTCCGAGCTGGGCGCGCTGGCGCAAAAAATGGTCTGCGATCACGCAGGCGAGCATCGCTTCGCCGACGGGCACCGCCCGTATGCCGACACACGGATCATGGCGGCCCTTGGTCGCGATCTCGCGCTCGGCGCCAAAACGATCCACCGTTCGGCGGGGAGAGAGGATGGAAGAGGTCGGCTTCACGGCAAAGCGGGCCACGACGGCCTGCCCCGTCGATATGCCCCCGAGAATCCCGCCCGCGTGGTTTGAAAGGAAAGTGATTCCATCATTGCCGGCGCGCATCTCGTCCGCATTCTCCTCGCCCGACAGGCTCGCGGCCGCAAAGCCCTCGCCGATCTCAACCCCCTTCACCGCGTTGATGCTCATCAGCGCCGCCGCGATATCGGCATCGAGTTTTCCGTAAACCGGTGCGCCGAGCCCGGCCGGGACGCCTTCGGCCACGACCTCGATCACCGCGCCGAGCGACGAGCCGCGCTTTCGAACCGCGTCGAGCTCCTCGGCGAAACTCGCCGCGGCTTTAGCGTCGGGGCTGAAGAAGGCGTTGCGCGCGACTTCGTCCCAATCCCAACGATCGCGATCGACCCGCAACGAGCCCATCTGCACGAGCGCGCCGCGAACCGTCATGCCGGGCACGATCTTGCGCGCGATGGCGCCGGCCGCGACCCGCATCGCGGTCTCGCGCGCCGACGAACGCCCGCCCCCTCGATAATCACGAAATCCGTATTTCAGGTCGTAAGTCACGTCTGCGTGGCCGGGGCGATAGGCGTCACGGATGTCGTCGTAATCCTTTGAGCGCCTATCCTCGTTGTCGATGACGAGGCCGATCGGCGTGCCCGTGGTCACTGGTGCCTTGATGCGATCATCGGCGAAGACGCCCGATAGAATTTTCACGCGGTCGGGCTCGCGCCTTTGCGTGGTGAAGCGGGACTGGCCGGGGCGGCGCCGGTCGAGTTCGCGCTGGATATCAGCCTCGGAAAGCGGGATGCCGGGCGGGCAGCCATCGACGACGCAGCCGATCGACACCCCGTGGCTTTCGCCGAAGGTAGTGACCCGAAAGAGGTGGCCGAAGCTGTTATGCGACATCGAAGGCGCCTCGGCTATGCGAAGGACCGGCGGCTCGCCCCTGATCCCTTGCGTGAACAGAGCAAACCAAAGACGCGGATGGTGATTGCCGCCAGGACAGCGAAAGTCAACCAGCCCTCACCACAAGCCTTGACCTGCGATGAATTTGCAAGGCATCGAACTCTCATGCGGCTTCGCAGCGACATATGGGTCTCGGCTTATCTGCGCCGTTGCGCGGCCGAGGGCGTCACGGCCGTGCTTCGACGCAGGGGCGCTGCGGAAGCCGGCGCGATCTTCGTCAAGGTCGACAGGCTCGACGATACGGCAACGCTTTACGGCCCCTCCCCGCCGACCGAGGAGCTCCCGCAAGGGGTCGATCGCCTGTTCACGCGCTTTCACGAACTTGCGGCAGTGCCTCCTGCCGAGATCGAGGCGCGCCTCGCGAAGGAACGCCGCTTCGATCCCGACATCTGGATCGTCGAGGTCGAGGATCGCCAGGGCCGCTCATTCTTGGAGCTGGCGTGAAGGGGACATCTGATTCGACCGAAGCAGGATATTCGAGCGGCGAGCCGCAAGGCCGGCTCAGCGGCTGCGTTCGCGGCGTTTGAACGAGCCGGCGATGACGGGCTCAGCGCTGGGCAATGGCGTCTCGCGAAACGGGCGCTGCGCAGCCACATGACGAAGTGGGCGGGCCCTGAACTGCGCAAACCCCTCAAGCACCATGAGGGCAGCCGCGCCGCTCGTCTCGCGGGCGAGGCGCTCGAGTGAAAAGATGCGCTCGACCGAGCGCGAGAGGTGGACGCCGCGCCGCAAGAGCAACGTGACGATCGGCTCGGGCCGCGCTCCGCAAGCCCGCAGCGCGATCACGAGCGGCTCGCCAGTCGAATCCTCGACGATCCTGCGGGCATCTTCGAGGCTGACGCCGAGCCAGCTCGCAAGCGCCTCGACCACTTTCTCCTTACCCTGTCCCGCAAGCTCGTGGATGGCCACATCGAGCTCTTCGCGCGCATATGGGCTCGGGCGCCCCCTTGTCAAAAAGCCACGGCGTGTCGCTTCGGCCGCGATCGCGGCGCGCTCATGGGGCTCGGCCTCCATGAAGAGGGCGCAGCGTTCGCGAAGGCCGAGGCTTGGTCTCTCGAGCAGCAGTTTTGCAAGCTCGAGATCGCCGCGCGCCCTCGCGCACAACAGGGAGACGACATCTCCCGGCAGATCGCGTTTCGGCTTTTGCGCAAGCGCGAGGTCGACCGGGAGTTGGTCGCGATAGACCAGAATGCGCGCGGTCGTTTCCGCGATGTCGTTACGTGTCGCGATGGCGGCCGCGACCAAGCCCGAACCTTGCTCGGCCAGGATATCGAGCGTGCGCCGATCGAGCGTGATCGCGTCACGCAGCACGGCGAAGCTCACCTCGTCCTCGCGCGCCAGAAGCGCTTCGAGAACGCCACGCGGCGTCTCGACATGTCGGGCGAGCTTTGCCGCAACCGCGAGCCCCGTTTGCACATCGACGATGCGGATCAGCGGCTCTATGAGGGCTTCGAACTGAACGAGTTCGTCATTGGTGTGCATCACGCGCCCGACGAAGAGGTCCGTGAGCACGCGCGCCAGTACCATGCGCGGATCGATGCCATCGGCCTTCGCCGCGAGGATGAGGGGGCCAATCTCTGGAAAAGCGTTCGCTGGCATCGGTGTCGCGGGAACCTGCATGACGTGATCGGTCGCACGGCAAAAATATGCGTGCCGCCGTTAGCATCACGTTAACCAACCTCCCCCAGCATGGAACTCGGACGAGTGAGCGCGGCCCGATGGCGTGCTCGAGGGTCGGGTCGAACGAGCGCCAAGGCGGCAATCGAGCAGCCTTCCGCGCGAGACCGAAACGGAGTGGGGACATCATGGGTCACGTCGTCTCTTTGTCGGAGGCCGCACGCGTCTTTCCATCTCGCCACCGCGAGCCCGTGCCTCAAGGTGGCGCGACGATCAGCCTCTTCCTTGGCGTGCGCTACGAGCGCTGGGATACATCGGCCAATGGCACGAAACGCGATGTGGTTTCGAGCCCGGACACGAACACCGAGCAGGCGACGGCGCAAGGCGAGATCGCAGCGGCCGACGTGGCTTAGCGCATCGGTTAAGGCGGCCCAAGCGCCGTTCCGTAACCGGCCGCGCATGCGGGCCGAGGTTTCGGCTCACGCGCGATTTGTTCACTCGATATGCTGGCAGCTTGCGCGCGAGACGAGCGTCTTGGCGGCTTGGCGCTGACTCGGAAAAAGCGCGAGCGCCCGGAAGACGGCGAAGCCGCGCGTGCGCGACGAGACGGCACGCACTTCCCCGCTCGGATTGTCCGGGTCATCGTCGATGGCACGTTCGGCCGCCTGGGCGGGCGTCAGCGCGACCACCTCGAGGCGGCCGTTCTCCGCGACGGAATTCGACAAGGCGAAGAAGGCGCCCCCTCCCTCCTGATGAAGCGCGATCGACGAGAACCCGTCAACACCCGCGGGCAGCGAGACCTTCACTGGCCCTTCGGTGAGATCGAAAGAACATACCGCAGCTGCGACGTTGGGATCTTCCATGCCATCGAGAAGCGTCGCATTTCGGTCGAGCGGCACGAGACGAAGCTCCGGCGCAAGGCCGGATACGAGCGAGAAAGCATCCGCGTGCGACAAGCTCGGCACGGAAAGAACGCTCACGATGTGCACCGAAACAGCAACGAGGACGAGGCAAGCGATCAGCCTCAGCGCCTCGGCGAGTTTGCCGATCAGGTGCATGTGAGCCTCGTGATCGCCGGGACCTGCTCGGGCGTCACCGAGACCCCGGTGCCGATCGGCGTGTCGTAAAGGCGCAAGAGCAGGATGAATCCACCAGCCGGCGCGGGCAGCCAATCACCCGGCATGATCTGCGAGCCCACATTGATGGCAAAAATGCCCTTTGCGTCGCGGCTGAGCTCGGTCGAGGTGAAGCCCTGGCGTTGCGCCGGGTTGGCGATGAGGCGGCCTGCCTCATCGAACAAGGTGACGCTCCAGAAACGCGCGGCCGGCGTTGCCCCGGATATCGAATACGCACAACGCCCATCGAGCCTGCGCCCTTGCGAATCGTGCCGCGCCGTCAAGGTGAATCCTTCTCCCGAGGCAAGCGGAATGACGCCCGAGCGGGCTCTCTCGGCTTGTGCATAAGGATCGGCGGAAACCAGGCTTTCCGAGATTCGCATCTCCCACGCGCCGGCCCGAACGAGATCCCCCGATACATTGCGATCGAGCGCGAGCTCGGCGCTTCTGAGCCCGACCGCGGCTCCGCCGAAGAGGACCATGAGGATCGCGAGAAGGCGCAGCATCGGCTTCGTTCCGATCAGCGAAGTGCCCGCGCGCCGGCCGCGCTCAAGCGTCCATCCTCGAGCTGCAGGATGCGCACGGGATCGGTCGGCACTTCCTGCACGGCGACGGGTTGCGCAAGCAGATTCTCGATGCCGTTGATGACCTCCATGGAACGGCGCGACAACGTTTGCGAACGCGGCGCGGCGACACCCGTCCCGCGCGCTTGCTCGTCCTTGGCCCGCGCCGCGGGCGTGCCGTCAAGCCGGTCGTCGAATTGCTGGAAGGGCAGCGGCTTCGGATCGAGCCCCTGATGGGCATAGGCCATGATCTCATGCCAGGTCTTGGCCGGCAGGGAGCCGCCGGTCATGCCATTCGTCGGTTCGTAGTCGTCATTGCCCATCCAGATCACGCCGACGAGGTAAGCGCTGTAGCCGTCGAACCACGCGTCGCGGCTGGCGTTCGTCGTGCCGGTTTTTCCGGCGAGCATCATGCCCGGAATGATGGCGGCGCGCCCGGTTCCCTCGGCCACCACATGGCGCATCATGCCGACGATATCGGTCTCCACTTGCGTCGAAAGCACTTGCGGGCGGGGCGCGCCGTCCTTGTCGAAAGTGTAGATCACCTGGCCTTTGGGATTCATGATCTCGATCGCGGCATGCGGCGGCGCCCGGCGTCCGCCGTTGGCGAAGACGGCATAGACAGAGGCGATCTCGAGCGGATTGACCCCGACGGCACCGATGGGAAGCGACTGTGTATCGTTGATTTCGGTGGTGATGCCGAGCCGTTTCGCCATTTCGATGATTCGCGCGCGCCCGGCCTTCGGATTGCCGTCCCCGAGCGCGATCGACAAACGCACCGGAACGCTGTTCAGCGAATGCGTGATGGCTTGGGTCAGCGTCACCCGCCCCATATATTTGCCGCCGAAATTCGACGGGCACCAATTGACGATGCAAATTGGCGCGTCGACGATCATCGTATCGGGATGAAATTTTCCGCTGGCGAGCGCTGTCGTATAGACGATCGGCTTGAAGGACGATCCTGGCTGCCTCAAGGAATCGGTCGCGCGGTTGAACTGGCTGTCGCCGTAGTCGCGCCCGCCCACCATGACGCGCACGGCGCCGTCCGGCTCCATGATCACCATCGCGGATTGCTCGACATTCCAATGGTCGCCCTCGTCGCGCAACGCGGCCTCTATCGAGCTTTCGGCCTTGCGCTGCAGATCGGCATCGAAGGCCGTGCGCACGATGACGGAGCGCTCCGGACCGAGCTTGCCGGCATCGGCGAGCTTGCGCACCTCGTCGTAAGCGTAATCAAGATAATAATCGGGGCTGTAGTCGCGTCCTCGATCGACCGGAGTTGCCGGGTTCTGCCGCGCGGCGAGCACCTGGCCTTCGGTCATGAAACCGGCATCGACCATGTTGGACAAGACGTCGTTTGCCCGCGCGCGCGCCGCTGGCAAATTCACGTAAGGCCCATATTTGGTCGGCGCCTTGAAGAGGCCGGCCAGCATTGCCGCCTCTGCAAGCGATATCTCCTTCACCGATTTGCCGAAATAATATTCGGAAGCCGCCGCGACCCCGAAGGTGCCGCCTCCCATATAGGCGCGGTCGAGATAGAGCTTGAGGATTTGCGACTTCGTCAGCCGCCTTTCGAGCCAAATCGAAAGAAAGGCCTCTTTTACCTTGCGCTCGAACGAGCGCTCGTTGGTGAGAAAAATGTTTTTCGCGAGTTGTTGCGTCAGCGTCGAGCCACCCTGCACCACGCCCGAGGCTCGGGCGTTGACGGTCAGGGCTCGCACAAGACCGACGGGATCGATGCCGAAATGTTCATAAAACCGCCGATCCTCGGTCGCGAACACGGCTTTGAGAAGATGGTCGGGAAATTCGCTCAGCGGGATCGTCGCGTCCTGTTTCAGGCCTCGTTTGCCGATCTCGACGCCGTTGCGGCCGAGAAATGTGACGGCGAGATCCTGGCGCGACAGAAAATCATCGCTAGTGAGGCGGAAAGCCGGCTGAGCCAGCATCAACAGACCGACCAATCCGACGGTGCCGAGCGTCGCGGCCTCGCTCAACAGCTCGACGATGAGCCTGCGGATGCCCGAGACGTGGAGCTTGTCCGCGTGCAGCGCAAAGCGTCGGTAAGCATCGGTGATCCATTCACCGGCGCCGTAAAGCCCAGAGTCGATGAAAGAGTCGGCCCCGAGCAGCGCCCTTTTGGTCCTTGCCCAAAGCGAACTCGGCTTGGTCAGCATCGAGTGGCGACCCCACATGATCCTTTACGCCGCAGGCCCGCTTGCGAGACGGATATCTAGCAATGTGAGCGGGACAAAACCAGGGGAAACGGCTAATCCTGAGGATATAGACAAAAGAGGCAACCACAAGCTTCGAGTGACCCCGAGAATCGCCGCTATTTTGTGTCACCAAGCCATGGCCGGAAAGCGGCAAGGATGTAGAAATTGCTCATGAGCGAGGACGATCTTCCCTTCTGGCGCCGCAAAACGCTCGAGGAGATGTCGCGGGACGAATGGGAGAGCCTGTGCGATGGCTGCGGCCGTTGTTGCCTCATCAAGCTCGAGGACGAGGATGATGGGCGCATCTACACGACCGATGTCGGCTGTCGCCTCCTCGACAAATCGACCTGCCGTTGCGGCGACTACAAAAATCGCAAGCAAAAGGTTCCCGATTGCATCCAGCTTTCGCCCGACCTCGCGCGCACCTTGAAATGGCTGCCGCCGACCTGTGCTTACCGGCTCGTTTCACGCGGCCAGGATCTCCCGTGGTGGCACCCCCTCGTATCGGGGCGGGCCGAAACGGTCATCGAGGCCGGCGTCTCGGCCGCCCGACGGATCGCGACTGGCGAGGATGAGGTCTCGACGGACGGCCTGTTCTCCCACATCAGGACGTGGCCGACACGCTGGCCGAGAAAAGCGCGGTTCAAGCCGGGGACAGGTGACGGGGAAAAACGTTAGCAAAGCGCCAAAGTGGTCAACGAGGCGGAGAAGCATGTGGAGGACATCTTACCGCTACATTTCTCAGGGGCATTCCGTCCACCTTCGAGCAAGCATCTACTTGCGAGCAAGCATCTACTTGCCTTCCAGCATCGCGACAATCTCCTCTGCCGCCGCAGCCGGCAGGAGACGGGAGGCCGCCACCTCTGCCTCGAGCGCGCAAAGCCGGGCGCGGATCGCCGGGTCATCGCGAAGGCGCGACGTGACGCGCTCCTCGACCAACGCGTGCATCCATTTGATGTTCTGCGCGCGCCTGCGCGCTTCCCATTCGCCTGACGCTTGCGCAGCGCGCCGGTGGGCGAGAACGGTCTCCCATAAACGATCGAGCCCGCGATTGGCCATTCCGGAGACGGTGAGCACAGGCACTTTCCAAGATCCCGACGATGAGCCGAGAATGTTGAGTGCGGCCTGATAATCTTTTGCCGCCACCTCGGCCCGCCCCGCGCCCTCTCCATCGGCCTTGTTGACCGCGACGATGTCGGCGAGCTCGAGCACGCCTTTCTTCAAACCCTGCAGCTCATCGCCGGCCCCACCGAGCAAAAGCACGACGAAGACATCCGTGAGGTCGGCAACGGCAGTCTCCGACTGCCCGACGCCGACAGTCTCGACGAGAATCACGTCGAAACCGGCCGCCTCGCACAGCAAGACCGCCTCGCGCGTGCGCGCCGCCACGCCGCCCAGCGTCCCGGAGGCGGGCGAAGGGCGGATGAAGGCGTTGGGGTCGACCGCAAGTCGCGCCATGCGCGTCTTGTCACCAAGGATCGAGCCGCCGGTGCGCGCCGACGAAGGGTCGACCGCGAGCACCGCGACGCGGTGGCCCGACATGGTGATGTTCGAGCCGAACTGATCGATCAGCGTCGATTTGCCGACGCCCGGCACTCCCGTAAGACCGATCCGGATCGCCTTTCCGGTGTTCGGCATCAGCTCCGTGATGAGGGCCTGCGCTTCGTGCCGATGATCGGCTCTCGAAGATTCGACGAGCGTGATGGCGCGGGCGAGCGCCGAGCGCTCGCCCTGCTGGACGCGTCTTGCGAGCCCTAAGGTTGCGGGGGAAACTGCGGCTTTCTGCGCAGCAACGGACGAAGGCTTTCCTGAAGAGGGCCGGGTCATCGCCGGATTAGACGCCAAACACCAGAATTCGCAACCAAGCCGTCTTTTTCGGCAGGGGCAAGCTGCGCCTTAGGCGCAGGGCGAAGCTCTCTCGCTTATTGCCGATCGGCGCCGCTCAGCTTTCGTCATGGCGGGTCGTAGAAAAAGGGCGTAAATTCCCTAGGCAGGCGTCCATTCGTTGAAAATGCCTCAACAGATTGCGATCTGTGTTGTGGATCGATTTTCATCGTTACACGCGGACCATCCTTCACAGGAAACCGAACAAGAACGCTGGAACCAAGGTCATGAGTGCGACCCCCGATTTCACCAAGGTCGATTTCGACACGCCCATTCGGAAGGGTGCCGAAGCGCTTGCAGGGCAGACTCCAGGGCAGGTTGGTTCGGACCACGATTGGTCGACCCCCGAGGGCATCGCCGTGAAGCGGCGCTACGGCGGCCTCGATCGCGACGGCCTGGACTTTGTCGCGAGCACTCCAGGGGTGCGGCCGTTCCTGCGCGGCCCCTACCCCACCATGTACGTGACGCAGCCTTGGACGATCCGCCAATATGCGGGCTTCTCCACCGCCGAGGATTCGAATGCCTTCTACCGGCGCAATCTCGCTGCCGGGCAGAAGGGGCTATCGGTTGCTTTCGATCTTGCGACCCATCGCGGCTATGATTCCGATCATCCGCGCGTCTCGGGCGACGTGGGCATGGCGGGCGTCGCGATCGATTCCATCTACGATATGCGCAGCCTGTTCTCCGGCATCCCTCTCGGCGAAATGAGCGTCTCGATGACGATGAGCGGCGCGGTCCTTCCGGTGCTCGCCCTCTACATCGTCGCCGGCGAAGAGCAAGGCGTGAAACCAGCGCAACTCTCGGGGACGATCCAAAACGACATTCTCAAAGAATTCATGGTGCGCAACACCTACATCTACCCGCCCGCGCCTTCGATGCGGATCATCTCCGACATCTTCGCCTTTACCTCGCGCCATATGCCGAAGTTCAATTCGATCTCGATCTCCGGCTACCACATGCAAGAAGCCGGGGCCTCGGCCGATCTCGAGCTTGCCTACACACTCGCCGATGGGATCGATTACGTGCGCGCCGGCATCGGGGCGGGACTCGACATCGACAGCTTCGCGCCGCGCCTTTCCTTCTTCTTCGGCATCGGCACGAATTTTTTCATGGAAGTTGCGAAGCTTCGCGCCGCACGCATGCTGTGGGCCGAGCTCATGAGCGGGTTTTCCCCAAAAAGCGAGAAGTCGGTGATGCTCCGCGCCCACTGCCAGACCTCGGGCTGGTCGCTCACCGCGCAGGACGTTTTCAACAATGTGCCGCGCACGATGATCGAGGCGATGGCGGCAACTCAGGGCGGCACGCAATCGCTTCACACCAACGCTCTGGACGAGGCACTCGCGCTGCCGACCGACTTCTCGGCCCGCATTGCGCGCAACACTCAAATCCTGCTGCAGCAGGAGAGCGGCACGACGCGCGTCATCGACCCTTGGGGCGGCAGCTTCTTTCTCGAGCGCCTGACAGCCGATCTTTGCGCCAAGGCGCGCGCCCATATCGAAGAGGTCGAGCGGCTCGGCGGCATGACGAGAGCGATCGAGCAAGGCTTGCCCAAGATGCGGATCGAGGAGGCCGCCGCGAAGACGCAGGCGCGCATCGATTCCGGCACGCAGAAGATCATCGGCGTGAATGTCTTCAAGCCGAACGACGAAACGAAGATCGACATCCTCAAGGTGGACAATTCCGCGGTGCGCGCTCAGCAGCTCGAGAAGCTCGCAAGGCTCAAGGCCGAGCGCGATCCGCGCGCGGTCGAGGCCGCGCTTGCCGAGGTGACAGCGGCGGGAAAATCGGAGATGGGCAACCTCCTCGAGCTTTCTGTGAACGCGGCGCGAGCCAAGGCCACCGTGGGCGAGATTTCGCTCGCGCTGGAGAAGGCATTTGGGCGCCACCGCGCCGAGACGAAGGCGATCTCGGGCGTCTACAAAAGGGAGGTCGGGATGGAGAACGCAGCGGTGAGGCGCGTCCTCGAGCTTACGGCCGCCTTTGCCGAGCGCGACGGACGAAGGCCGCGCATCCTGGTCGCCAAGATGGGCCAGGACGGCCATGACCGTGGCCAGAAGGTGATCGCTTCGGCCTTCGCCGATCTCGGCTTCGATGTGGATATCGGGCCGCTCTTCGCCACGCCGCAAGAGGCGGCACGTCAAGCGGTCGAGAATGACGTGCACATGATCGGGGTCTCCACCCTCGCGGCGGGCCATCTCACGCTGGTGCCGGAGCTCAAGGCCGCGCTTACGGCGCAGGGCCGGCCCGACATCATGGTGGTTGTCGGCGGTGTGGTGCCGCCGCAGGATTTCGAGGCGCTTCGCGCCGCGGGCGCGAGTGCGATCTTTCCGCCCGGGACCGTGATCGCGGAAGCCGCCGAGAAGCTCATGGACGAGCTCAACCGGCGGCTCGGCTACGCGCCGGCGCGAGCGGCGGCGGAATGAAAGGAGTGGCGAGTAGCGAATAGTGAATGGGAAATAGTGAACAGTGAAAGGGAGTGCCTAACGCTGTTAGCGCGGGTGTCATTCCCGGCCCAACGACCCGAAGGATCGTGAGGGGAAGGGAACCCATGTTCCGGGGCGTTCGTCCCACCTTAGCCCTTCGCCGACATGAGCGCAGGGGAAACCTTCACTCCGCCGCCTCGGCGAGTTCGGCATAGTCGACATACCCTTCCGGCCCCGGCCCGTAGAAGGTCTGCGCGTTCCATGGGTTGAGCGGTGCCTCGAGCTTGAAGCGGCGCGGCAAGTCGGGATTGGCGATGAAGAGTTTGCCGAAGGCCACTGCGTCGGCTTCACCCGCGGCGAGCGCACGTTCGCCCGTTTCCTTGGTGAACCCCTCGTTCACGATGTAAGCACCACCGAACTCGCGTTTGATGAGCGGTCCCAAGCGAGGCTCGGCGAGCGATTCGCGCGCGCAGATGAAAGCGATCCGTCTTTTGCCAAGCTGGCGCGCCACATAGCCGAAGGTCGCCGCCGGATCGCTGTCGCCCATGTCGTTCGAATCGCGGCGGGGGGCGAGATGCATGCCGACACGCCCGGCACCGAACACACCGATCACCGCGTCGGTCACCTCGAGCATCAGGCGGGCGCGGTTCTCGACCGAGCCGCCATAGGTGTCGGTGCGGTGGTTGGACCCGTCCTGCAGGAATTGATCGAGTAGATAGCCGTTCGCGCCATGGATCTCGACGCCATCGAAGCCCGCTTCCTCGGCGTTCTCCGCCCCTTTGCGGAACTCCTCGACAACGCCGGCGATCTCATTGAGCGCGAGGGCGCGCGGCGTAACGAAGGGCTTTTGCGGCCGGATCTGGCTGACATGCCCCTTGGCCGCAATCGCGCTCGGCGCGACCGGCGAGGCCCCGTCGAGGTAAATCGGATCGGAGATGCGACCTACATGCCAGAGCTGCAAGGCAATTCGTCCGCCCGCCCCATGCACGCTCTCGGTGATCTTCTTCCAACCCGCCACTTGCTCTTTCGACCAAATTCCCGGCGTTCGCGGATAACCCACGCCCATCGGCGTTACCGACGTCGCTTCCGAAAGGATGAGCCCGGCCGAGGCGCGCTGCGTGTAGTAATCGCGCATGATAGCGTTCGGCACGCGCCCGTCCCCGCTCGCGCGGCAGCGCGTCAGAGGCGCCATGAGGATACGGTTTGGAAGGCGCAGATCGCCGAGGTCGACAGGGTCGAAAAGCGTGGCCATGGTCGGGATCCGCGATTGAGGAGAGGGACCGAAGGTGATAACATATTCGATGTTCGATGAACATCGAATGATTGAATATAGGGGCACTCCCTGGATGAGGCAATACCGCCACCCCGCCCCGGACGAGATCACGCTCCCCAAGGTGCTCGCCGCGCTGAGCGACCCCGTGCGCCTCTTTATCGTCAAAGCGCTCGCCCAAGGCGGCGAGCGCGGCTGGAGCGGCTTTGACGTCTGCGTCGCGAACTCGACGCTCAGTCATCACATGAAGGTGCTGCGGCTCGCCGGCGTGATCGCAAATCGCGGGGACGGCACGCGATGCTTCGTTTCCCTCCGCCCAGAGCTCGAAGAGGCCTTTCCGGGATTGCTCCGCTCGATCCTGAAATTCTCCGAGGGCCCTCGGAAAGCGGAGCGCTCGCCCAATGCGAGCCCGCGGACAAGAAGCGCCGCTTCCGCGCGAAGTCGAGGCGCAAAGGCGAAGGGGTTGATGCGTGCGTCTTCTCGGGCTAAGCAGGGCAAATGAGCCAGAAAATTCATGGTGTCATATGGTGCTGGTCGCGCAAAGCGGCCGGCCATCCCGATCATAGCCGATAAAATCGAAGCAAAACGGGAATGGCCGCCTGGAGGATGCTCCGGCGGTTCAAGCGAGAACGCGATCGACCAGCTCCTTCAGGCCCATCGAAGCCGGAAGGGAAAAGGGTCATGACTGCAATGTCAGGCGAAATCTCCTTCACCACGCAAGGCGGCGTGAAGGTGGTGCGTACCGCCAAGGACGCAGGCGACGGCGCTCACGCGATCCTCGCGTGCCGCGAGGCGCTCGACACGCGCCGTGGCGCGGTGTTCTCATCGAATTACGAATATCCGGGCCGCTACACGCGCTGGGATGTCGGCTTCGTCGACCCTCCCTTGAGCCTCACGGCGCGCGGGCGCACGGTCGAGATCACGGCGCTGAACGAGCGCGGTGGCGTGCTTTTGCCGGGCATCGGAAATTGGATGGCGAGCAAGGATTGGCTCGCGCATCTCGACCGAAACGAACACGCGCTCACGCTGGAAGTTCGCGAAGCGAAGGCGCGCTTCACCGAGGAGGAGCGCATCCGCCAACCCACCGCGTTTTCCGCGGTGCGGGCACTCGTGGCGTTGTTCGCCAACACTGAATGCGCGCATCTCGGGCTTTATGGAGCCTTCGGCTATGATCTCGCCTTCCAATTCGACCCGATCAGGGAACGCCTGCAACGCCCAAAGTCTCAGCGCGACATCGTGCTTTTCCTTCCCGACGAGATCATCGTCGTTGATCATTACGCCGCCAGCGCGACACGTTTCTTCTACGAACTCGAGATCGAGTGCCGCTCGACGCGTGGGGTTTCGCGGGGCGGCAAAGCCGAGCCCTTTTGCTTCGCGAAAGACGCACCCCAAGCATGCGATCACGCGCCTGGCGAATATGCGGCGATCGTGCGCGAGGCGCTCACGCGCTTCAAGCGCGGCGATCTGTTCGAGGTCGTGCCTGGCCAGAGCTTCTTCGAACGTTGCGCCGCGCCACCCTCTTCGATCTCGATCGCGCTTGCACGGATCAACCCCGCACCTTACGGCTTCATGATCAATCTTGGAGAAAACGAGTATCTCGTCGGCGCCTCGCCCGAGATGTTCGTGCGCGTCACCGGCGGTCGACGCATCGAAACTTGCCCGATCTCCGGCACGATCAGCCGCGGCGCGGACGCCATCGCGGATGCCGAGCAGGTGCGAAAGCTCCTGAACTCCTCCAAGGACGAGGCCGAGCTCACCATGTGCTCGGATGTCGACCGCAACGACAAGTCGCGTGTCTGCGAGCCCGGCTCGGTGCGCATGATCGGGCGACGCCAGATCGAGATGTATTCCCGGCTGATTCACACGGTCGATCACATCGAGGGCCGATTACTGGAAGGCGTCGATGCGCTCGATGGCTTCCTGTCGCATGCCTGGGCGGTGACCGTGACCGGCGCGCCGAAGCGTTGGGCCATGCAGTTCATCGAGAACCACGAACGCTCACCTCGCGGCTGGTATGGCGGGGCCATCGGAATGGTGCATTTCAACGGCGATCTGAACACCGGGCTCACCTTGCGCACCATCCGCATCAAGGACGGCATTGCCGAGGTCAGGGCGGGCGCGACCCTGCTCGCCGATTCCGATCCCGAGGAAGAGGAGCGCGAAACGCGCCTCAAGGCCTCCGCCATGCTGGCCGCGATCCGCGAGGCCGGCGCCAGCGGCAAATCCGCACCGGCGGCTGCCCACAGGCCAAGATGCGAGCCGCTCGATCTCGTCCTCATCGACCATGACGACAGCTTCGTCCACACGCTCGCGGGCTATTTTCGACAATGCGGCGCGCGGGTGACCACCTTGCGCGCCCCGGTACCGGACGGATTTCTCGACGAATACAAGGCCGATCTCGTGGTGCTCTCGCCCGGCCCGGCGCGACCCTGCGATTTCAACATGAAGGCCGCTATCGACGCGGTGCGCGAGTGCCACATCCCGCTCTTCGGGGTATGCCTCGGGTTGCAAGGCATCGCCGAAGCCTTTGGCGGCGTGCTTCGTGAACTCGACATGCCGATGCACGGCAAGGCTTCGCGCATTCATGTCGAAGGCGAAGGAATTTTTGCGGGGATAGCGCGCGACTTCGCGGTTGGGCGCTATCATTCCCTCGTGGTCGATCCGTCGACCCTTCCCGCGTCCATCGCCGTGACGGCACGCACGCAAGATGGCGTGGTCATGGCGTTGAAGCATCGGGAGGAGCCGATCGCCGCCGTGCAATTCCATCCCGAGTCGATTATGACGCTCGGCGGCGGAGTAGGCCTCGCCATCCTCGAGAACGTCGTGCGCCTCGCACGCGCAAATCGCGATAAGCGCGCCACCCTTGCAGAAAGAGCACGGGAGAGAGGCGACCCGGCAGTCATCGACCGGAGGTCGGCGCGATGAGCGCGGGAGAAAAGAGGTAGCGCACCCCTCACGTGGAGACGCTTGCCCTCACGAGGTGGCAGCTCGTGATTTTCCAGGAACCGTCCGGCTGTTTCTCGAGCGTGTAGATGGCTGTCCAAGCCTGGCCTTCCGCGTCCTCGATCGTGAGTGTGTCGGTCAAGCCTTCCGGCGTCTCAACAGCTCCGGAGAAATTGTAACTGCGCGGCCGATAAACCGGCCCATAGCCGTTGCGGACCATTGCCATGAAATGATCGGGGTCGTGAAAAAGGATTTGCAGCTCGGGCGAGGCGAAGGCGAAAGCGGCCGCTGCGTCGTCTGTGCGAAAAGCGTCGATCTGATGCTCAATGACGGCCCGGCTCTCGGCACGGTCATCATCGGTGAAGGCGAAACCGCCGGCGGGGACGAGAATGAGCATGGCGGTCAAAGCCCGCCCTGAAAATCTCGATAGCGCCCTTGCGACGCTCCTGTGGATCCTCGGCGCGTGACGCTCCTGCATGTTTTTTCTCCGCGAGCCCCCAGTTTAGCATAACGACAAATCGAGGAGCCTTGCCCTCGAAAATCGCGAGCAAATCCGTCATGATGCGCTAATGAGCGACGCGCGAAGAGCCTTTCAACTGTCGATCGTCGTCCCCGTCTTCAACGAAGCGGAGAATCTCACCGCCCTTGTGGCGCGGCTCACGCCGGTGCTCGCGCGCGAAGCGGAAGAATGGGAAATCCTGTTCGTCGACGACGGCAGCACCGATGAAAGTCTTGCCCGGATTCGCCGCCTGAACGCGGGCGAGCCGCGCGTGCGGGCAATCTCGCTGTCGCGCAATTTTGGCAAGGAAGTCGCAATCGCCGCGGGGCTCGATGCGGCGCGGGGGGACGCCGTGGTCATAATGGATGCGGACCTCCAACATCCCCCTGAAATGGTGCCCGAATTGCTCAAGCGCTGGCGAGATGGCCATGCTGTTGTCTACGCGCAGCGGCGCGACCGTGCCTATGAGGGGCCCATGAAGCGCGGCTTCACGCGCCTCTTCTACGAAATCTTCGCGCGGCTCGGGGAGACCCAGCTCCACGAAGAGGCGGGTGATTTCCAGCTTTTCGACCGGAAGGCCGTCGAAGCCTTGCGGCTTCTCGGCGAGCGCGCACGTTTTTCCAAAGGGCTCTATTCGTGGATCGGCTTCAAATCCGTCGGGGTGCCTTTCGAGGTCGGCGAAAGGCTGCACGGCAAAAGCCGATACAACTATCGAAAGCTCCTCCACTTCGCCTGGGACGGCATCACCTCCTTCAGCACCGTGCCTTTGAGGGTGTGGACCTACCTCGGCGTTTTCATTTCGCTCGGCGCCGTGATCACGGCGATCTACTTCTTGCTCGAGGCGCTCTTCGTCGGCGTGAGGACGCCAGGCTTCCCGACTTTGATCGTGGCCGTGACGCTGCTCGCTGGCGTCCAGCTCATGTCACTCGGAATGATCGGCGAATATATCGGGCGCATATTCGCCGAGGTGAAGCGCCGCCCACTCTATATTGTCGCCGAGCGCGTGGGCGTCGAGGTAGTCAAGCCCCTCTCCGGCGCGCCGCCGACGGTCGCACCGAGGCACAAAGACTGAGGCATGCGTTCATCCGCAAGCCGCTCGGGCCGCTCCTATCTGTTCATGGCTTGGCGAATGGCACCGACGATTGCCATAAGGACCGCGCCACCGACCCCACCACCTGCAATCTGCCCGATGATCGAGCCGATATCGAGCGACCCTCCGCTTGCCGCCGCGCTGAGCGCCGGCACAAGCGCGGTGAGAATCTGTCCACCGATTCCGCCCCCTATGATGCCGGCGATGGAATTCCCCGCCGTCCCGAGGTCCAGGTTCTTCGCCGCCGCCCCTACGATATTGCCCCCCACGGCCCCGCTGATGAGTTGGATTATCAATGCGACCCAATTCATGACCAAACCCCTTTGCTTTTCGCCATGAGCCCCACGGGCCGTCGCGACCCGCGAGTCGCCTTCCGAATCGTAACAAATTTTTTGATTTCTGAATAGAAGAAAGTAGGTCGGCTAAACTCCGGACGGCGCGGGGTAAGGTACCGATGCGTAAGCCTCGGCGAATGGCTTGACTTTAAGGCGCGAGGCGAGCCTTGCCTGTTTCGGAGAGCATGTCTCCTCCCTTCAAACCTGCGGCAGTCGTCGCACCGCCCAACCTCAGCTCTGGAAACCACCGATGTCATTGTCGATGCACGAAGCTTCCGCCGCAACCTTCAAGCGCATGCTGACCGCACTCGCGGCCCTCCTCGAGAAAGCCGAGGCGCACACAACCGCTCGCAAGATCGAACCCGAGGCGCTTCTCGGAGCTCGGCTCTTTCCCGACATGTTCTCCTTCACGCGCCAGGTGCAATTGACTTGCGATTTCGCCAAGCTCTGCTGCGCCAGGCTTTCCGGCGTCGATGCGCCCAAACATGAGGACAAGGAAAACTCCTTTCCGGAGCTTAAGGGCCGGGTGGCCGAGACGCTCGCCTTCATCAGCGGCCTGAAAGCGAAGGACATCGACGGCACGGAAAACAAGGAGATCACGCTCAAGATCGCCGGCAAGGACACACAGATGAAGGGGCGGGACTATGTCCTGTTCTTTGCCCTGCCGAATTTTTACTTCCATGCGACCACGGCTTATGACCTCCTACGCCATAACGGCGTCGAAGTCGGCAAGCGCGATTTCCTGGGCATGACCTGAGAAGCGGCGCGCCGTTGCCGAGCGACCCCTCCCCTTTCGTCGACGCGCGTGTGAGCTCGACATTTTCGCGGCACGGCCAAGAGGTTCGAGCCTTGCCGCGATTTGCCGTGCTCGACGTCGCGCGCGGATTCGCGCTCGCCGCCATGGTCATCTTTCATTGCGCCTTCGACCTCGACACCCTGGGCCTGGCGACGCTCGATGTCGGCGGCGATCCGCGTTGGCGGTGGTTCGCTCGCCTGATCGCGGGAAGCTTTCTTGCGCTCTCGGGAATGAGCCTCGTGATCGCGCACATAAAGGGGATGCGCTGGAACGCCTATTTTCGTCGCCTTGCGATGCTCGCCGGCGCCGCCCTCCTCGTGACGCTTGCTACCTGGTACGGGATGCCGCGTGAATTCATTTTCTTCGGCATCCTGCATTCGATAACGGTCGCGAGCATCATCGGCCTCGTCTTCCTTCACCTCCCATGGCCCGTGACCCTCATCGGCGCGATCCTGGTTCTTCTCGCTCCCGAATTCATCGCAGTGCCACTCTTCGATCCACCTTGGCTGCGCTTCCTCGGGCTCTCGACCATCACTCCGGCGACCCTCGATTTCGAACCCGTCTTTCCGTGGCTTTCGCCATTCCTTGCCGGAATGGCAATTGCGCAGCTCGGGCTTCCGCGTTTCGCCAAAAGCTCAGCTGCGGCATGGCGCCCCAAGGACGCGCTTTTTCGCGCTTTCGGCTTCGCCGGACGGCACAGCCTCGCAATCTACCTCGTTCATCAGCCGGTGATGTTCGGCACGCTCTCGCTAGTGGCGCAGCTCACAATGCCTGGCGCGTCTGTTTCCGAGGAGGACCGCCCCTTCGTCGATGCTTGCCGATCGGTCTGCGCCTCGCGTGGCGGTGAACAGGCCGATTGCCTTTCCTATTGCCTGTGCACTTCGGGCGAACTGAAAAAGGCGGGCATTTGGGAAAGCGTGCTCGCCGAGAGATTGACGCCGCAAGAGCGGGAGCGGCTCGGCACTTCGATGCAGATCTGCGCCAAGGGAAATCCCGGTGCCGAAATTGCGAAACCCTGAACGCCTCGCCGGCGCCGCGAGCGGCCGCACATCCGGCGAGGCATGACGTTTCGGAGGAGAGAGGGACGATGATGTATCTCTGGGTGATGCTCGGAAGCGCTCTCGGAGGAGGGGCCCGTTACTGGTGCTCGGGCTTTGCCGCCGAGCATTTCGGCGAGACCTTCCCTCTAGGCACCTTAGCGGTGAACATCATCGGCTCCTTCATCATCGGCTTCTTCGCGACCTTGACCGGGCCGGACGGTCGCTTCCTCGTCGGCACGCAGGCCCGCCAATTCGTGATGACTGGACTTTGCGGGGGCTATACGACCTTCTCGTCCTTCAGCGTGCAAACGCTCAATCTCGTGCGCGACGGCGAGATCAGGCTTGCCGGGTTGAATATCGTGTTTTCCGTCGTCTTGTGCCTTGTCGCGGTCTGGCTCGGTCACATCGCTGCGGCATCCCTCAACCAGCTCAAGGGAGCATGATCATGCAAGTTCCGCGCGACGCGGTGCTTTTGCGGATCTTCCTCGGCGAGGACGACAAATACCAACGCCGCCCCTTGTACGAGACGATCGTGCTCAAGGCGCGCGAGCTCCATCTCGCCGGCGCGACGGTGCTGCGCGGTCCGATGGGTTTTGGACATTCGAGCCGCCTCCATACGGCGAAGATCTTGCGGCTCTCGGAGGATCTGCCTCTCGTCATCGAGATCGTCGACGAGGAAGAGAAGATCAAAGGCTTCCTTCCAGAGCTCGAGAAAATAGTGGGGAGTGGGCTCGTCACGCTCGAGAAGGTGCAAGTGCTGCAATATGGAGACAATGAGCGCAAACCGAGGAGCGGGTAGGCCTCGGTTCCAGGTATCAGACCAGGGATTCTATCCCCTGCGCCGCCCTCCTCTCCTGCGGGGTTCCGACACGACCTGCCGTTGCAATCTTATGCCCAGCTTTTCCTCAAGATGAGGAAAGGTATCGCTTGCGTGCGGGATCGCCATTGCTTCGATGAAATGTGCCTGGAAGGCAGGCTCGATCGCGGTTTCGACTTTTTCGATGCGGCGCACCACTTCGCCGATCTCACGCCGGGACGCGGCGTTCAGCAGCGCGATGCGCGCGCCTGTGCCGGCAGCATTGCCGGCCGAGGATACGTTCTCGAGCACGCAATCTGGAATGAGGCCAAGCGCCATCGCGTAGAGCGCGTCCACATGGCTTCCGAAGGCACCGGCGAGCGTGATGCGGTCGACCTTCGTTACGCCGTAGCGGTCCATGAGCAGCTTCACCCCGGCGTAGAGCGCCGCCTTGGCGAGCTGGATGGCGCGAATGTCGGCTTGGGTGATCGCGATCCGAGGCTCGCCTTTCGCGATCACATACGCAAAAGTGCGTCCCTCCGCCTCGATGCGCGCCGTGCGCTCGGCCATTGCGCCGTCGATGATGCCGTCGGGCCGCAATACGCCCGCGATCATCATCTCGGCGACAGCCTCGATGATGCCCGAGCCGCAAATCCCGGTGACCCCTGTTCCTGCCACCGCTTCCGCGAAACCCTCTTCGTCCGACCAGAGATCGCATCCGATCACCTTGAAGCGCGGCTCGAGCGTCGCCTTGTCGATGCGCAACCTCTCGATCGCACCGGGCGCGGCGCGCTGGCCGCAGCTGATCTGCGCACCCTCGAAGGCGGGGCCCGTGGGCGACGAGCACGCAAGCAGGCGCGAACGATTGCCGAGCACGATCTCGGCATTGGTTCCCACATCGACGATGAGGCGGACCTCATCGGACAGGTAGGGCGCTTCGCACAAGACGACGGCCGCGGCATCGGCGCCGACATGGCCGCCGATACAGGGGAGCGCGTAAGCGAAGGCGCCTGGCGCGATGTCGAGCCCGATTTCGCGTGCGGGCACGTCGAAGCCGGCATCGATGGTGAGCGCAAAGGGTGCGACGCCGAGCTCGGTCGGGTCGAGGCCCAGCGCCAGATGATGCATGATCGGATTGCCGGCGAGCGTGACCTCGACGATGTCGCTCGGCGCGATGCCTGCCTGCTGCGCGGTCTCCTTCGCGAGCCCCCCGAGTGCTTCGTGCACGGCTTTTGTGAGCTCGAGGTCGCCTCCAGGATGCATCATGATGTGGGAGACGCGGCTCATCAGATCCTCGCCAAGCCGGATCTGCGGATTCATGCGGCCGCTCGAGGCGAGCACGTCTCCGCTCCCGAGATCGCAAAGGTGCGCCGCGACCGTCGTCGAGCCGATGTCGAAGGCAAGGCCGAAGACACGCTCCTTCAACCCGGGATAGATCGCGACGATGTCACGCCCGTGCCGCACGCAAGCCGTTACGGCAAAATCCGCAGCGCGCAGCGTCTTTTGCAAGCCGCGAAGCACGGAAAGCTCGGCCCGAACCTCCGGCAGCCCCCATTGTTCGGCGAGGGCCTTCGCAAGACGGCGAAAATCGCTCGAGGGATCCGTCATGTCCGGCTTATCGACCTCGAGGTAATAGAGGCGCGACACCGGATCGATCTTGACCGGCCAAGCTTCGGCGCGCTTGCGCACCACCTGCCTGTGGAGTTGGGATTCGGCGGGAACATCGACGATGAGATCGCCGCGCAAGCGTGCCTGGCAGCCGAGCCGTTCGCCGCGCGCAAAGGCCCGCCGCACACGCTGATAGCGTTCCTCGACGGCACCCATTTGCGTCACATGGTCGAGCGTGGATGCGATGGCGCGTTTTTGATCCACTCCTTCGACGATCGAAACGCGGCAGCGCCCGCAGATGCCACGTCCGCCGCAGACCGAATCGAGATCCACGCCGAGCTTGCGAGCGGCCTCAAGCACGCTCACCCCTTCGCGGAAGCGTCCGCGCTTGCCTGAGGGCGAGAAGGCGATGGTGAATTCGCTCATACCTTGAATTGCCGCTTACATCCTAGCACGTCCAGCCATTCCCGCTTGGCCCCTTGTGGCGAAGACGTGGTCAACCCGCGCTGCTCAGCGTTCTACCCGGCCTCGCGGCCGCCGGCTTCGATAAGGCTGCGAAGCCGTGCGTCGTCATATTCGCGTTCGAGACGAGCGATTTCGACCGAAACCGCAGCTTCGAGCTCCTCTGAGCAGGGCGCGGCTTCGCCCTGGCGCCAGTCGGCGAGATAAGCGTCCGTGCCGGTCGCGCCGCTTCGCATCGCGGCGCTATCGATCGCTTGCCCGAAACGCGGCGAGAGCTCGCGCTTGACGCGCTCGGCCCTTCTGCCGCCGGGAAGAGAAGCGGTGACCTGGGCGGGAATGTCACGCCAATAGGTGATGACGAGTTGTGCCATGATATCTATCGGGAATGGTGAAGAGGCTTGAAGTCTTGCGCCATCGCCGCTTCTTGCCGGGCGAGAAAGGCTTCGAGGCCTCGCAAGCCCGTGAGGCGCCGCTCCAAGGGAAGGCCGAGCCTCTTCGCGGCGGCGTCTGCGCGCTGCTCGAGATCGGCGTCCGGCGCCTGGGCGAGCCACACGAGTTTGCGATAATGCCCGAAATAATCGGCAAGAAGCTCCGGATGCCGATCCAGGCCGAGCCCTTCCATGATGAGGCGATCGAAAAAGCGCACCAGGTAATCGGTGAGAAAGAATGTGCCGATCTCCTCCTCCATCATCTCTTCGAACGCATCAAGACCGGCGTAGAAAGCGTAGCAATGGGCGCCTTCGATGCGCTCGACTCCTTCCTCCGCGAGCATCTCGTCGAGCCGCCCGCCCGTGCCGCAATCGCCGTAAAGACAAAGGATGCGCCGATACCGATGGCGATTGGCCCTGATCTTCCCGCGAACGGCCTCCGTGATGCGCTCGGGGCGGTTGTGCAAGATGGCGGGAAGGCAGGTTACGGAAAGGTGGGACCGGCCGTTGAGACGAATGGCGGCGAGGAGCTCTTTGGCCAAGGCGCCGCAGGCGATGACAAGCGTGTCGGATTTTTCGGCGGCTGGAGGGGAAGCCTCGGCATCGAAGGCCGCCTCGGGGTCGGCGTGCGGAAAAGGGTCCCACGCTTCGCCGGCGCGTCCGGATCGCGCTCTTTCACCCTTGCGCTGACGCACCATGCTCATGCGAGGCTATCGTCGCTCCCAGTGACGTTCGTTTCTCGGCTTCCGGCCACAGCACTCTATTGCGCCGCCTGCGCGCGAGCTTGCGCCGATCCCTGGCGTCTTGCGAGAAGGGCTTTCGCGGTCTCGACCGTGACGGCCGCATCGCGGCAATACGCATCGGCGCCGACCGCGTTGGCGAAACTTTCGTTGAGGGGCGCCCCGCCGACCAGCACGATATAATCGTTGCGGATGCCCTTTTCCTTCAAGGTGTCGATCACGACTTTCATGTAGGGCATGGTGGTCGTCAAAAGAGCGGACATGCCCAGAATATCGGGCGAATGTTCTTCGATCGCGGCGAGATATTTCTCGACGCCGTTATTGATACCGAGATCCACCACCTCGAAGCCAGCGCCCTCCATCATCATGCAGACGAGGTTCTTGCCGATATCGTGAATGTCGCCCTTAACCGTACCGATCACCATCTTGCCGATTTTCGGTGCTCCCGTCTCGGCGAGCAACGGGCGCAAGATCGCCATTCCGGCCTTCATGGCATTCGCCGACATCAGCACTTCCGGCACGAAGAGGATACCGTCGCGGAAATCCTCGCCCACGATGCGCATGCCTTCGACGAGGGACTCGGTGAGCACCTTGTAAGGCGCCCAATTGCGCTTCAAAAGGATGCGCACCGCCTCTTCGATCTCGGCCTTCAGCCCGTCGTAAAGGTCGTCATGCATCTGCGCGACGAGGTCGGCGTCGTTGAGGGAATTGAGGTCGAGATCGTCCCCGGCCATCGCTTGTCTGCTCCAGAGTATTCGCTCGCGGCGCTTCGCCTCGAAATCAGGCTCGGCGCTGCGGTAACATAGATGGGGCCGCCGCAGAAGTGGGCCCAAGGCTCCGCCAACGCCGAAATGATGCAAAGGCTTGACTATTTAGCGTATAATCATCACGTTCCCTGCCGTTTCGGATGATTGTGAGGCAAGCATTGGCAAAGCGAGAGGGCGGGCGAAACTTTTGTCCTCATGGGGCATTTTCCTCGGCCATCGATGCGCCAGGCGATCCTAGTGATCGATCCCGACGAACGGCTTTCGATGCGTCGGAAATTGATCAACAGCGTTAACGAGATGCGGTCAGGTCTTTCCGATTGATGGAGCCATGGCTCGAGGCCGGACCGCAAGGGAGGATGAGTGAAGCCCACCGATATCGGCAACCCCGATTATTTCCACAAGGTCGTCGACTGCCAATGGGCTTGCCCAGCCCACACCCCGGTACCCGAATATATCCGGTTGATCGCGGCGGGGCGTTACAGCGACGCCTACATGATCAATTGGGAATCGAATGTTTTTCCCGGCATTTTGGGAAGGACATGTGACCGTCCGTGCGAGCCGGCCTGCCGGCGCGGGCGCGTCGAGGAGGAGCCGGTCGCCATCTGCCGGCTCAAACGCGTCGCGGCCGATTACAAGGACGACATCACCGCAAGATTGCCGGCACGGCCGAAACAGAGGAACGGCAAGCGCATCGCCTGCATCGGGGCCGGACCTGCCTCCTTGACGGTGGCGAGAGACCTCGCGCCTCTCGGTTATGAAATCACGGTGTTCGACGGCGACAAGCAGGCCGGCGGCATGATGCGAAGTCAGATCCCGAAGTTTCGCCTCCCCGAAACCGTCATCGACGAGGAGGTGGGCTATATCCTCCATCTCGGCATCGATTTTCGGGCCGGCGAGGCCATCGAAAGCCTCGGCGCTCTCCTCAAGCAGGGATACGACGCAATTTTCGTCGGTACGGGCGCGCCCCGTGGCCGCGACCTCGACATCCCTGGCCGCAAGGAGGCGGCGGCTCACATCCACATCGGCATCGATTGGCTCTCGAGCGTCTCCTTCGGTCACATCAGCAAGATCGGCAAAAGGGTGATCGTGCTCGGCGGTGGTAATACCGCCATGGATTGCTGCCGTTCTTCGCGCCGCCTCGGCGGCGAGGACGTAAAGGTCGTGGTGCGCTCCGGCTTCGAGGAAATGAAGGCTTCTCCTTGGGAGAAGGAGGATGCCATGCATGAAGGCATCCCCATCCTGAACTTCCTCGTTCCGAAGGAATTTCTCCACGAGGGTGGCCGCCTGACGGGGGTTCTTTTCGAGAAGGTCCGCGCCGAACGTGGTGCTGACGGAAGGCGCGATCTCGTCCCCACAGGCGAGCCCGACATGCGTATGGATTGCGATGATGTGCTCATTGCGGTCGGGCAGGAGAATGCCTTTCCGTGGATCGAGCGCGACATCGGCATCGATTTCGACAGATGGGGCATGCCGGTGGTGGATAAGCTGACCTTTCAATCGAGCGTGCCGAATGTGCTCTTCGGAGGCGATTCGGCCTTCGGTCCCAAGAACATCATCTGGGCCGTGGCGCACGGACACGAGGCTGCCGTCTCCATCGACCTTCACCTGCGCGGTGAAGATGTGCGAAAGCGCCCTGCGCCGATGACCAATCTCGCCAGCCAGAAGATGGGCATCCACGAGTGGAGCTACGACAACGATGTGGCGCTCGACTTGCGTCACAAGGTTCCGCTCAAGGAGCAGGCGATCGCGCTGAAGGACATCAAGCAGGAGGTCGAGCTCGGCTTTGATCCGAAACTCGCCTTCGCCGAGGCGCAGCGTTGCCTCAACTGCGACGCGCAGACGGTGTTCTCCGCCGGCCTGTGCATCGAATGCGACGCTTGCGTCGATATCTGCCCGATGGATTGCATCACCTTCACCGAGAACGGCGACGAGAGCGATCTGCGCGCACGCCTCACGGCACCGGCGACAAACCCCACGCAGGACATCTACGTTGCGGATGGCCTCAAGACCGAAAGGATCATGGCCAAGGACGAGGATGTTTGCCTGCACTGCGGGCTTTGCGCAGAGCGCTGCCCGACCGGCGCCTGGGATATGCAGAAGTTCCGGCTCGACATCACTCATGCGGGACATAAGGCATGCCGATCGAGCGCGTAAACGACTTCGTTGTCAGATTTGCCAACGTCAACGGCTCGGGTTCGGCGAGCGCGAACCAGATCTTCGCACGCGCCATCCTGCGCATGGGCGTTCCGGTCGCGCCGCGAAACATCTTCCCGTCCAATATTCAAGGGCTGCCGACCTGGTACGACGTGCGGGTGTCGGAAGCCGGCCACCTCGGCGCGCGGGGCGGCACCGACCTCATGGTGGCCATGAACCCGCAGACCTGGGACAAGGATGTCGCGGCGATCGAGCCCGATGGTTATCTCTTCTACGATTCCTCGCGACCGATTCCCGCCTCCAAATTCCGCGAGGACATCACCGTCATCGGCATGCCGCTGACGCAAATCTGCAACAAGGAATATTCAGACCCGCGTCAGCGCCAGCTCTTCAAAAACATCATCTATGTCGGCGCATTGTCGGCTCTCCTCGGCATCGATGTCGCCGAGATCGAGAAGCTCCTCTCCGAGCAGTTCCGGGGCAAGGAGAAGCTGATCGCGCCGAATGTGAAGGCCCTCCACATCGGGCGTGAGTATGCGCTCGCCAACCTCAAATGCCCGATCGGCCTCACGGTGCGCCGTTCGAACAAGATCGGCGATCGCATCTTCGTCGAAGGCAATGCCGCGGCCGCGCTTGGCGCGGTCTATGGAGGTGCCACGGTTTGCGCCTGGTATCCGATCACACCCTCGACCTCGCTTGCCGAAGCCTTCGGCAATTTCTGCAAGCGCCATCGCATGGAAAAGGAGAGCGGGAAGAACCGTTACGCCATCGTCCAGGCCGAGGACGAGCTTGCCTCCATCGGCATTGTGGTCGGCGCGGCCTGGAACGGGGCGCGCGCTTTCACCGCGACCTCCGGGCCGGGCATCTCGCTTATGCAGGAATTCCTCGGCCTTGCTTATTTCGCCGAGGTGCCGGCCGTCCTCTTCGATGTGCAACGCGGCGGCCCCTCGACCGGCATGCCGACCCGAACGCAGCAATCGGACATCCTGCTCTGCGCCTACGCCTCCCATGGCGACACGAAACATGTGCTGTTGTTTCCCGAAGACCCGCACGAAGCCTTCGAATTCGCCGCGCTCGCCTTCGATCTCGCGGACCGGTTGCAAACACCGGTCTTCGTCATGCTCGACCTCGATATCGGCATGAATCATCGCCTGTGCCGCCCCTTCGCCTGGGACGACAAGCGGGCCTACGACCGCGGCAAGGTGATGGATTTCGCCGATCTTGAGACGGGACGCGACTTCGGTCGCTATCTCGACGTGGACGGGGACGGCATCCCCTATCGCACCTATCCCGGCACGCATCCCAAGCGCGGCTCGTTCTTCACGCGCGGTTCCACGCGCGACCGTTACGCTCGCTACACCGAGGAGGGCGGCCCCTATGTCGACAACATGGAGCGCCTGCTGCGCAAGTTCGACACGGCGAAGACACTTGTGCCCGCCCCGATCATCACCTCGGCAAAGTCGCGCACGCCCTATGGCGTGATCTATTTCGGCTCGACCAGCCCGGCCATGAGCGAGGCGGCCGAGCTTCTCGCCGAGGACGGCATCGTGCTCGATCTCATGCGGATTCGCGCCTTTCCTTTCGGCCGCGAGGTGACAGATTTCATCGCGGCGCATGAGCGCGTCTTTCTCGTCGAGCAAAATCGCGACGCGCAATTGCGCACGCTTCTGCTCGCCGAATGCGGCATCGATCCCGCCGTCCTCACGTCGATCCTGCACTATGACGGCACACCGATCACGGCCCGCTTCATTCAAGAGGCCATCACCGGCACGCTCAAGGCGGTGCCGGAAGGTGTGAGGGTGAAAAGTGAGTAGTGAGAAGTGAAGAGTGAGAAGTGAAGGCTCAAAGCGCGAACGCCAGCGTCACGCCTCATATTTCACGCTTCACTCCTCCCGGAGAATCGAGTCATGACATATCTGCCGAAGCCAAAATTCCGCCACCCCGCACTCGAGACTAACGGGCTCGGCTTTACGCATCGTGATTACGAAGGGGCGATCTCGACGCTGTGCGCCGGGTGTGGCCACGATTCGATCTCGTCGGCGATCATGCGCGCCTGTTTCGAGCTCTCCTTGCCGCCCCATCGCATCGCCAAGCTGTCAGGGATCGGCTGCTCGTCGAAGACGCCCACCTATTTTCTCAGCCAGGCGCATGGGTTCAACAGCGTGCATGGGCGAATGCCATCCGTTTTGACGGGCGCCAATCTCGCGAACCGTGACCTCATCTATCTCGGCGTTTCGGGCGACGGCGACTCGGCCTCCATCGGCTTTGGCCAATTCGCCCATGCGATCCGGCGCGGCGTGAATATGTGCTACATCGTCGAGAACAACGGGGTCTACGGCCTCACCAAGGGTCAATTCTCGGCGACTTCGGACAAGGGCTCGAAATCGAAGCGGGGCGTCGCTAACACCGATGCGCCCATCGACCTCGTGGCCATCGCGCTTCAGCTCGGCGCGACTTTCGTGGCGCGCTCGTTCTCGGGCGACAAATCCCAGCTCGTGCCGCTGATCAAGGCTGCCATTGAGCATGAGGGTGCGGCCTTCATCGATTGCATTTCACCGTGCGTGGCCTTCAACAACCACGACGGCTCGACGAAGAGCTTCGACTACGTGCGCGCGCATAATGCGGCGCTCAATTCACTGGATTTCATGACAGGGCGCGCACCGATCACCGCGGAGTACGAGCCGGGGGCGCTGGAGGTGATCGAACTGCATGATGGCTCCTCGATCCGGCTCCGCAAGATCGCGCCCGAGCACGACGTGCACGACCGCATCGCCGCGATCAATCTCCTGCATCAACGAGCGGCGGCGGGCGAGATCGCCACCGGGCTCATCTATGTGGACAGGGAGCCGGACGACCTGCATCACCACCTCGGGACCGTCGAGAAGCCTCTCAACGAGCTCGGGGAGAAGGAGCTTTGCCCCGGCACGGCCGCACTCGAGCGGATCAACGCGGGTTTGCGGTGAGTTTTCCGCCGAGGGTTCGCCTAACGGAGAAGCCCTCGCGTTTCCGTAGCCCGCCTAGGCTTGACCTTGTCCTCAGGAGACGTGCAGCACGGCCGGCTGGCGCACATCACGCCGGGGCTTCACGATGATCTCAACGTCCTGACCGAGCACCACCAGAAAGCGCAACAAGCGCTCGACCGAGAATTGCCGAAAGTCGCCACGTAGCATTTTCGAAACGTCCGGTTGCCTAACGCCGAACAACTCCGCCGCCTCGATTTGCTTGAGGCCGCGATTCTTCATGAGCGTATGGATTTTATAAACGAGCTTCGCCTTGATCAGGTGCTCCTCGGGATTTGGTAGCCCGATATCGGCGAACACATTGCCGCTGCCAACCTCATAAGTTCCCCTTTTCATCCCGTGACCCCTTTCGCTATCCGTTCTGCCTCGCGTAGTCGCCTATCAATCAATTCAATTTCTAACCTTGGCGTTTCGCGTCCTGTCTTCGACTTTTTTTGAAACGCGTGGAAGCACATAAACAACGCCGGCGAGTCGAACCGTGTAGACCATCCGAAACGTGCCGCCCCGGTGATCACTCACAATCTCAATCACACCGGCGCTCGTATATCCCCTAAGGGGTTTCGCATTGGTATGTTTCCCGCCTTGTTGAGCAATAAACAGAGCGTAACCCATGTGTTCTTTCACGAGATCGGGAAATTCTCGGAAGTCCTTTCGGCTTGAACCGATCCAGATCACTGGCTTGAGAATGGGCATTCTAGGGATTAATCCAAACGATATAGTGAAATCCCTATAAAATCAACCCTCGCGGTCAAGGGCGCGAAAATGCAGAAGTCGTCAGTTGAACGCCGCACCGAGGACGCGCTGTCATTTCCTCACATCGCTCTCTTCCGCCGCCCTCACGTAACGCTCCGCGTCTTCGTGCAGAAGGAAGCCTTGGCGCTGCAAATCCGTTGCCGCCGCGCTCACTTCCCGCACATAGGTCGCGTGATCGGGGTAGCGCTCTTCGAGCGAGAGGCGCGGATCACCCTTGGCCAGGCGCTCCGCCTTCGTCTTTGCGAAGGGCAGGATCATGCCAGCATGATCGCAACCTTCATCGGGCGGATTTTTGCGCAGGTTCCAGCCCGTGTATGTCGCCGTCGGCACGGCGATATCGGGAAGGCGGATGCCTGCGAGCGTGTTGCCGTCCGCATCCGTCCTCGGCACGAAAGCCGGATAGGGCGAGCCGAGGCGCTTCGGCGGCAGCACGGTCAAGATGCCGTGATCGGCTTGCGCGCCGAAGTCGAACAGGTCCCCCCCATGCATGCGTCCGTTGTAGGCGACGCCCGGGATCGTCGGGAACCCGACCTCATCTTGCTTCGAAGAGACGAGCGTCTCCTCGCCTCGCCGCGGCACACGACTCGCGGGCGGCTCGGCGCCCGTCGAAACCCATCTGTCGAGCAGGACGAGAAGGGCGCGAAGCCCTTGATTGCCGACGAGTGGATTTCGCGCTTGCTGGCAAATGCCTGGCCCAGAGGCTGGCACGCCATCGCCATGGGGCCTGCCAGCGATGAGATAAAGCCGCACCCCGGGCGTCTCGCCCAAGTCTCGCCCCTGCGTGTCCGTGTGGAGGACGGACGTCGCCTTTGCCCAATACTCGTTGTCGGAATTGGCATCAATGATATTCGGGCAGGTGTTGCTCTCGAGACAGCGGCGCAGCAAGCCGTCGGTCTTGCCGGTCACGGCATCGGTCGTGACCGGCCAGGCGAACGGGAATTTGTATTCGGGATACCAGCGCGCGATGTGCTGGCGATGCGTGCGGAAGGGCTCGGCGAAGCGGTAATTGACGAAGATGCCGCTGCCGCCACCCACCCAATCGAGCACGCCGTCCACCACCTTGCGGGCTTCGCGCTTTCCGTCGACGCCCTTGGGCGCGTCGGCATCTTGATTGAAGCCGAGCGCCACGAAATCCCGCATCATGCGGCAGGGTTGGGAGATGCAGTAAGTCAGCACCTCCTTGACATCACCGGCGAGCGGGTTCGGTGCGCCTTGGTCGTCGGTCTCGGCGTTGCGCAGGAAAGACGCGAAGTCGCGGATGGCCGCAAAGCCGAGCCCCGTCACCTTTGGATCCTTCGCCGGGTAGACGAGCTCATAGAGCTTGCCCGATTGAAATTTCGTTCCTTCCGGCAGAAGGCTGATCGATTTGCCCGCCGCATCGTAGTGCCAGGCATCGGCAGGGAGCGCGGTCGGCTCTTCGTCAGCCCGAGCCTTGATGAAGAGCGTGGCCTTCGAGGTGTCGAGGCTCGCGGCCGGATAGGTGAGCGCGCCCGAAATCGTCGTGTCGTTGTCGATCACGAACTCCTCGAGGCTCGGTCCCGTCAACGGCGAACCATCGGGATTCCTGGCGACCGGCACGTCGAGCACGAAAGGCCCGCCCCCGGTACCCGGCGTCACACCCGAGATGGCGTCCCATCCGCTCCAAGCCAGGGTGTAGCCCTGGCGCATCGTGAAGCCGTTGCCAGCATCGGCCGCGTGGGTTGGGTCGTTCGAATTCTCCGCCGCGTCATTGAGCGAGGCGAGTGCTAGAATGTGCCCCCGGTTGTTGATCTCGAAGAGAAGCTTGTGGTTCCCTTTCGCCCGGTCGACGGGCCGAATGATCATGATGTTGCTGGAATACTCGACCATGCCGCGCGCATTCCTCGGTGCAAGCGCGACATCGGTGATTAAGCTGTTGAGAGGATCCTTGGGATCGACCTCGCCACGGACGCGCCCCACGAGCTTCTCGTATTGGCCGGCCGCGCCGAACGACGCCCCATCGAAGGTCGGCGATTGAACGCTCGTGATCTCGATCCGCGTGACGCGCGCCTCTGCCGGGGCCGCGATCGCGACCACACAAAAGAGGCTTCCGGCGAGAATAGCGCCCCGAACGGTCCGGCCCCGGCGAATACGCGTCATACCCATATCCTTGCCTGCGCTGGCCTCTGATTCTTGGATTGTCGCCAGGGAGAGGCGAGAAATCTAAAGGGGCGCGCTGCGCAAGGCCAGCGTTCTCGCTTTCACAACTTGGCGATTGGCTTTTACCGTTCAGCCTTCGGAAGGCCGCCCGACGCTCACGTAACGAAAGCCGCGCCGGCGCATCTCCTCGGGACGATAGATGTTACGCAAGTCCACGATCAGCGGTTCGCGTAATTGCGATTTGATGCGATCGAGATCGAGCGCGCGGAACGCATCCCATTCGGTGACAATCACGAGTACGTCGGCGCCGTCGGTGCAGGAATAGGCGTCCGGAAAATATTCGACCTTGTGGAGGAGTCCCTTCGCCTGTTCCATGCCCTCGGGATCGTAGGCGCGGATCAGCGCTCCGGCTTCTTGGAGGGTCGAGACGATCGCGAGCGAAGGCGCTTCGCGCATGTCGTCGGTGTTCGGCTTGAAGGTGAGCCCGAGCAGAGCGATTTTCTTGCCGCGGATCTGGCCCCCGCAAGCCGCGATCACCTTATGAGCCATGGCGCGCTTGCGTTCCTCGTTCACCGCGACCACGGTCTCGACGATGCGGATCGCGGAGGCATTTTCCTTCGCCGTCTTGATCAGAGCGAGCGTGTCCTTGGGAAAACAGGAGCCTCCATAGCCGGGCCCCGCGTGGAGAAATTTCGCGCCGATGCGATTATCGAGCCCAATACCGCGTGCCACCTCCTGCACATTAGCCCCCACCTTCTCGCATAAATCCGCGATTTCGTTGATGAAGGTGATCTTCGTCGCGAGAAAAGCGTTGCCCGCATATTTGATGAGCTCGGCAGTTCGACGCGAGGTGATCACCATCGGCGGCTCGTTGAGAAAAAGAGGGCGATAAAGCTCGGTCATCACGGCGCGCGCACGCTGATCCTCCGTGCCGATTACAATACGGTCCGGACGCTTGAAATCGCCGATCGCTGCGCCTTCGCGGAGGAATTCGGGATTCGAGACGAGCGCGAAATCTGCATCCGGGCGCGTCTTGCGCACGATGCGCTCGACCTCATCGCCCGTGCCGACGGGCACAGTGGATTTCGTTACCAGGACCGTATAGCCGTCGAGCGCTTCGGCGATCTCGCGCGCGGCTTCGTAAACGTAGGTGAGATCGGCGTGACCATCGCCGCGACGCGAGGGGGTTCCAACCGCGATGAAGACCGCATCGGCCGTGCTCACCGCCTTGGGCAAATCCTTCGTGAAGGCGAGCCTTTGCGCCTTGACATTGTCGGCGACGATCTCGGCGAGGCCAGGTTCGAAAATCGGCATCTTGCCCTTTTTCAGCGCCGCGATCTTGTCCGCATCCTTGTCGACGCAGGTGACGGTATGGCCGAAATCGGCAAAGCAGGCACCCGAGACGAGGCCCACATACCCCGATCCGATCATCGCAACGCGCATGCGGACACCTCCGGTTACCGGATTTCAAGCGTTAACTGCCTCGCGAATGTGTCAAGATCAATAACGCGCAAGGGTTAGAGGGCCGCGAGCATTAACGAGGGTACAAGATCGACGAGAGCTTCTTCACTAACCCATTCCCGATCAGCGACGTGTAAGAAACGCCGAGCGCCGTGCGGCGCATGGCGAGCCCAAACCGATTGTCATCAGCAAACCGTCTTTCGAAGCCGAAAAAACCCAGCGTCACTTGTTAAAGCCGTTGCACTAGGATGCAAGCTTGCGAATCGGCCTCGCCGCGAGAGCCGAGGAAAGGAATATCTTGCAAGCATCTCACAAAAGCGATGGACGAGACGTGCCGCTTACCGGCGAGGAGCGCACGATCCGCGTCGGCGATCGCGCCGCCGCGCGCGGACCCATGCTGAAGCAGATCCTCGGCGTCGGCGGCTGGACGCTCATCTCGCGCGTTACCGGTCTCCTTCGGGACATCCTCGTCGCGGCCGTGCTCGGCTCAGGCCTCATGTACGAAGCTTTCGCATACGCATTCCGACTGCCGAACCATTTTCGTGCGATTTTTGGAGAAGGCGCGTTCAACGCTGCCTTTGTGCCGAGCTACGCGCGGGCAGAGTCCGAAGGCGGCGCTATCGCGACGAAAAGGCTTTCGGACAGCGTGTTCACGCTGCTGCTCGGTGCGCAAGCGATCATGCTTCTTCTCGCATGGGTCTACATGCCGACTTTCGTCAACCTGATCGCGCCGGGCCTCTCCGAGCGCCCCGCGGAATTTGATCTCGTGGTGACGCTCACACGCATCACCTTCCCCTATCTTCTGCTCATCACGCTCGTGACGCAGCACACAGCGACACTCAACGCCCTCCACCGCTTTGGGGTCGGGGCGGCAGCGCCCATCCTCCTCAACGTCTCGCTCGTGCTTTGCGTCACGCTCGCTTTTCTGTTCCCGAGCGCGGCGCATGCGGCGGCCTTCGGCGTGACTTTGTCGGGCGTGCTGCAGCTCATCGTCCTCATGCTGGCGGCAAGGCGCGTGGACGCCCTCGCAATGCCGAGCCGGCCCGTCTTCGACGAGCGCCTCAAGGGGTTTTTCCGCAGGCTCGGTCCAGCGACGATCGGCACGGCGGGGCTGCAGATCGCGATCTTCGCCGACACGGGGTTATCCTCGCTCCTCGGCCAAGGCGCGATGGCATCGATCTACAACGCCGAGCGCCTCTATCAATTGCCGATCGGCGTGATCGGCATCGCGGCCGGCACCGTGTTGCTGTCCGAGGTCAGTCGTCGCGTCGCTCGCGGCGATCTCGAGGGTGCCATCCACGCCCAGAACCGCGCCATGGGTTGGACCCTGATGCTCGCGGCGCCGTTCGTAGTCGCCTTCCTCCTGATTCCCGACCTCATCGTCGCGGCCTTGCTTGTGCATGGAAGATTTCGCCTCGATGCAGCCGAGGCGGCGGGAGCGGTGCTTGCCGCTTACGCGATCGGCTTGCCGGCCGTGGTTCTCATCCGCTCCGCCGTTTCGTCCTTCCAAGGGCGCGGCGACACCAAGACGCCCATGCTCGTGGCACTCGCGGCGGTCGGCGTGAACGTGCCCCTGAAATTCCTACTCACGCCCCATTTCGGCGCCGCGGGCCTCGCGCTCGCCACATCCGCCGGCGCCTGGATCAATTTTCTCAGCCTCTATCTTTTGGCCCATCGCCAGGGCGTGGCGCGCGCCGATCGCCCTTTTCTCAAAACCCTCGCGGTCGTGTTCGCGGCCTCGGCGGCACTTGCCGCCGCCATATTTGTTTGCGATCCCTGGCTCGTCTCGCTGACGCAAGCCATGCCCCATTTCCAGCGCGAGACACGCCTTGCGTCGCTCATTCTGATCGGCGCGATCGTCTATGCGGGCGTGCTCGTCACCGGGGCGCGGATCACCGGCTTTTCGCTTCACAAGTAGCACGGGACGGGCGTGCAAGCCCAATGCGATCGGTTGCTTCCAAACCTTCGTGATGGCTGTTAGCCTCAGGCCCGCATGAAGGGGGACGAGGTTCCGGTATTCGCAAGGGCTTAATGTCTTCGCCACTTCCAGCAACAGGATCGGGAAGAAACAAAGCTTCTCTCCAGGAGGCGGGAATCTTTTTGCATCCCGACCGATTTTTCCCGATCGAGCCGCAGGCGCGCCGGATCGCGCGTCGCCTCTACGAAAGCGTGGAGGACTTGCCGATCCTTTCGCCGCACGGCCATACCGATCCGCGCTGGTTCGCGAAAAACGAGGCCTTTTCCGATCCCGCGACGCTGTTCGTCAAGCCCGACCATTACGTAACCCGAATGCTTTACAGTCAGGGCGTCACGCTGGAAGAGCTCGGCATTCCACGCAAGGACGGCAAGCCGGTCGAAACCGACCCTCGCAAGGTGTGGCGATGCTTCGCCGAGAATTACCACCTCTTCCGCGGCACACCGACGCGCGCCTGGCTCGATCACGCCTTCGCGACGCTCTTCGGTCTCGATGAACGTCTTTCGGCAAAGAACGCCGAGGCATTTTTTGAACGAATTTCGCAACTCCTTTCCACGCCCGATTTTCTCCCGCGCGCCCTCTTCGAGCGCTTCAAGATCGAGGCGCTTGCGACGACTGAAAGCCCGCTCGACGATTTGCGTTGGCATCAAACGATCCGCGAAAGCGGGTGGAAAGGACGCGTCATCACCGCTTACAGGCCCGACCCCGTGGTCGATCCGCAATTTGAAGGCTTTGCCGAAAATCTCGAGCGCTTCGGCGCGGTGACAGGCGAGAATATGGGAAGCTTCGAAGGTTACCTCGACGCACATCGCAAGCGCCGCGCCTTCTTTGCCGCCATGGGCGCGACCTCGACCGATCACGGGCATCCGAGCGCGCAAACGGCCGATCTTCCGCGCGCCGAAGCGCAAGCGCTTTACGCCAAGGTGCGCGACGGCAAGGCAAGCGGCGAGGAAGCCGAGATGTTCCGCGCCCAGATGCTCACCGAGATGGCGGCGATGAGCGTCGAGGACGGGCTCGTGATGCAGCTCCATCCGGGGTCGCTGCGCAACCACAACCCGCTGCTGCACGCAGGCTTTGGCCGGGATGTCGGCGCCGACATCCCAACGCCCACCGAATATGCGCGCGCCTTGAAGCCGCTGCTCGATCGCTTCGGCAATACGCGCCGCTTCACGCTCATTCTGTTCACGCTCGACGAGACCACTTACGGCCGAGAGCTCGCGCCGCTCGCCGGCCATTACCCCTGCCTTCGGCTCGGGCCGCCTTGGTGGTTCTTCGACAGCTTCGAGGGAATGAAGCGTTTCCGCGAGATCGTGACCGAAACGGCGGGCTTCTACAATACGGTGGGCTTCAACGACGACACGCGCGCCTTCTGCTCGATCCCGGCGAGGCATGACCTGGCACGCCGCGTCGATTGCGCCTATCTCGCCGAGCTTGTCGCCACCCATCGGCTCGACGAGGATGAGGCGCAAGAGTTGGCACTCGACCTCGCCTATCGCCTGCCCAAGACGGCCTACAAGCTTTGATCGGCGACGCGAAGCCGAAACGAAGAGGGAAATCCCATGACGATCTTTCGCCCATCCCGCCGCGTTTTGCTGACGGGCACTGCCGGAGCCCTCGCGGTGGGGGCGCTCGCGCCTCGCGCCCGTGCCCAATTGGCGATGCCAAAATCGCCGGTCACCATCAACCTCGTCGATGTCGGCGGCGCCCTCGCCTTGGTGCAAAAACCGATCGAGAATTTCCGCGCCGCCAAGCCCGAGCTTGTCTCGCGCATCACCTTCACCAAGGCGCCGGCGCCGGAGCTGCCGGGCAAGCTCAAGGCGCAGCAGGACGCCGGGCGCGTCGATATCGATTTCGTGCTCGGCGGCCTCGACATCGTCTCGGCCGGCAATGAGCAGAAGCTATGGTCCGAGCTCCTGCCGAAATATGCCGACATTCTCCCCAAACCCGAGGCGATCTACTCGAAGGGCGCGCTCGACATGCAGGCCCTCGGCAAAGGGGGCGCCATGTGCATGGTATATTACCCCTCGGGTCCGCTCATCGAATATGCGCCCGAGAGGGTGAAGTCGCCTCCCGCTTCCGCCGAGGAACTCCTCGCTTGGGCGAAAGCCAATCCGAACAAGTTCCTCTATGCGCGTCCTGCCAATTCGGGACCGGGTCGCACTTTCCTCATGGGGCTGCCCTACATCCTCGGCGATGCCGCGCCAAAGGATCCGGAAAAGGGCTGGGAGAAGACTTGGGCCTACCTCAAGGAGCTCGGTCAAGCGATCGAATATTATCCGACCGGCACGGGCCTCACCATGAAAGAGCTGGGCGATGGAACACGCGACATCATCGCCTCGACTACGGGCTGGGACATCAATCCGCGCGTGCTCGGCATCGTGCCGAAATCGGCGGAGGTCGGTCGCCTCAAAGGCTTCCACTGGGTCTCGGACGCGCAATACATGGCGATTCCGAAGGGTGTCGCCGAAGAGAAACTGCCGGTTTTGCTCGAGCTCGTGAAATGGGTGCTGCGGCCCGATCAGCAGGCCTTCACCTACGACGAGGGCTATTTTTATCCCGGACCTGCCGTGAAGGACGTGCCTCTCTCGATGGCGCCGACCGCAAGCCAGGCAGCGCTCAAGGAATTCGGTCGCCCGCAATACGAGGAGTGGATCGCCGGCGCGCCGATCGAAACGCCGCTCGACAACGACAAGATGGTGCTCGCCTTCAAGCGCTGGGACCAGGAGATCGGAGCTTCGAAAACGAAGTGAGCTGAGCGGCGCGAACATATACCGTCCGTTTCGGGTCAGCGAGAACGAACGCGCGCCGCCGCGGATGCGCGCGGCCGCAACGCAAGCGTCTCGGCCCTTCGACCAGGATCTCAGATGCCCGCCTCTCTG
>JAFBAS010000024.1 GCA_019247605.1 Hyphomicrobiales bacterium
TAGTCAACGGGCAAAAGACCTTCATCACCAATGGCCAGCTCGCCGATCTCGTGATCGTGGTGGCGCGAACCGGCGAAGGCGGCGCCAAAGGGATTTCGCTTTTCGTGCTGGAGACCAAGGACAACAAAGGTTTCAAACGCGGGCGCAATCTCGACAAGATCGGTCTTCACGCCTCGGACACGTCCGAACTCTTCTTCGAGGACGCCATCGTGCCTCCCGAAAATCTCCTCGGCCCCGAGGAAGGCCAAGGTTTCGTGCAACTCATGCAGCAATTGCCGCAAGAGCGCCTCGCGCTTGCGGTTGCCGCGGTCGCCTCGATGGAGCGCGCTATCGAGCTCACCGTCGCCTACACGAAAGAGCGCAAGGCTTTCGGCCAACCGATCATCGAGTTCCAGAACACGGGCTTCACGCTCGCCGAACGCAAGACCGAGGCGATGATCGGACGCGTCTTCATCGACTGGTGCGTCGAGCGCCTGGTGGCGGGCGAGCTCGACACGGTCACCGCCTCGATGGCGAAATGGTGGTGCTCGCAAAAGCAGGTCGAGACGGCTGACGAATGCCTGCAACTCCACGGCGGCTACGGCTACATGCAGGAATATGCGATCTCGCGCATATTCGTCGATGCGCGCATCCAGAAGATTTATGGCGGGACGAACGAGATCATGAAGATGTTGATCGCGCGCTCCTTGTGAGTGAGCGAGCGACGCTCGTCTTCTTGATTGCCCATCAATATGCGAGTTGCGGCACGGCGGCCAGGAGGCGTTTCGTGTAGTCTTCCCGGGGCTTCGACAACACGACGCCCGCTGGGCCTTCCTCGACGATCTGCCCCTCCTTCATCACGGCCACGCGATCCGCGAAAGCGCGTGCGATCGAGATGTCGTGCGTGATCATGAGATAGGCGAGGCCGCGCTCCTTCTTGATATCCAAGAGGAGGTTCAGGACCTGCCCGCGCATCGACACATCGGCCCCCGAGAGCGGCTCGTCGGCGATGATCAGGCGAGGCTTCATGGCGAGAGCGCGGGCGATCGCCAGGCGCTGACGCTGCCCGCCGCTCAGCTCATGCGGGTAGCGCTCGAGGTAGAGGCTGCCCGGTCGCAACCCGACGCTCTCGAGCAGCTCGATGCGCATATGTTCATTGCGATCCGCTCCCCGCTGCCGCAGCGCTTGCCGCAGCAAGTCGCGCACGGTGCGGCGCGGATTGAGAGAGGCGGTCGCATCTTGGAAGATCGGCTGGAACGCGATGCGCTCGCGGCGCAGCTCCCGGTTCGCCATGTCGTGGAGGTTCTTGCCGGCGATGAGCACCCGCCCCGCATCCGGACGAATGAGGCCGAGCGCTATGCGTCCCAGCGTCGATTTTCCCGAGCCCGATTCGCCGACGAGCGCGACCGTCTCGCTCTCTCCGACCTCGAGGCTTACGTCGCGCACGGCCGTGACAAGCGCGCCCCCGGAACGACGAAATGTGTGGGTGACGCCTTGCAGCGCGAGAAGCGTCGCCATGTCAGCTTCCGAAAACGTGACCAGCGGTAGCCGCCGCATCCTGCGCCGGGGGATAAAGCCAGCATCGCACGGCATGCGAACCCGCTTCGCCCACAACGGTCACACCGGGCATCGACTGGATGCATTCGGCCATCGCGCTCGGGCAACGCGGTGCGAAGGGACAGCCTTTTGCCGTCTCCCCGAGATCGGGCGGCTCGCCGCCGATCGTCGCAAATCGCCCTTGTGCATCGCGGTCGGCGCGTGCCGCTTGAAACAGCCCGACCGTGTAGGGATGGGCGGGCGCGCCGAAAACGTCTTGCGAGCGCCCCCATTCGAGCACCCGCCCGGCATAGATCACGTAAAGGCGCTCACAGGCCGAGGACACGATGCCGAGGTCATGCGTGATGAGAAGCATCGCCATGCCGAGCTGCTCGCGCAAATCCCGCAAGAGAGCGAGGATTTCCGCCTGCGTGGTTACGTCGAGCGCGGTCGTCGGTTCGTCGGCGATCAACAAGCGCGGCTCGCAAGCGAGAGCCACGGCAAGAAGCGCCCGCTGGCGCATGCCGCCCGACAATTCATGCGGATAGGCGCGCGCGAGTGACGGGGGCAGCTTGACGAGAGCGAGGAGCTCGCCGACCCGTTCCTCGACCCGGCGGTCGGGCGCGTGGCGCTCGATGCTCTCGGCGATCTGGCGCCCAATGCGCATGATCGGATTGAGGAAGCTCAATGGATCCTGGAAGACCATCGCCACGGGATGCCCGCGCGCGCCCTCCCATTCGGCTTGCGAGAGGCGGGTCACGTCGCGGCCGGCAATGAGGATGCGTCCGGCTTCGATCCGCGAGCTGCGCTCGGGGTTGAGGCCGAGGACGGCACGTGCGAGCGTCGACTTTCCCGAGCCCGACTCACCCACAAGGCCGATCGCCTCGCCTTCGTGCACGGCGAGGCTCGCTCCATTGAGGGCGCGGACCGCGCCCGCACGCGTGCGGAAGGTGAGGCTTACATCCTGGAGCCGCAAGATCGGTGGCGCCTCCCGCGACATCGCTCAGGCCTCGGTGCGCGGATTGAGCGCCACGCCGATCGCGTCGCCCAAGAGGTTGAACGCGAGCACGGTGAGGAAGATCGCGCTGCCAGGAAACACGGAGAGCCACCAGGCATTGTAGAGAAAGCGCTGGCCACTGTTGAGCATGCGTCCCCAACTCACGAGATCGGCGCTGGAGAGGCCGAGAAAGCTGAGCGCGGCCTCGAGCAGGATCGCCTGGGCGACGATCAAGGTGCCGGCCGCGAGCACGGGAGCGAGAGCGTTCGGGACTACCTCGGTCGCGAGGATGACGGGCTCGCGCACCCCGAGGCAACGCACCGCGTCCACGAATTCGAGCCCCTTGATGCGCATGACCTCCCCGCGCATGAGGCGGGCGACCTGCGGCCAGGCAAGGAGCGCGATCACCGCGACGACGCGGGTGAGCCCGGGGCCGGACAGCGCCACGATGACGGCCGCGAGGATAAAGCTCGGCACCACCTGGAACATTTCCGCGATGCGCATGACGAGAAGGTCGAGGGCACCACCGTAATATCCGGCGGCCGCGCCGATGACGACGCCGATGACCGTCGCGGCGCAAGCCGCCGCAAACCCGACGGTGAGCGAAACTTCGATGCCGTGGATAATGCCGGAAAGCACGTCCCGTCCGAGCTCGTCCGTGCCGAGAAGATGCACGAGGCTCGGAGCTTGCATCACCTCGTTCGAGATTTGCCGCGGATCGGGGCCTGGCAGGAACGGCGTCGCGAGGCCTATGAGCACGAGGAGAAGCACATAGGCGGCGGCGAGGACGCCCGCCCGATAGGTGAGGAAGCGCCGCCACATCCTACGCATGGCGAAACCGTGTGGCGCGCACCCGCGGGTCAAGGGCGGCATAGAGGAGATCGGTCGCCACATTGGCGATGACGACCGCAAGCGCGGTCAAGAGGAAGATGCCCTGCAGAACGGGGTAGTCGCGATTGCCGATCGAGGTGATGAAGAGGTTGCCGAGGCCAGGCCAGGCGAACACCGTCTCGACCAGAATGGCGCCGGTGAGCGAATAGCCGAAATTGTATCCGATCACGGTGACCACGGGAATGAGCGCGTTGGGCAGCACATGGCGCCACAGGACATGGCGACTGCTCAGTCCCTTCGCCTTGGCGGTGAGCACGAAATCTTGCGACAGCGCGTCGAGCACGCTCGCACGCGCCACGCGCGCGACGATCGCCACATAATAGATGGTGACGGCGAACATCGGCAGGACGAGATGCCAAAGCACGTCGAGCCCATAGGACCATCCGGTGAGCCGCGTGCGCAGCGAGAACATGCCTTGAGCGGGCAATAAGTGAAGCTTGATGGCGAAAACGATGACGAGAAGCTGGCCGAGCCAGAAGATCGGCAAGGAGAAGCCGACGAGGCTCAAAGCCGTGAGGCCCGAATCATACAGGCTGCCGGCACGAGGTGCGGCGGCGAGCGCCATGACGATCCCGAGAAGCGCCGCCGCGACGAGCGCTGGCAACATCAAGAGCAAGGTGAATTGCGCGCGCTCGAGAATGAGCCCGAGCACCGGTTGCCGATTGGCGAAGGAGAAGCCGAGCTGCCCCTTGGCGAGGTTGAGGAGGTAAAGCCCGAGCTGCGTGAGCACGGGTTGGTCGAGACCGAACTCATGCCGCACCTGATCGGCATAACCGGGAGGCGCGGGGAAATCCCCGACAAGCGCCTGGATCGGATCGCCCGGCACGATGTGAATGATCAGGAAGTTGACGATGAGGATCGCGAGAATAACCGGCACGGCCCAGCCGAGCCGGGCTAAAAGAAACCGCCGCATCAGGGGATCGCGCTCATGCGGCGCCTCGCGCTTCCCCCTCCGGCACGAGAAGCCCGGTAAGCTCGCGCATATCGGCGACCTCCTCGAGACGCGCGACGAGACCCATCAGCTGGCGGGCTCGCGCGGTACCGAGCACGGGCGTGATCAGCGACATCGCCTTGCGCTCGAGCTCGAAATCGCCGAGCGGATTTTCCGGCGCCCCTTTGGCGAAGGGAATTTGTCGCACGAGGCTTCGACCGTCTGTGAGGCGAAGCTCGAGTGGCGGATATTCGCCGATCTTGAGCACATGGTCATCGACCACCTGCACGAGGCGCATGATGCGCCGCACCTCCGGCTCCTCGCTGCGCAAAGGTGAGAACTGGTCGAGCGTCGCACGCCCGCTCAGCGCAGCGACGGCAAGCGCGTATTGCATGCTGAACTGGGCATCGAGCATGTTGCCGATGATGAGGCGATCGAATTGGCGGCAGGTCTGCGCGTTGCCGTGCACGACCATTCCGGCGATCGCCGAAGCATCGACGCGAGCCTCTTGCATCATCTCGAACAAGGCGTCGAGACAGGCATGCAGGCCTCGACAGCAGGAGTAAGGCTTCATGCCCGAGGTCGCGATGCGGAACTCCCTACCGAGGCCCGCCAAGGTCGCTTCGGGCGTCGCCGTTCCCGGAGCATAGGTCGAGAAGAAGCCTCCCCACTCG
>JAFBAS010000053.1 GCA_019247605.1 Hyphomicrobiales bacterium
ATCTCATCATTGGCGGTGGGGACATTGTGCTGGATCACATCCGCGCCGCCATCCCATGGACCAAGGGCTAAACTTTGGATCATAGGCTCCGCGCAATTCGCCCTCATCCGCCTTCCGCTACGCGGAAGGCACCTTCTCCCGCGCGAATAGCGCGGGAGAAGGGGGCGCCTTGTGCAACCGGGAACATCACATTGCCGCGAATTAAGTGCACTGCGCCGTAATTACTTCCGCTTCGTGCCCGTGCCGCTCTTGCTGCAATCGCTCCGGCACGTGTTGAGCGGATCGCGGCATTGGGAACGCACGCAATCGTTGATGTTCGTGAGCTTGTCTCTGGCGACCGGCTCCCAGGGCATGGAGGCTCGCGTCCCGCCACATTGACCGATGCAAGCGTTGTAGTTCTTGATGCAATCGTTTTGGCAAACCGTGTCTTGAGCCATGCCTGGCAAAGGACCGATTGACGCGACGAAAATCATCGCAAGGAGACGCCCTTTACCTGTCGATTTCCTCATGTCGATCGCACCCAAGCGTAAACTGCACCTGTTGATGAATATCGAAATCGAAGCGGACGGCTCTTCCCGTTGCTGTCACGATACTTCATCTGACGAGCCTTGCCAAAATCGGAAATGGCCACCGCGCCTCGTCTCCCGAACTCATCGATTGTCGCGCAAAAGCCCTTCGGCGCAGATGAAGCCCCAGGTCAGATTGGGACCGAGCGTCGTTCCTGCTCCCACCGCCCGGGTGCCGATCGGGTTCGCCATCGTGAGCCCGGCCGCGTAAAGTCCCGGAATGACGCTGCCGTCTTGGCGCAGCGCCTGTCCCTGAGCGTTGGTGCGGACGCCGCCCTTCGTTCCAAGGATCGAGCGATTGAAGCTCATGGCGAGGAAAGGCGCGCGCTCGATGGGCTTGAGCTGCGCCGCGGGACCGCCGAATTTCTTCGTTTCCCAAAGGCTCTCGCCGCGCCCGAAATCCGCGTCTTTCCCTTGCGCGCAAAAGCTGTTGAAGCGAGCGACCGACGCTTGGAGCGCGTCGGAGGGCAAGCCGATCCGCTCGGCCAAGGCGCGCAGCGTGGGCGCCTTGACGATCCAGTGGGGCTCGTGGCGGGCATACCGACGAAAGAGGAGAGAGCGCGAGAGGAACCTCGCGTCGGCGACGAGCCAGGCCGGCAAGTGTAGCGCTTCGCCACTCTTGGGGTCGCGCCTGTCGAGCACCTCGCCGAGGTTGTAGTCGCATTCGCTCACGAAACGCTTTGCGTTGCGATCGATGAGGATGGCATGCGGCTCCGCCTGGAACAGGATCGGCATTCCGTGCGGGCTGCCTTCGTAAACGGTCGGCAGACAAGGGAAGACGTTCGCCTGATCCATGTGCGCGAGCACCGCGCCGGCCCGCTCGGCCATGAGCTGGGCGTCCCCTTCATTGCCGCGCGGCGCGCCGAGACGATCGAGCGGGCCTTTGAAATTTTGCTCGCGCAATCGGTCGTTCCAGTCGAAGCCTCCGGCCGCAAGCACCACGCCTCGCCTCGCCCGAACCCGGCGCCTGCCGGAACCCGCGGCGACGATAACGCCCTCGATCGCGCCGTTGCGTTCCTCCACAGCGAGATCGGTGGCGCGCGCCTCCATCTCGATGCGGCATCCAGCATCGAGGCAGCCTTTCAAGAGTCCCGTCATGAGGGCGCTGCCCTGCCCTCTTCGGCCCGTGAGGAGTCGATTCAGCAACCGGGGGGCAAGCTTCGCGAGCGCTCGGATCGGGTGATGATAGACATCGAAACCGATCATCTCGTGATAGGTGAAGAGATGCGGCAAGGTCGATCGGCGCAGACGCGCCGCGAAAGGACCGAGAAGGCGCCGCGCAAGCGGGAGGGGCGAGACCATTCGGCCCTGCTTCTTTCCGCCTTCGCGCTCCGCCATGGGGTCGGGCTCGGTCGTGAGCGCGAAGCGCAGCGGCGAATTCTCCTCGAGGAAGGCGAGCATGCGCGGGGCTGCTTCGACGAAGTTCGCCCATAAGGGTTCCTCGGCTTCCCATCCCTCTGGAGAGGCAGCCCGCAAATAGGCGAGCGCTTCCTCTTGGCTGTCCGCAAATCCGGCCGCGCGCGCGTGATGATTGGCAGGTATCCATACGCCGGCGCCGGACATCGCGCTCGTTCCGCCGAGACGCTCGGTCTTTTCGAGCATCAGCACCGAAAGACCGGCCTTCGCGAGCCTGAGCGCAGCCGCGCCCCCGGCCGAACCCGAGCCGACCACGACGACATCGAAGGTCTCGTCGAAGCGAGCCGGCGCGGTATCTTGGGCGGCACGAAGCTCGGGCACGCAAGCTTGCCTTTTTCTGCGAGTGTCCAGCCGAGGATAGCTCAGCGAGCGCGGCCCGGCGACGCGTTCGTCATATCGGCCGCACCTTGCCCGGAACGCCGAAGGGACATTCGAGCGCGCCGCGATCCCAATGGCCGCAATCGGCGGCAGCCACGTAGGTCGTGGTTAGAAAATCGAGAAGCACGGCATCGGGATCGGACGCGACGATGAGCTTGTCGTAGGGAAGGATGAATTCCCCGAGCTTGCCGTCGTATTCAGCGCCTGTCGTGACCTGTCGTTCGCGAAAGCCTTTGGGCTCTGGATAGGCATAGGAATAGAAAGCCGCTTGCGGGAAGGCGTCGTTTCCAGGCCAGAATCCCGCGCTGCTCACCTCATGCGAATAGGCTTCCCGGGTGACCGCATCAGGAAGTCCGGGAACGCCACCCGGGTGAAGCGGGGCCGTTCGTCCGGAAAAACGGGTGACGGCGAGGTCGAAGCTGCCCCAAAAGAAATGCACGGGGCTCGCTTTGCCGATGAAGCCGCTTCGGAAAAGCTTGAACACGCGGTCGACTTGAATGAGCGCGCGCCAGAACCGATGCACGGCCGGGGCATCATAGGCGGCATGGGCGCGATCTTCAGAGAAGCGGATCGCATTTGCGATCTCATTCGGCGCCTGGTTGATCGACACCGCGATCCCGATGCGGCCGAGAAGCCCGACGACTCGGCGATAGAAATCGGCCACCGTTTGCGGTTCGAGCGGCAGCGTCTCGATCTCGCCCCGGCTGGTGCTGGCAACAAGCCGATGACTGACGAAATCGAATTCGAGCTCGAGATTCTCGCGGTCGACCGGGATCGGCGATGAGCCGAGGCCACGCGCCGTCACGTAGAGAGGGACTTGCCAGCCGTGATTGAGCCAGGGCGTGAGGGAGAGGCGGACCTTGCCGATGATTTGCGTCCAAAGCTGCAAAGTGGCGGCGGTGTCACGCCAATCCGCATAGGGCAATTCCGGCCACTGCTCGGCGCTGGGCATGGGCTGCTCCCTACAAGGTCACTCGCGCAAGATCACCACGAATGCATTCTTGCGCTCTTCACCTCTGCAAAAGTGGTGCGGCCTCCTGACAATCATGCTCGCGGACGCGATCCTGTCGGATCATACAGGGGAAGCGGATGGAAGCGGGCCGGCACCTCCTCTCCGGCGACATCAAGCCGATATTCACCGGCCCTCAGGAACTCATCGGTGACGCCTTTTGCCCAGCGCACATAGCCGAGCCCAATATTCGTCGCCACCGTATACCCCCATCCGCCGCTCGTCAGCCAGCCGACCGCCTCGCCATTGCGGATGATCGTCTCGCGGCCGAGAAGAACGATCCTCGGATCATCGACCGTGAAGATCGCAAGCTTGCGCGAAAGCGGCGCCTTGCGCTTGGCGAGGAGCGCCTCGCGCCCGAGAAAGGGGCGACCCATGTCCTTGCGAACCGCAAAGCCAAGCCCGGCTTCGTCCGGTGTGGTGTCGGCACCGATATCGGCGCCCCAGGCCCGATACGCCTTTTCGAGACGAAGCGACTCGATCGCCCGATAGCCGGCATTTGCGATGCCATGCGCTTCCCCGGCCTCCATCAAAGCCGCGTAGACGCGTTCGATGCTATCGGCCGGCACATGCAGCTCGAAGCCGAGCTCGCCCACATAGGTGATGCGTAGCGCCCGAAGGCTCACACCGCCGATTTCGATCTCCCGGCAGGTGGCGAACGGAAACGCTTCGTTCGACACATCCGCATCCGAGACCGCGCCGAGCACCTCACGTGCACCGGGTCCCATCAGCGAGAGGCACCCATACCCCTCCGTCACATCGGCGATCTCGACTTCGGCTCCCGGCGGAAGGTTGCGCCTGATCCAGGCGAGATCATGCGTGCGAAAGCCCGTGCCGGTGACGATGAAGTAGCGCTCTGGTGCGAAGCGCGACACGGTGAGGTCGCACTCGATCCCGCCTCGGGTGTTGAGCATTTGCGTATAGACGGTGCGTCCGGGTGGTCGGGTCACATCGCCGGCGCAAAGCTGATCGAGCGCGGCTTCGGCGCCTTTGCCGCGCACCTCGAATTTGGCGAAGGAGGATTGGTCGAAGAGCCCTACGCGCTCACGCACCACGCGATGCTCATCGCCGACTGCGTCGAACCAGTTCTGGCGCCCATAGCCGTAGATGTCCTTGGGCTCGAGGCCCGCTCGCGCAAACCAGTTCGGGCGCTCCCAGCCGAGCTTCGAGCCGAAGCAAGCACCCTTGGCCGCAAGCGTCGCGTAAAGGCGTGAAGTCTTGCGAGGACGAGCGCTCTCATATTCCTCATGCGGCCAAGCCATCGTGTAGTGCTTGGCATAGGCTTCGAGCGTGCGCTCGCGCACGAAACCCTCATCGCCATGCACGGAGGGGGAAAAGCGGCGGATGTCGACGGGCCACAGATCCAGGGGCGGTTCACCGGCGAGGACCCATTGCGCCAGCGCCCACCCGGCGCCGCCACCCGAAGCGATGCCGAAGGCATTGAAGCCGCAACCGACGAAGACATTTCTCGCTTCGGGCGCCTCGCCGAGGATGAAATTGCCGTCGGGCGTGAAGGATTCAGGGCCGTTGATCAGGCTCTTCACGCCTGCCATCGCCAGCACGGGTGTGCGGGCAAGCGCCTGCTCCATGATCGGCTCGAAATGATCGAAGCGCGATTCGAGCAGTGTGAAATGGAAACTTTCGGGAATGCCGTCGAGCGCCCAGGCAATCGGGTTCGGCTCGTAGCCGCCCATCACCAGGCCGCCGACTTCCTCCTTGTAGTAGATGAGGCGGTCGGGATCGCGAAGCGTCGGCAAATTGCGCGGCGCGCCGCAGGGCTCGGTGATCAAATATTGATGCTCGACGGATTGCAGCGGGATTGTGATGCCCGCCTTGCGCCCGATCTCCTTCGACCATTGCCCGGCACAGATGACGATCGTCTCGCAGGCGATAAGGCCTTGCGCGGTCATCACGGCTTCTGCCCGCCCATCCTTGAGCACGACATCCGTGACCGCCACATCCTCGATGATACGCATGCCTTTTTGGCGCGCTCCCTTGGCGAACGAAAGCGTGATGTCGGAAGGGTTTGCTTGGCCGTCCGTCGGGAGATAGGCCGCGCCCAACACATCCGAGATGTCCATGAGGGGCCAAAGTTCGTGCGCCTCCTTTGGCGAGAGAAGATGCATCTCGAGCCCGAAGGACCGCGCGGTGGTCGCCTGCCGCTTGATCTCCGTCATGCGCTGCGCATTGCAGGCAAGTCGCAACCCGCCATTCATTTTCCAACCGGTCGCCTGCCCCGTCTTGCCCTCGAGCCCGCGATAGATCTCGATCGAGCGCGTAAGAAGGCGCGTGATGTTCGCCGATGTGCGCAACTGCCCGACGAGGCCCGCCGCATGAAAGGTCGAGCCGCTCGTGAGCTTCTTGCGTTCGAGAAGCAGCACGTCTCTGGCACCGAACTCGGCCAGGTGATAGGCCGTCGAGCAACCGATGATGCCGCCGCCGATAATGACGATCTGAGCCTGCGTCGGAAAGGTCATTCGTCACCCTTCCGGAAATCGAGCTCGACAAAGGCCGCGTCGAATTTGGCGAGATGTTCCTTGGCGTAGGCCACGTAGTCGATGGGAAGCGTCGAGTGAAGCTCGGAGACCATGCCCCACATCGCTTCGCGCAAGAGCGAGGTCGCGCGCATCGCGGCAAAGCGCGCCGGGAGATCGGCATCGACTTTGCCCCCGAAATACAAGGAGAGGAGGCGCTCCTCGATGGCCGGCGTGAAGCCGTTGTTCGAGGCGAGATTCGCGAGGTCGAAGAGCGGCGAGTTGAAGCCCGCGTAGTCCCAATCGATCAGCCAGAGCCTTTCACCGTCGTCGATCAGGTTTCCGGCAAGAAGGTCGTTGTGGCAGAAAACGACATCGATCGCTCCGATACGGCGCTCGAGCTTTGCGGCGGCTGCGGCGAGACGCGGGAGTTCCGGAGCAAAACGACTTCCTCCCTCATGCAAGCTGGCCGCATAGTCGCGCAGGATGTGGAACGGCCAGAACATGAGGACCGGGCCGCGCAGATGCTCGATCATTCTCGTATGGCAAAGGCGGATGAGCTCGACGATGCGCTCGAGCCTTTTTTCCTCGCGGACGGTCTCGGGCGAAAGCACTTGCCCTTCGACGAAAGCCACGACGAGCGCGCCGGGCTCCTGATGCAACACGCGCGGTGATACACCCGCCGCGTGGGCCGCGAATGCGGCCGCCCGCTCATTGAAACGCATCACGTGATGGCGGGGAATGTCATTACCCACGCGCACCACGAAGCGCTCGCCCCGATGGCGCACGAGAAAATTGGCGTTGGTGAGCCCGCCACCGAGCGGCTCGGCGGTGACGGGCTCGCTCCAAAAGGTGAGCCCCTCCGCGATGCGCATTGGGTCAGCAACGCTCTTTGGGTTTCTCTTGGAGGTTGGCGCCACCGCGTGATCCCGAATGCTTGAAAGGGCAAAAGCCTGCCACCTCGAGACGTCGGCTCAAAGGCGCCGGCCTTCGCGGCCTACTCCATCACCGCGGCCTTGAGGATGCAGACCATGGTGGCGCGGCCGGGCTTTCCCGAGATGCAACGCACCACATGGTTGCGGTCGCAACGGTAGCGCAGCGTGTCGCCAGGTCCGGCGCGGCGCGTCTCCTCGCCCGCCTCGACCTCGAATTCCCCAACTTGCACGGTGAGGCATTCGACCGAGCCCCGCTGATGACCCTCCGCTTCGAGCACGCCACCAGGCTCGGCGGTCACGTCATACCATTGCAGCCATTCGACGGTCTTGATCCAGCCGACGATGGCGAGCTTCACCTTGCCGTCGTCCGAGACGAGAATCGGGGTCGCGGCAGCGCGCGTCTCCTCGATGAAGGGTTCTTCGTCGGATGAAGCGAGAAAGCGTTCGATCGAGACATCGAGCGCCTGGCTCAGTCGCCAGATGGTGGCAAGCGTAGGGTTCGTTTCGTTGCGCTCGATCTGGCTTATGATCGATTTCGCGACACCCGACTGCTCGGCGAGCTCGGAAAGCGAAAGATTATACGCCTTGCGCAGCCTTTGGATGGTCTTGCCGAGCTGCCCCGACAGGGCCTGGGCACCGGCCTCCCATTCTTTTCCGCGGTCCTTGATCGCGACGGCCATGCATGGATCCGAGTTCTCGAATGAAGCCTCAATCGTGCCTCACCATGCCAGCCACACTGAGGAGGCGCAAGGACAGGCGAGGGTCATCGGCTCGCGGCCACACGGCATTTGCCTCAGCAGCGCACCGCAGATCACCCTGCAAAGCCGCCTTCCTCGAGGAAGATTTGTTCCTGCTGCGTGGTCCCTCGACCGAGCACCGCATTGCGGTGCGGGAAGCGGCCGAAACGGGCGATGATGTCGCGGTGCTCGCGCGCCGAGTGCAGATTTTTCGGAATTCCGAGCGCCTCGAAGAGCACGACCGCGCGTTCCTGGTCGGCCAAATCTTCCGAATGCGAGAGCGGCATATAAAGGAAGGTGACGAGTTCCTGATCGCAGCGACGCTCGAAACCGCGCGCCAGCGCGCGCGAGGTCACGCCGCGCGCTTGCGCGTCCGTCGCATAGGCGCGAGGCGTGCCGCGGAAGAGGTTGCGCGGGAATTGATCGAGCACGATCGCGAGGGCGAGCACCCCATCCGGTTCCTCCTCCCAATGGGAGAGGTCACCTCGACGGGCTGCATCGACAAGCTCGAGAAAGTGCGCCCTTATCGATGCGTCGAACTCGTCATCCTTGGCGAACCATTTGTCGCTCCCGGCCCCGCGCCAGAAGGCGATTACGTCGTCGGGGGAGGGGAGTGCCTTCATGTTTCTAAAGCATGGGTTCGAGATGAGCAGGGACTCCGTTCACAAGCGCCGAAGAGTTACGCTGGCCTGGATGACCGGCCGTTGGGAAATTCATGTAGTGGACTGGATTGAAACTGCGTCCGGTCAACGCCGGTTTGACTTTTGAACTCCCAGCCATGCGCAATCAATATCGAGCGCCTTCGCGATGACGCGAAGCGTCTGCGGCGTTGCGGTCTTACGACCGGCCTCAAGTTCGCTGAGATAGCCTTGTGTCAAGTTCGTGCGGTGCGCGAGGTGAAGCTGAGTCATGTCTCTCCATTTTCGCAAGGCGCGAAGCAAGCTCTCGCCACGGAGAATCGCGGACGAA
>JAFBAS010000040.1 GCA_019247605.1 Hyphomicrobiales bacterium
CCTTTCGCACCGCTATTATCGGCTCAAGGCACGCTGGTTCGGCCAGGACGCGCTCGACTTCTGGGACCGCAACGCACCGTTGCCGAAGGTCGAGAATCGCACCATTGGCTGGGAGGATGCCAAAAGCACGGTGCTTTCGGCCTATGCGGGTTTCGCGCCGCAAATGGCGTCGATCGCCGAGCGCTTCTTCGTTGAAGGCTGGATCGATGCGCCCGTGCGTCCCGGCAAGGCGCCGGGCGCTTTCGCGCATCCGACCGTGCCTTCGGCCCACCCTTACGTGCTGCTCAATTATCAGGGCAAGCCGCGCGACGTGATGACGCTTGCCCACGAGCTCGGCCATGGCGTGCATCAGGTGCTCGCGGCGCCGAATGGCGCGCTCATGGCGCCGGCCCCGCTGACGCTCGCCGAGACCGCCTCGGTCTTCGGCGAGATGCTCACCTTCCGCAAGCTTCTCGACGAGACAAAGGACAAGGCGCAACGCAAGGTGATGCTGGCGCAAAAGGTCGAGGACATGATCAACACGGTCGTGCGCCAGATCGCCTTCTACACCTTCGAGCGCGAGATCCACGTGAAGCGAAAAGAGGGCGAGCTCACCGCCGACCAGATCTGCACCACCTGGCTTTCGGTGCAAGGCGAGAGCCTCGGTCCCGCCATCCGTCTCGGCGAAGGCTACGAGACCTTCTGGACCTACATCCCCCATTTCATCCATTCGCCTTTCTACGTTTACGCCTACGCGTTCGGCGACTGCCTCGTGAACTCGCTCTACGCGGTTTACGAGAAGGCGCATCCCGGCTTTGCGGAGGCGTATTTCGACATGCTGAAGGCCGGCGGCACCAAGCATCACCGTGAGCTCCTCGCGCCCTTCGGCCTCGACGCGAGCGATCCCACGTTCTGGGAAGCCGGCCTCTCGCTCATCGAGCGCATGATCGCCGAGCTCGAGGAGATGGGCTGAACGTATCCACCACGTCATCACCGTCCTCGGGCTTGTCCTGTGCAACCGGGCCGATCACAAGCCCGAGCCCGGGTTCGGACGCCCTTCGTAAGAGCATCAATCACCACGCCGCTACGCAACTTCCTGATCAAGCACCACCGCAGGAACGGCCGCTTCCTTCGTAGTGGGGCCGCCTGCCGCGCCGGCCGAACCTCATTGCGCGGCTTGGAAATCGAAAGGGCCCCGTGCGGGGCTCTCGAATTCCAGTCTAAATTTCGCCGCTTGGATATGTCACCCAGCAGGAATGGTGCGTTAGACGCAAAGTTCTCCATGACATGGACGGTCGTGCATATTGCTTCTGGGTCCGCAACTCTGTATTAGATTAAATGACCGCTCATCCGGCGCGCTGTCTCATACGGCGAGGGGCCAAAAACGATTGAAAGCTCGATTGAATTCGAGTTCGCGAGGAGCATTAGTTCCCGATCCAGCCTCCGGTTCACTTAGAGTGAGAGCCTGCCGCCAGAGAGCTCAGGCTAACTACCACGCTTCGGTTACGAGATGGGGGGCAAATGACGTCCATTCCTGGTTTTGATGAGGCCCGCGCGATGACCGAGCATGAACTCCTGTGCGCCGTTGAGACGCCACGCCGTCGGCAGCGCCGCCTCCTCGCGAGCCTTGCGGGGAGCACGGCGCTCGCAAGCACGACGCTGCTCATTGCCGCGACGGCGGCGCAGGCGGGTTCGCCGGTCGCCATCCCCGCCAACATGCTCCCGCAGGGAGGGCATTTCGTCGCAGGTGCCGGCTCGATCGGCACGCAAGGCCTCACCGAGACGATCACGCAGACGAGCCAGCGCGGCATCATCGACTTCAACTCCTTCTCGATCGGCAAGAGCGGCACGGTCAAGATCAACAACGGTGCCGGCGCGACACTCGATCGCGTCACGGGCGGGAATCTGTCCCAGATCATGGGCACTTTGAGCGCTACAGGTTCCGTGTACTTGGTGAACCCGCAAGGCGTGGTGGTCGGCAAGTCGGGCGTCGTGACCACGGGCGGCTCTTTCGTCGCCTCCTCGCTCGACATCTCGAACCAGAACTTCATGGCCGGCCAGACCTTGCGCTTTACCGGCAAGGGCGCGAGCGACGGCATGGTGAAGAATCTCGGCTCCATCTCGTCCTCGGGCGGTGATGTGTTCCTCATCGCCCGCTCGGTGGTGAACTCGGGCTCGATCAACGC